>JAFXBC010000034.1 GCA_017516825.1 Clostridia bacterium | reverse complement strand
TCCTTTCCGACCTGTACGTTTCCGATAAGCGCTGGAGCGTGGTCCTCCTGCGCTACTTCAACCCCATCGGTGCTCACGAGAGCTGTCTCATCGGGGATAACCCCAACGGCATCCCCAACAATCTGATGCCCTACGTCACCCGCGTGGCAAAGGGCACCCTCCCCAAGCTGTCCATCTACGGCAACGATTATCCCACCCACGACGGCACCGGCGTCCGTGACTTCATCCACGTGGAGGACCTTGCCGCAGGCCACATCGCCGTGGTGAACAAGATGGCCGATTCCGGCGTGAAGGTGTATAACCTGGGCACCGGCGTGGGTTACAGCGTGCTGGATCTGGTGAAGGCCTTTGAGCGCTCCACCGGGATCAAGATCCCCTACGAGATCACCGACCGCCGCCCCGGGGATATCGCCGAGTGCTGGTCCGACCCCGCCAAGGCAGAGCGGGAATTGGGCTGGAGAGCCAAGCACACCCTGGAAGAGATGTGCCGCTCCGCCTGGAACTTCGAGAAGGCGAACTGATCCATGTCCTCCGCCATGGTCCATCTGACCTGCGCCAAGGTGTACGACCCAAACGCACCCACCCTGTTTTATACCGGGAACATCGTCCCCGACCTGCTTTCCGCGAGAGAAGCCAAGGATATCACCCATTTCCGCCACCTTCCCCCGGAAAAACGGATGGACGCCCTGTTGCGCTTCGGGGAGACTCTGGAGCTTTCCGATCCCCTGGAAAAAGGGGTGCTTCTCCACCTGTTTCTGGATCTTCATTGGGATCAGCTGGGCTACGAGCCCTACCGCAAAGCCCACGGGGAAGAAGCGGGCTGGTTTGCCCGTTACAGGCAGGAGATCTTTCTGGCAAGCGCACACCTGTACCACCGTACCCCCTGGGCAAGGGAGCTGTTCTTCGAGATGAACCGCACCTTCCTCCCCACGGGGAAGACCTACCCCTGCGGCATCACCCGTGAGGGGGCCCAGGCCTTCGTCTCCGGCACCTGGTACCGCCTGCTCAACGCCACGGAAGCCGTCTCCGCGGATTTTCCCGCCTCTTTCACCCTGCCCTTCGCAAAGGATGTGGCAGAAGATTTTCGCAAACAATTCGGATAAAACAAAGAAGTTCGCAATCACCGCGAACTTCTTTTTTGCTCTTAAGTCAAGGTTTCTTGGGGATTTTCAAGGGGCTTCCTTTTCCGAAAGAAAGCCCTTTAAAAGTTCTTAACTGATCACAATCCCAATTCCTGCATCATGCCGTCGGTGGCGGCGGAGGCCTTGTAGGAGATCTCCCGATTGGCCCGCATCTCGTCTGCGGCGTGCTTCAGCCTGCCGCGGAAGACGATCTCCGCCCACCTGCGTATCTGATACCAAGGGATCAGCAGGGGAGACTTCTTCATCTTGGGATACCGAAGCCGCAATTGCTCTTTGGGCATCCAGATCCGTCTGAAGGCGTAGCGGAGCTTGCCCCCCGCTCGCTGTCGCTCCAACGCCACGTGGTTTTCCGTGGAGCCGTAGACCCCGCCCCGAAGCAAATAAGCCTCCATTTTGGCGGTGAGTGCGGTGTGGGAAGCGTTTCCGAACCAAACCTCTCCCAGCAAAAGGGCGTTACGGTAGAATGCCTCCAGTCCCGCCCTGCGGCAAAGGGCGAGAAGCTCCTCTTTTTCAAACGTCGCTCTCTGCTCCAGCAACCGCAGATCCATAAACGGCCGTATCCCGCACCCCCCGTGGGAGAAGTGGTACGCCATGTGGGCCACGGTGTGGAAGATCAAAAATTCCGTGTCCTGCACGTAGGTCATCCCTTCCCGCAACACGGCGTGGTCCCAAACGGTCTCCAGCACCTCGTCCATGGGCTGGGAATGCTCCTTCAAGCTGAAATGAAGCTCCAAATGCACCCCGCTTTTGGAATGCAGGGAAAGATCGTGGAAGGCGGGATCCTTCTCCGCCGTATATCCCAGCTCCTGCACCAGTACCTCCGCCGCCCGCGTCAGGTCGCCCTCCCTGACCAGGAGATCGATATCACAGCTGGTGCGGAGATAGGGCTTGGGATACAGATCCCGGATCACCGAGCCCTTCAGCAGCATATGGGGAACGGATGCCTTGGTCAAGACCCGGCAGATGGAGGCCAGCTCGTGGCGGCTGAGCTCGTAGCGGTAGATGGCGGTCATCTCCTGCTTTTCACAGCCTGCATGGCTGATTCCCCGTCTTTCAAAGGGGGAGGCCAACAGATGAGCGAGATCGTGAGCTTTGGACATACTGTAAAGCCTCTCGGCGGAGCCTTCGTCCACGTTCTTTTTGCATTCCGTACCAAACACTTCCTCGGCCAACAGAGAAAACAACAGCTTCCGTGCTTCCATACCCCCGCTCCTTTCGACTTTCGTGATACCCCATGATATCACAAAAATCCGCCGCCGTCAAGGGCTACACCTTTTTCAAAAGCTCCTTTAGCCGTGCCATGGTCTTTTTCTCCAAGCGGGAAATATAGCTTTGGGAGATCCCCAGAAGATCTGCCACCTCCTTCTGGGTCTTTTCGCGGCCGTCACTGCCGGGGGCAAGGCCGAACCGAAGCTCGATGATGGTCTTCTCTCTGGGAGAAAGGCATTCCAGAGCCTTCCGCACCATGGAACGCTCCTCCTTCACCTCCAGCTCCTTACAGACCTCGTCCACCTCCGTGCCCAGCATATCCCCCAAAAGAAGCTCGTTGCCGTCGTAATCCACGTTCAAGGGCTCGTCTAAGGAAAGCTCTGCCTTCACCCCCGCGTTTTTCCGCAAGAACATCAGGATCTCGTTTTCGATACAGCGGGATGCGTAGGTGGCAAGCTTGATCTGCCTGTCGGGACGGAAGGTGTTTACCGCCTTCATCAGCCCGATGGTGCCGATGGAGATCAGATCCTCGATCCCCACGGCGGAGCTTTCAAACTTTTTAGCGATGTACACCACCAGCCGCAGGTTCCGCTCCACCAGAATGTTCCGCGCCCCCTCGTCGATGGCAAGGCGGTCGATCAGCTCCGCTTCCTCCTGCTGGGAGAGGGGCGGCGGCAGGGTCTGGGGGCCGTTGATGTAGTAGACCTCCCCCCGCGGGAGGAGCTTCTCCAAAAACCGCCGCAGGGGGTTCTTTTCTAAAATACCGTTATGCATGAAATCCTTCCTTTCCGGACGTTAGGGGGACGCTTAAGAACCTTTCTTGAAAGAAAAGGTTCACACCCCGCTTACGCGGGGCAAAGAATCTCCAAAGAACTTTCCCTTCCGAAAACTGTCGTTTTCGGGAAAGTATATATACTTCACAAGGTGCGGGATTCCAAAGGGGATCATCCCCTTTGGCGGGGTTTTAAGGGGCGGAGCCCCTTAATCGTCCACCCATCACAGCAGCGCACCCGGCAACAGACCGTCCAGCCCCGCAAAATCGGAGTTGTCCGTGTCGATGCCGATCACCGCCTCCACCTGCCGTTGCTTTTCAAAGGGCGGGCAAAGGGTGATCTTATCGGGGATGAACCCGTACAGCAACCCCAGCCCCGTCTCGGTACGGATGGGAATGGCCCGCAAGGGCACGGGGCTGTTCCCCGGGGTTGGCTTGTTCAAGGGCGCGGGCAACACCTCCGAGGAGAGGATCACCACGGGGAGCGCAGAGAAGGGCTCCGTCACCAGATTCCCGCTGTCCACCAAAAGATCCGCCTTCACGGACTTGCCGCCAAACTCGATCTCGATCTTCATGTTTTTCTCATAAACCTTCTTTCTGCAGTGAACACCGTAAAGCACCACCGGGAGACAGCACAAAACCGCCGTCAAGACGATCCCCCACGCGGTCACCCTACGCTGTCCTATGTAATACGCCCCGCTGACAAGGCCTCCCAGGCAGGCGCAGGACATCAAAAACGATCCCCAGGTCTTCAAAAAAGTTTTCCCATTTCCCCATGGGAAGGCGATGAGGCACAGCAAAACCGAGGCCGGTAAATGCAGAGCCGCCTGCCAAGCCCCCGGGACGAAGGGCGCGGCCACGCTATACACCGCTCCGAACAAAGCCCCCATCACCACCCGCCAGCCGATAAACCGACGGGACGCCACCTTTGCCGCGGCGCAAAGGCAGAGAAAGTCCATGGCGAAGTTCAAAAATGCCAGAACGTCTGCATATAGTATCAATACCTCTTCTCCCGTCTCCACGAAAACCCTCCCTTCGCTACCTCTATTGTAGACCGAAGCGGATAAAAATCCTGTCGCATTCTGCGGGGAAGACCATCTTTTTTGGAAAGGCCGTGTTCCTCCCGTGAAGAAACCCTTTCTCTTGTTTCGCAAGGTGAAAAACGAGTGGCTTTTGTGGTTGCTTTTGCTGTTGTTCCTCTTTTGTACGTTGCGCCTGCTCTGGCTGAATTCCCAGGCCGCCCAAACCATGGCGGGGGAGTCTTCCTTTGCTCCCCAAAGTCTCATTGACACCTTGAAGAAAGCTATGGAGGGCTGAATGTACGCCGTCTTCCCACGACTCAAATTGCGGGTGAGCCTGTTCGCCCTCCCCGCCTTTTTTCTGACCTTGTACCTGGAAGGCCCCCTCCCAACCCTGCTTCTGCTGACCGCCGCCCTCCTCCACGAGGGAGGACACCTCCTTGCCATGAAAGCCTTTTCCCTCCCGGTGAGACGGGTGGATCTCAACCCCATGGGCGCGGTGATCCTCTACGACGACAGCCTCTGCTCCCTTGCCGCCTCCGGCTGGGTGGCCTTCGCAGGGGCGGGAGCAAACCTGGTGGCCCTGCTGATCTGCCTCCCTTGGGGGATGAGAAGCCCTTATCTGCTGTTTTTTATCCTGGCAAACGGATTCCTTGCCTTTTTGAATCTGTTGCCCTGGCAGGCTCTGGACGGGGGAAAACTGCTCTCCTGCATCCTCTCCCGCCACCTCCCGACTGAAGCAGCCGAGACCACCTGCCGCATCGTCTCCCGCGTGACGGCAATGCTTTTAGCCACATTGCTGTTGGCGATGGGAAGGGCGGCAGAGTTCCCCTTGTGGTATCTCCTGCTGTCCGCCATCCTGCTGGCCACGGGTTTTTGTTAAAAGACTTTGAACAAATCCTCCCGCCCCTTGCTTTTTCGGCAAAAACAGGCTATTCTATAAGGGAATGAAACGAGAAAAGGACGTCATACCTATGTCAAAGATCACCACCGTGCTGTTCGACCTGGACGGAACCCTCCTTCCCATGGACCAGGACGTTTTCGTCAAGGCCTACTTCGGATTGCTTGCCAAAAAGCTTGCCCCCCACGGCTACGACCCGGAAAAGCTGATTGCCGCCATCTGGCAGGGCACCGCCGCCATGGTGAAGAACGACGGAAGTGTTACCAACGAGGAAGCCTTCTGGGCCTCCTTTGCCACCGTGTTCGGGGAGGACGTACGGAAGGACGAACCCATTTTCGATCACTATTACCGCAACGAGTTTGCACAGGTGCAGGCATCCTGCGGCTTCGCTCCCCAAGCGGCCGAGGTGATCGCCTACCTCAAGGAAAGAGGCTTCCGTCTGGCCCTGGCCACCAACCCCATTTTCCCCGCCGTGGCTACGGAAAGCCGTATCCGCTGGGCAGGACTTCACAGGGAGGACTTCGCCCTGGTCACCACCTACGAGAATTCCCGCCGGTGCAAGCCCAACCCCGCGTATTATCGGGACGTGCTGGAGGCCCTTGGCTGTACCCCCGAGGAATGTGTGATGATCGGCAACGACGCCACCGAGGATCTTGCCGCCGCTACCCTGGGCATCCCCGTATTTCTGCTCACCGATTGCCTCATCAACAAAAAAGAAACAGACCTCTCTGCCATCCCTCACGGCGGCTTTGACGATCTGCTTGCCTATTTGAAAACTTTGTAAAAACTGTCTTTGGTTCTGCACGGTCGGAACCTTTCCCGCCAAAAAAGCGCCTCCTGTTTTGCAGGAAGCGCATTTTTGTTATTCTGCATTTTCAAGACCTTCCACAGGAAACTCCGTATATCCCAGCTCAAAACGGTAAAGATCGCCATGGTCGGGATAATAAGCCAGCAAATACAGATCTCCGTTCCAAGAAGTGATGAGTTCAAATTCCATCGCTTCTATAACGGTATCGCCCAAGGTAAAGAATCTTCGGGTATAGGACGTGATCGCCCCTTCGCCGTCGGAGATATAGCATTCCGCTCTGTTGTTTTTGTTGCCGGCAATGTCACAGGTAAAGCGGTACAAGGTGTTATCGGAAAGGTCGTAAATGCTCCACTTACCATCCGATGCCCTAATCATGCGATCTCCGTACATACTAAAGCTATGGTAACGTTCGTCGGAGGGCAAAACCTCCTGGTAGTTGCCGTAGGTGAGGCTCTGCACGCCGTCATCATCGGCGGTGATCTTCGGATATGTCTCCATTTTCAAGATCTCGCCATCCAACGTTTGGAGCCCGACCTCGGGGATCGCCACGTAAGGTTCTCCCAGAGCGTCGAAGCGCAACTTAGTGCCGTAAACGAAAGCTTTGGATATATATTCCCTCTGGAGTCCCTCAAGGGTATATTCCAGAATACCCTTTGTATCCATCAAGTTTGACGTCAAGAAGATCCTGCCATCCTTAACGTGCATACCCCAATTTTCCTTGCGTTTGATGGCTACCTTTTCTCCTGTGTTGACGCAAAAAACGTACGGATCCCAATCGATAAAGTACTGCACGTATAGATTCCCGTTCTCGTCCACTGCGCGAACAGGCGGAAATACGATTTCTACGGGATCGGTAGCCGGTCCATCGTTCGGATAAAGAAATTCGTATGCGAACAATCCGTCTTCGCCGATGTCAAAGGACAGCACCTTTTCCAAAGTGGTCTCTTTTTCTTCCGGCTTGATAGGTTCAATGGGTTGAACAGGCTCAACAGGCTGGACGGGTTCCAACTCGATCTCCGATTCCTCCATGGAGATGGTTCCTTGGGGTTCGGATTCCGCGGGAGCGGTTTCGGAGGGGGCGGCAGGCTCCTCTGTCTTGGAGCTTTCCGCGTTCACCTCGGAAAGGGTAAACTGGGGTGTGGAAGCCTTGCTCTCCGTCTCGGAAACGGCGGGCGGCTCCATGATTTCGGCTGCACAGGCGCAGGCCATCAAAAGAACGGAATGGCAAAGAAGAATTGCCATAAGCCTTTTTTTCATGGTCTTACCTCCCGAAAAAAGTCGATAGTTAGTGTCCTACGGGCATATAAAAATACCCGCAAGACGTGGCTTGTTCTGTCGCTTCCGTATCGGTACTGCCCATTGGACTCACTTCCTTTCCGTTTTTTTGTCTACTACCTCATTTGCAGTATATCATATTTCCCTCGACGCTGTCAATTGTAAAAAATGCAGAACTCTTGTTCTTGTTTTTGTACATGGTATATAATAAGGCCGAGTCTCGCGACCCGGCCTTGTATTCTTATTCTTTTTCTTCCGCTTCCGCTTCTTCAATGACCACGGTGATCAAGATGCCGGGGTCTTTTTCGTTGTTGGCGTCGCGGATCACGAAGGTGTCCGTGCCCACAAACCCTTCTGCGGGGTAGTAGTACAGCCGTCCGTTGTTGGCGGCTCGCACAGAGCCGTACTTAGGCGCGCCCACCAGCGCGGCGGTCACTGCGGTGTCGTTCTTCGTGTCGGGGAAGATGATCAGCGTCTTATCCTGCTTTCCGTGGAACTCGGTGGACTCCAGCTCGGGGATACCGAAGTAGAGCGTCCCCTTGGCGTAGCGGTAGGTCTCGTCGTATACCGAGCGGTACAGGGAATTGGTGGATTTGTATGCGTTGTAGTAAACGCCGGGGCCGCCGTCCTGATAGTACATCTTGATGGAGTGCATATACCCCGTCTCCACGCCTACCCGCAGGTAATCTCTGTATTTCTCACGCTTGGTGGGATCGGAGGTCACGGCGTAATCCGCCTCGATTTCTACGCCCAAGCCCAGCATCTTGGTGTATTCCGCGTTGTCGTAAAGACGGGATTCGGGAACGTCGCTGCTGAACATATAGTTGGGCTGCATCACCGCCGCGTCGAAGCCGTAGCTCTTCCAGTTGGCGAACCCGCTGGACTGATAGTAGGGGATCCAGATGAAGTAGAAGCCCTTGGAATGGAGGTAATCCGCGGTAAATTTCACCAGCTCGATCTCGTGGGGATCGGAGGTCTCGATGGCCTCGTGATACCAGTAGAAGCCCTTGAGAGCCAGGTTGTCGTAGTCTCCCTGCTCAAACCGCTCTGCCTGGTGATCGATCCACCAGGCGATGACCTTCTTGCGGTCCTCGATCTTGGTGAAGTCGACGCCGCCGATCTCCCCTTCAATATCACCGAAGCCCTTATCCCCGTAAACGGTGGAGAAGATGGAGAAGAAGACGGGCAGCTCCGTATCCGTGCCCAGGGTCTCGTCCATGATGGAGACGGCTTGGTTCAATGCGGGAACGTTGGCCCCTTCGCTGAACAGATCGTCCTCAAACAACAGCCAGTCGGAGGCACGGGAGGGTGCCTTGGCATCGTAATACAAATGTCCGCCGGAGGGGCAGGTGGTACTGCAGGGCAAGAACAGGAAGGAATCAAAGAAGCTGTCCTTCATCTCGCCGGTCTGATCGTAGTAGGCCACGTAGGGGAGAAGCTCCTCTACGGTGTTCAAGCCGGTGGCGGGGTTTTCGTTCTTGAAGGTGTACATGAGAATGATGTTCTCAATGCCTCCCAACACGTCGGGGGAGATGTATTGGTTGGGGTATACCTTGTCCTCTTCCTTCACCTCAAGCTTCTTAGCGCCGGTAACGTCCTTGGTGCCCGTCACGGTGATCTCGTCCATCCAGAGATGGCTGTTCACTCCGGTCTTCACGGCGATAAAGCGGACTGCCGTCTTGTCAAAGTCCAGCTTGAAGGATACGCGGTGCGCGTCGTTTCTCGTGGTGGTGGGAGTGCCGATGGCCAGTTCTCCCCAGCTCACGCCGTCCATAGAGCCCAGAACGGTCACCGTCTCCGGCAGAGTGATGCCGGTAGGCTTATCCATCAAAAAGCCTACGGTCACGGAGGAGACCCCGCTGACCTTCTCCAGGTCGAAGAAGATCGTACGTCCCAAGAAGCGGGTGAAATGGAAGTACGCGCCGTCACCGAAGCTGCTGCCGCCGGTCTTGCCGTCGGTGAGAGCCTTGTTGGTGATGGGGGAGTTATAGTAATCCGTCTGGAACTGCTCGTCCACGCGGAAGGTAGACTTGATGCGGTACTCTTTGCCGGAAACCAGGTTCTGTGCCTTGGTGTAATCGGATTCGCTCTTGTCCCAGAACAGATCCTCCGTCACAGTGGGCAGGGGCGGGTTGTTATAGTATTCGTCGTAAACCGCGTCTTCTTCCTGCTCATTACCGGGCTCACCGTAAGTCAAAGCGAACAGCTCGTCCACCAGGATCACATCGGAAATAAAGGCGTCCACGGTGATCACCGCTTTCACGTAGCGGGCAGAGATCTGATTCTGCAAGGGCAGGATGATCTTGTTCCCCGCGTTGGCGGTCACGTCGGCAGAGCGGTGGGCAATGCCTATCAGGATGTAGTTCTCCCCGTCGTCGGAAACGTAGAAGGCCACTTCCTTGGGCAGGCTGGCCTTCTTGCTTGCCGCGTACAGCATGCCGATGCCCAGATCGTAAATGCCATCGGTCACCTTCCCCAGATCCAAAGTGAGGGCCAGCTCCTCCCCTTGGGAGAATTTTACCGTCATCTTGTCGTCGGTGCCCTCTACGAATGTACCGTCGGTGAGCAACGCCAAGTCTCCGTCACCCTCCCGGGAGGCGGTTACGGTGCCGCCCTTGGAAAGCATAACGGGTACTTTGTCCAAACGGGTAGCTTCCTCGCCGTACAGAGCGTCGATCTGATGGACGCGGTTCTGCCATGCGGGCAGTTCCTCCGGGAGGGTGGAACTCTCTCCGCCGGAGGAGTTTTCGGTGGCCCCTGCACAGCCCGCCAACAGCAGAGCAAGCAAGAGCAACGCGGAAAGCAATCTTTTTTTCATAGAGCAAACTTCCTTTCGTGTTTTGAAAAAGGAAAGATCCCCTTAGTGTAGGGAGCCCCTGCGCTAAGAGGATCTTCAAGGTTCATCGGTTATGCTTCGGGGTTGTTGGCTTCTTCCAGAGCAGCACTTTCAGCGTCTTCCTTGGCGTTGATCTCTCTCCAGTTCTTGAGAGATGCGTCGATGAAGGAGAAGCTGCCGAAGTAGTCGGCGTCGCCGATACTCTTCAGATCACCCTTAGCTACGTAGCTGGTGGTGTGGTAGTAGAGCATGGTAGCGGGGCAGAGCTCAACCAGCTTTGCCTCTGCATCGTGGAGAGCCTGTGCGCGCTGTGCGGGATCTGCGGTGTAAGTTGCCTTGTCGATCAGAGCGTCGTAATCAGCATCCTCCAGGTTGGTGTAGCCGGGAGTATAGGACTTGGCGTCCAGGCTGATGGGAACGATACGGCCGCTGTACATGGTAGCGAAGGGAGCCAGGTATGCCAGCGCGTCGGTGGAGTCCATGATCACGCTGTAACCGATGATGTCGAAATCGCCGGTCTTCAAGGCTTCCATGTAAGCGTCGTAGGTCAGACCGGTAGCGGTGACCTTGATGCCGATCTCGCCCCACTTGGCAACTGCGTAGTTGGCGATCTCCGCATAAACGTTGTAATCCTGTACCTTATCGCGGATATCGTAGTAGTTGCCGTAACGCTTGATATCGTCGGGGATCAGGTAGATCAGCTTGTAGGACTTGGCACCGTTTGCCCAGGACTTAGCGTTGTCCATGGTGTAGTTGGCGTACAGATCGCCGCCCACGCCGCGGAAGTCCGTGCCGCTTTCGGTATTGTAAACGCCGGTGGGAACGTAGCCGGTAGCGGCGATCTCACCGGTAGCGGTGATGTTGGTAACGATCTCGTTGCGGTTCAGCGCCGCAGAGAGAGCCTTACGAACGTTGGCGTCGGTGATGGTCTTGGTGTTGAACAGGTAAGCGTAGCCGTTGGTGGTGGAGGCAGTCTCCATATCGTCGGCATACTTGCCGTAGTTGTCCTTGTTGAAAGCGGAAAGCAGGAAGATCTCGCCGTTGTCGTAACGCTGAGACTGATACTGCTCCTGGGTCAGACCCTCTGCCGCGTTGGGCGCGTAGCCAAGCTGGCCCTCGTAATAGTAGATGGTCAGACGGTAGGGAGTAACGTGCTTGTCAACAGCCATTTCCTCTTCCAGACGGTAGTAGTTGTTACGCTCCAGAACCAGCTTGTTACCGATCTCGTATGCCTGCACCTTGAAGGGGCCGTTGGATACGATGGAAGCGGCGGAGTAGTCGCCCCACTGATAGATACGGTCGTCGCCGTCAACCTTATGGTTGGTGTAACGCTTTACAACGTCTTCCTTAACGGGAGAGAGGTGAACGTTGGCAACAGTCTCAACGAAACGCTGGCAAGCTGCCTCGTGGGTAGCGTCGTCGTAAACGTAGGGATAGATGCCGTATTCCTTCTGCTCTTCCTCGGAGAAATCCTTGGCGTCCTCAAAGACCACCTTCAGCAGAGTGTCGTCCTCGGCGGTGATGCCCAAGTCGTCGGAAGTCATGATGCCGGCCTTAACAGCCTTCGCGTTCTTGATGCAGTACAGCAGAGAAGCGTAGGGGCTTTCGGTATTGGGGGAGAGGATACGCTTCCAGGCGTAGATCACGTCGTCTGCGGTGACCTGGTTGCTGTTGGACCAGAAGGTCTCCTCCAGCTCAAAGTAGATCGCGTATTCTTCGTTGACATAGTCGTAGCTGGAATACCAGTCGCTTGCCAGCGCGCCGGAAACGTCGCCGTCCTCGTCGATGGTGGTCAGCGGCTCGAACAACAGGCTGAGCAGCTGGGTCACGTCAGGGTTGGCATGTACCAGAGCGGGGTCAAGGGTCTGGGGGAAATCCGCCAGATACAGCTGAATGCTGGGGCCCTTCTCGTCTTCGCCCAGACCGCAAGAGGTCAGAACAGCCAGACAGAGGCAAAGGCACAGTGTCATTGCGATAATCTTTTTCATCATATGTCCTCCTGATGATTCCCGACGGGTTGCCGTTTACAGGGGAAAAGCCCCCCGCTTCCGACAATCAGGGATTTTTATACTGTTATAGTATACCATGTTGTTTCGAAATAATCAAGTGGATTTTTCGATTTTTGCCTTTGCACAAAAACGGCGAAAAAAATTGGGGAAATTGCCCAAAAATCCAACCGAAAGCGGGAAAACACACCCCCGCAAAAGCCTTTTACGGCAGAAAAATCGCTTTTTTGGGCTTGCGGCATATCTTTAGATATGAAGGAGTGCCGCTCCGTTTTTCCAAAGGATGGCTTCCCGCTCCTCGGGCGTCAGACCCCAGGTATCCAGGAAGTCCAGGATCTCCGAAGGCCTTGCCCAGGGCATATCCGAACCGAAGAGGATGTTCTCTGCTCCGTGGGCAGACACCAGAGCCTTGCCCATGGCGGCGGTCATCCCCGTACGGGGACTGCACATGGCGGTGTCGAAATACACCCTCCGTCCGCAAAGTTCCTCCAGAACCTCCTCCCACAACGTCATGCCGCCCATGTGGGCGCACACCAGGATCAGTTCCGGGAATTCCGCCATTACCTTACGGATGGCCTTGGGCGTGGCGTGTACCTTCTCGGGAGAGACCGGGTCAAACCCTGCGTGGATCACCACGGGGATCTGCAATTCGCTTGCCAGCTTCAAGACCGGACGGTAGGAAGGGTCGTCAAAGGGAATGCCCAGATAATCCGGGTGGAGCTTCAATCCCCGCAAGCCCTGATCGTAAAGCCTCTGCAACACCCCTGCGGGATCCTCTCCCAAGGGATGCACGGAACCGAAAACGGAGAGGGTAGGGTAGTTCTTTGCGGTCTCCAGGGCAAAAAGATTTACCTTCTCCACCTGGCGGGTGTTGGTGACGGTGTTCAACACCACGGCGTGGTCGATGCCGTCCTCCGCCATCACCGCAAGCTGACCGGAAACGGTGAGATCGGAAAACATGGGGAAGCCTGCCGTGGCGGAAAGACTTGCCCCTGCCTTGGGTGCCAAGGCATCGGGAAAAACGTGGGTATGGAAATCGATGATCATAGGGATGCGCTCCAAGTATAGCTGTAAACTGTTATTTACAGTATACCACGGTTTTCTCACGGAATCAAGTCTGAATTTCCAAAAGCATGCGACTTCCCGCAAAACAAAAAGCCTGCCGAGGGAGCCTCGGCAGGCAATTGCTTTTTGAAAAAGGGAAATTACTTCGCGATCACGTCGTACAGGTTGTAGGAAGCGAAAGCCGCACCCATAACCAGAGCCAGGTTGGACATGATCTTGATCAGAATATCCAAGCAGGGACCTACGGTGTCCTTCAGGGGGTCACCGACGGTGTCGCCAACGACGCCTGCGTCGTGGGTAGCGGAGCCCTTGCCGTTCTCTGCGCCGAGAACGCCGGTCTCGATGTACTTCTTACCGTTGTCCCATGCGCCGCCTGCGTTGCCGCAGAAGATAGCCAGCATGATAGCGGACAGGGTAGCACCAACCAGAATACCGCCGACGAATTCAGCACCGAAGAGGAAGCCGCAAGCAACGGGGAATGCGATAGCCAGAACTGCGGGAGCGGTCATTTCCTTGATAGCGCCCTGGGTAGAGATCTGGATACAGGTCTTGGTGTCGGGACGAGCGGTGCCCTGCAGCAGACCGGGGATCTCTCTGAACTGACGACGAACCTCGTCAACCATGCGCTGTGCAGCCTTAGCAACTGCGTTGATCAGCATACCGGAGAAGAGGAAGGGCATAGCCGCGCCGAAGATGGCGCCGGTCAGACCCAAGGGGTTGATAACGTTCAGCACAACGCCGTCGAACATCTGCTCGATGCCGAAGTCGGGGTTGTTCACGCCAACGTGGTTGAAGGAGAACATGTAGGAGGTCATCATACACAGAACTGCCATTGCAGCAGAACCGATGGCGAAGCCCTTACCGATAGCGGCGGTGGTGTTACCCACGGAGTCCAGAGTATCGGTGATGTCACGAACCTCCTCGGGCAGGTAGGACATCTCTGCGATACCGCCTGCGTTGTCGGAGATGGGACCGTAAGCGTCAACGGATACGGTGGTAGCAACGAAGGACAGCATACCCATAGCAGCTGCGGCTACGCCGTAAGGACCTGCAACGATGTAGGAGATGAAAATGGACAGACCCAGAACGATACAGGGCCACATACAGGAGATCATACCAACTGCCAGACCCTGGGTAACGGTCAGAGCGGGACCCTGAACGGAGGATTTGGCGATGCCCTGGGTGGGCTTGAAGTCTGCGGAGGTGTAGTACTCGGCAAGCTTACCGATGACGATACCTGCAACGATACCGATAGCGGCACCGATCATGGGAGAAACCCAACCGAAGCGGAAGCCGATCTCTTCGCCCAGATTAACTTCCAGGTTGCCGAAGATGAAGAAGGAAGCTACGAAGCCAACGATCATAGTGATGCCGGCAGAAACCCAGGTAGCTGCGTTCAGCTCCTTGTGGGGGTTGGAGGAGAGCTTCTTGCGGATGAACAGGGAAGCGATGCCAAGTACACAGCCGATGAGACCGATACCTGCCAGTGCCAAGGGGAAGTAGATCAGAGCCTTGAGAAGTGCGGTGTCGTGGAACAGCAGGTTGGTGAACAGCTCGATGGCCATGATGGTACCGGACAGCATTGCGCCAACGAAGCTTTCCAGAAGGTCGGAGCCCAGACCTGCAACGTCGCCTACGTTGTCACCAACGTTGTCGGCGATGGTAGCGGGGTTACGGGGGTCATCCTCGGGAAGGTGAGCCTCGGTCTTACCAACCAGGTCAGCACCCATGTCAGCGGCCTTGGTGTAGATACCGCCGCCCATACGGTTGAACAGAGCGATGATGGAGCAACCCAAAGCGTAGGAGGACAGGGTCATGGTGAAGGAGCCGCCCAGGTTCAGGTCGGTGAACATACCGACGATGGACTTGAAGGAGCTTGCCAGAGCAACGGAGCCGTCTCTTGCAACAGCCGCGTCGATCTGCTTCAGCACAACGCCGAATACGATGAAGACGATGAACACGCCCAACAGAGCGAAGCCTGCAACGCACAGACCCATAACGGAGCCGCCCTTGAAGGCAACCTTCAGGGTCTCGGAAAGAGACTTGGAGGTCAGCGCCTTGTTGGTTACGCGAACGTTTGCGTAGGTAGCGATCTTCATGCCGATGTAACCTGCGATGGCAGACATAACAGCACCGGTGATGAAGGCAACTGCGGAGGACCAGGAGATCAAAGCTGCCAGAACGACAACGATGATGGCCGCAACCACAGCAACCACGCGGTATTCGTAGTTGATGAAGGTGTTAGCACCCAAACGGATTTCGCCGGCAATTTCCTGCATTCTCTCGTTGCCCTCGGGGAGCTTCTTAACGGAGAAGAAGTTGAATGCGGCGTAAGCGAGTCCTGCCAATGCGGCAACAATGACAAGACCGAGTACGAGTTCGATTCCCATACTGTTTTCCTTTCTTTTGCGGTAATTCCGCTTTTTTTGATTCATGTTGATGGGCGAAATATCGAGGAATCTCTCAAAACCCCGCATTTCGCACGCTACCTATTATATTTATTATTCGCAATCCTGTCAAGAGAAAATTTACTATTTCTTAACCAAAAAGTCATTTTTGGCTTTTTAGACAAAAAACTGCAAGCGGGGCAACCCGGGTGGAGGATTTTTACCAAAACTCAACCAAAGACCTTTCCCTCGCTTTTTTTGGCAAAAAACGGATTTCGGGTTGACTTTTCCTTTCCGTTATGGTAAAAAGGAATTGAACAAAAAATGCTACAAGGAGAAACGTATATGCTTCATATGTTGATTCCCGCTCCCAAGACTCTGAACCTGGGGAAGGGTACCACCAATCTGAAAAACTACAAGATCGTCTTGGGCTACACCTGCGATTACCGTATCTTCAAGGCGGCGCAGAAGCTGGCGGCAGAGCTTTCCGCCGAGACCCGCACCGAGATCGCCGTGACCAAGGTTCTGGGCGAGCCCGCTCTGGACGGCGCCGTGAATCTCATCGCAGGGGATTGCGATTGCGAGGGCTACACCCTTGCCGTTTGCCCCAAGTCCGTCACCGTTCGCGGTAACTCTCTGGCAGGCCTGTTCTACGGCATCCAGACCCTGCGCCAGCTCATCAAGGACACCAAGGGCGTCATCCCCGTGCTGGATATCGAGGACGCTCCCGACATGAAGTCCCGCGGCTTCTACCAGGACATTTCCCGCGGCAGAGTTCCCACCGTGGAATCCACCAAGCGGATCATCGATATGCTGGCTTACTATAAGGAAAACGCCTTCCAGCTGTATATCGAGCATACCTTCCTGTTTGACGAATACGTAGGCATCGCCCGCCCCGAAAACGCCATGACTGCGGCGGAGATCATGGAGCTGGATCAGTATTGCTACGATAACTTCATCGACTTCGTTCCCTCTCTTTCCACCTTCGGCCACCTGTACCGTCTGCTGGAAAGCCCCAAGTGGAAGCAGTACCGTGAGCTGGAGACCTACGAGCCCACCGGCAACAAGTGGTACGATGCCATGGTTCACCATACCATCGACCCCTCCAACCCCGAGAGTATCAACATCATCGGCAGCATGATCGATCAGTACATCCCCCTGTTCCGCAGTAAGTATTTCAACATCTGCTGTGACGAGACCTTCGACTTGGGCAAGGGCAGAAATCAGGGTAAGGACAGCGGCGCTCTGTATCTGGAGTTCACCCGCAAGATCATCGATCACGTCACCTCCCGGGGCAAGACCGTTATGATGTGGGGGGATATCATTCTCCACCATCCCGAAATTCTGGACAGCTTCCCCAAGGATGTTGTCATGCTGAACTGGAATTACAGCGCAGAGCCTCCCGTGGAGAACGCAGGCAAGTTCCGCGAGGCGGGCTATCCCCAGATCCTCTGCCCCGGCACCTCCTGCTGGAACCAGATGAGCGAGGTCGCCAACTACGCCGAGCAGAACATCATCAAGATGATCCGTTCCGGCCATGAAAACGGCGCCATGGGCTCTCTGAATACCGCCTGGGGTGACTACGGCCACACCGCCGCCATCAACACCACCCTGTACGGCATCGTCCTGGCCGCCGCCTTCTCCTGGAACAAGGACGAAAACGTTCCCTCCAAGGAGTTCGACAACCGTGTTTCCTACCTGGTATACGGCGATAAGACCGGCAAGGCCATGGAATACGTCCGCGAGCTTGGCGACTGCTGTCAGATCCTGAACTGGGCAGTTCTCTGCGTCAAGTATTTCGGCGGCTCCACCTGGATGCAGTCCAGCTCCGATCCCAAGGAATTGGTGGCAGGTGCCAACAAGGCGCTGAAGCTGGCCGGTAAGTTCCGCTCCCTGCCCGTGCAGAACGAGATCATCGAGGATCTCATCATTGCCGCAGAGGGTGAGTACCTGATGTGTATGTCCGCCGCAAGATACAACGGCGGTAAGAAGGAGACCCCCGCAGGATTCACCCAGGAGTGGTGCAAGCGCTACGCCGCCTCCTGGAGAAGAGACAACAAGGAGTCCGAGCTCTACCGTATCCTGGACGTGTTCCTGAACATGAAATAATGGGACCATGTCCCGCAAGATCCTCCTCCCCTCGCCGGGAGGAGTTTTTGCTTTCTTTTGAAAAACTTTTAGACGAAATCCGCTTTTCCGACATAATACAAGTGAAGGGGTGCGAACAAGCCGTTTTTTTGAACGAAGGGTAAACTCTTACAGGAAATACTTGACATTTCGGCCTGCGTTTGCTATCCTAATATACGAACAGACAAGGAGGGGAGTCCAATGGCTCATTTTTCTGCTAAGTAAAGCAGAATACAAATACGTTCTGCTTTCGCCTCGGATGGAATGTAAATTTCATCCCACCCGTAAGGAGAACCTTATGAAAAAAATATTGTCTGTTTTTATGGCGCTCTGCACGGTGTTGACCACACTTTGCATCCCTCCCGCGCCCGTCACGGCGCAAAGTACGGAAATGCTTATTTCCGATCAAATTGACGAAACCGTGACCCTTCCCGTAGAGGAAGAGCCCATTACCCTTGAAACATTGACGGAGGATTGCAAGATCCTGCAGTACGTGGACGAAGAAGCCTTCGCGGCAGCTGACCACGCCTTCCATCTGCCTTACTTAGAGGAGCTGGATACCTACGTGTTCCAGAATACAGACGGAACACGCAGTATCTACTACCTGTACGAAAACGTAAAATATATCGACGAGCAGGGAAATATTCGCGAAAAGGACAATGCCCTGCAACGCGAGACCAAGGGCTTCCGGATCACGGAAAACGAGTTTGACCTGTTGCTTCCCCATGCTATCACTGATGGCGTGGAACTGACCTACCAAGGCTACGACGTGAAGCTGATCCCCGCTACGGAAGGAAAGCTCACTGCAACAGCACTCGGTGCACTGCGGGAAAACTCCGTGGTGTATGAAAGCTTCTTCGGTGCAGGCACTTCTTTGGTGTATACCCCCTTGCTTTCCGGGGTGAAGGAAGAGATTATTCTGGAAGAATACCTTCCCAATCAATCCTTCTCCTTCCTGCTGTATACCGACGGTCTGTTCTTGAACAACACCGACGGAAGCTATATCCTTACCGAGAGCAAAGCTTCTGCGGAAGCGGTGCTGTACTTAGGCGATATCGTGGTGTACGACGCTGTCGGCAGACCCAGTCTTGGTAACCTGGCCGTGGAAACGGTAAAGGACGGAAACATATACGCCCTGACCGTTTCGGCAGACGAAGCTTTCTTGTCTGATCCCGCTACGGTATACCCCGTTACCATCGACCCGGACATCACCGTCTCCGATGCCAACAACGGCTCCGGCGCCATTGAAGATACCACCTTGTTCAGCGGCACCCCAAACCTGAACACCGGGGACTGGGTGTATAACACCGCCGGCTACGTGGACGAAACCTACGGCGCAGGACGTATCCTTGTGCGCTTGCCGGGGCTGTATAACGATGAAGTCTATCAAGGTTTAACCGCAGACCGTATTTTGTCTGCAACCTTCTATACCACCAAATCCTCTTCTAAGGTACCGGATTACGTAAATCTGTACCTCTGTACCGATACTGCATGGAGTGAAAACTCCGTTGCCTGGAACTACCACGCAAATCTATATACCAACAGCACGAACTGGGGAACCTCTTCCGTTTCCTCTTCTGCGGTGACCTTTAATATCACATCGCTTGTGAAAGCTTGGCGGAGCGGTACCTATTCTGCACAAGCGGGCTTCATGCTGGTCAACCAGAACGAAACGGACGTTACCAAAAAGTTCGGGATCTATTCCTCTGAACACAGCAACACCGAGAAGAGACCGTATTTTGTGTTGAATTACGAAGCGGACATTGTGTTGGATAAGGCGGAATTGGAAGTGAAACTCGGGACCTTTGGAACCCTGAATGCGACTGCGACTCCTGCTAACCAACAGGTTTATTGGCGTTCCAGCAACGAAGCGGTGGCTTCTGTTACCCCGTCGGGAGTTGTTGCACCGCATCATGCGGGCACCACTACCATCACCGCTTGGTTTACGGATAGTGATGGAGTTGATCATGAAGCAACCTGTAATGTCACAGTTTATCTTCCCAATGCGGTTTACTATGTTCAAAATACAAACTCTCTTTATTATTTGAATACAAAAAATGCGGGTGTTTCCCAAGGCACGGATGTCAATCAGTTAAACAAATATACAACGGCGGAACCAACAAAATATAACTTGGCGCAGATGTGGAGGTTCTTTTATTTGGGAGATGGACGTTACAGCATCCGGCCCATGCATAAGCTTGATATGGGCTTGGATGTTTATGGTGGTAATGTGGTTTTGGAACCCATTGGAACTTCCGATACTCAAGCAGGGGTTCCTGATTATTGCGAATGGGTGCTTGAGTGGGATTCCACTGGATATCTGTTCAGGAATAACGGCTTCGTGAGCCGCACGATGCAGGTCAAAGATGCTTCAACCGCGCAATATGCCTCTGTTGTGGTGGGTGCTTATGCGAATGTTGCTAACTGCAAATGGAGCCTTATCGAGATCACTGATCCACCGGCAGGCGCAGTTTTAGTAGATATCGAAAATGAGAGTTGGGTCGATAACCCGGGGAAGTGTGTGGAAATAGGTGAGACTGCAACATTGGAAGATTTGGGTCTGGTGGCCGTTGCATATTCGGGTTCTGTGACAGGGCAAGTTTTTGCATGGACGTCGAGTGATGAATCTGTCGTTACTATAGAGCGTAATACTGGAACGATCACAGGCGTATCCCCTGGTACAGCAGTGATTTCGGGACATGTTTACCGAAATTCGTCGGTCTATTATGTGAAGTTTGGTGTTTGCGTTGGATATCCGACATTATTCGGTGAATTGGTGACTGCCGGTCTCGCGCATCCTGACGCATGTGATAACACAACGGACGGACTATTCATAACAACAACACCCTTAAGCAGCATCCTTGAGGGAAGCGGAATATATACGTTACCGGAGGATGAAGCGAATTCGAAACCGAGATACGTAGCCAGGATGTATGATGATTGGTATTTATATTCTTTCAAAACTGCGTCAACTGAGAAATATGGGCTTTATAAAATGCGGGAACAGGAAAATGATTCGGGAAGTGGCTATGACAACGATGACCCCGGTGTGACGATTTCCTTTATTGCGCTGGATGTTGATAAGTTGAGAGCATGCTTTGAAGAAAATACCGTAGACAACCGGTACGCTTTAACTTTGGCGTTAGATGCAGTGACTGGGCCGGGCATATACGATCATGATGTGGATTTGGTAGCTTATTTTTCGGAGGTATCGTCTAAAGGCTCATATTTGATTGCGGAAAAATATGTTGCGTTTATTGCCTCGCAGTTTGGGAATGGAATTATTGCCACTCCAAATAGATTTAACGAACTTTATGATGAGATTGCCGATATTGATGCTTGGCTTGACAGTGTCGCAATACAATCTGATGCGGTTGCTTCCAAAGAGTTGCGTAGCCGTCGAGAAAAGTATCGGCGAGTGATTGTTGCGTTGGAAGGAATCAACGCCAAAAGCGGTAAAACGATTTATGATGAATCCACTCGCACGTTGATAATCGATGATATTCAGAACCTCTCGCTTTATGAAAAACAAGCGATTTTGTCATGCTTCACAGGGAATGTTACCTTTAACTCTTTTGCAGCGGAAGTTTTATTTCATGCTTGTGCAACGACTGCAACAATCAGTGTTGATATGGTTTTTATTCCGATGCTCAATATTCACATCACGGATTTTCCAATCGCGGATTTACCAATAAAAGGTGATGATTGGTATGTAGCAGCGATTCGTGCAGATATGGGCATTGGCGAGGAGAACGAATCTGGTTATTTTGATGACTATTATGATTTATCGAGTAATATTGTGCAAGCGCAAATTGAAGAACATGGTGAATATTAAGGAGGCATAAATGAAAAAAGCAAAGCGGTTTATTTCCATCTTCATTCTTTGTGTGTTGCTTTCTACCGTTCTTTCCGGCTGTGGATATGACGAGGAGTGGATCATCGGCAAGACCTCTGTGGAGATACAGGAGCAGTACGGCACGTTCTACAGGGTGGAGTTATTGCCCGATAGCCGTTACGTACAAGCAGACGCAGACGTCTTCTATAAAAATGCGGACTGCTATTACCTCATCGAAGAGGAACGGGTAGGATGGTTGGGAACCTACCCGGAAGAATACTTTGTCATCCGTTTTGACGAAAACGGAATTGCCGTGGATTGCTATGAAGAACTGGGAGGAAAAGGCGGTTGATCAAGTAGAAGCGGAAGAAACCACAGATCATCACATCCAAAAGGTGCTGTATGTTGCTCAAGCACGATACGAAACAATATTCAGCATTCCTGTAACATATTCGTATACAGCTGATGATATTTTGATTTTGACCAATGGGATACACGATGATGTAATTTGGGAATAGGAGGAGACATTCAAAATGACAAAAGTTTGGTTCAAGAAGCGCAAGGCGCTTGTATCGGTATGCGTTCTTGCTTTGCTGGTAGCCGTCGGGAGCATTGCTTTGTGGGCATACCGTTCTTCGCTGGCAATTTATAAACGGATAGATATTAACGCACCTGCCGCGGATGGAGAACTTTCCGTTTGGGAAAACACCGTTGACCGCGGCACGGATACAGAGCTGAAAGCGGAAGACGCTTTTATGAAAACCATGTCGGTGTACGAGATTTCTCCAAGAACTATTACAGAAGAGCAGTTTGCGCAACTTGGCGCTTTCTTTCAAATGGACGGAGAAATAGAGCCGCGGAAAACCTGTTTGTATTGGGAATGGCAAGAACACCGCTTGTGGTGGGAAGAGAATGAAATTAGCTATTCTTGGTCCGGGCATGTTGATAAGGCGATTACCAAAAGCGACGAAGAAATGATTGCCCTGGCAAAAGAAATCTTTGAGGCTTTGCCCATTATCGAAGGAGAGTATGAGTGCCTTGGCATTGGGTCTGTGCAGACGGTGCATTCTAAGGCCGGAAGCTTTGATGTCAAAAAACGCATTTGCTTCCGCCGATTGGTAGACGGAGTCCGTGTTATCGGCAATGATCTTGTGGATATCTATGTAGGCGAAGACGGCGTGACGGAGATCTATATGTATTTCTATGACTATATCAAAACTGACGAACTTCCCATGTTGTCTTTGGAGGAAGCGTTTGAAAAGGTCAAAGAACCGGATGCGTTTGCGTTAGAAACGGAAGAAACTGACTTTTCCGGGAAAGCCGAAAAACTTACGGTGGAGAAGGCTAAGCTTCTCTACGTCAACCAATTCTCCGATGGATGCACTATTTTACAACCTGTGTTTAACCTAATGGGCACCCTTGAAAACGATACTGGAATTGCGGAGTTTTCTGCAAAAATAATCGCAATTCCAGAGAAATACACCTACACGGAATAACGTACGAAAACCACCGAGGGAACTTCACCCTCGGTGGTTTTCCTTTCCCCTCACTCCAAAAGCACCGGCTGTAGCTGCCGTCCCCGCAGGGCGGCATCCAGTGTGTCGGGGATCCGCTTGAAATCGCAGATGAGAGATGTGGGCTTGCCGTAGGCGTCGTCCTGCCCGAAGGGGACGAAGTACACGTTCTTCTTCTCCAGCACCATGGCGATGTTGAACAGATTGGCCCCCAGCCCGTCGTTGGTGGCAATGGCGATCACCACGGGACGGCGGTTGCGGAGCTGTGCCTTCACCGCCATGGTCACCACCCCGTCGGTGATGCCGTGCGCCATTTTTGCCAGGGTGTTCCCCGTGCAGGGGGAAACGATCAGCCCGTCGAAATTCCCCCGGGTGATCACTTCCTCCGCCTCCTTCACCGTGAGAATGGGGGCGTGACCCGTCAGCTCCTCCACCGTCCCCCGCAGGTCTGCCGCCTTCCCGAAGCGGGTGTCCGTCACAGCCGTGATCTCCGAAAGAATGGGGTAGACCTCGTGTTCCCCGCACAACAGCTTCAGTTGTGCCAACGCCCGGCTGTGGGTGCAAAAGGAGCCGCAGAATGCGTATGCAAGCTTCATAACAAGCCCTCCCTCTTAAAGATCCGTTTGAGACTCTCCGCCAGGATCAGCCCCGCCGTTTCGGGAGCGTATTTCCCCGGCAACCCCGAGGCACGGATCACCTTTTCCCCCACGATGCTCCCCGCCAGATCGATCAGGGGCACCCCTGCGGGGATCTTCTGCAGGATCCTCTCAGAGAACACCTCCGCAGGCACGGTGTTGCATACCGCCCCTGCCTTGGAGACGGCTTCCTCCAGCTTGTCAAACCCGATGGCGTGATGACCGCATATACGGATCAGGGCGTGGTCGCTTTCCTTGCGGGCGGCAACGGTAACGTTGCATCCCAACGCCCGTGCCTTAGCCGCCAGCCGCTTGCCGATACGCCCGTAGCCCACCACCAAAAGGGAGGCACCGCCCAGACAGCCCTCCATCTTTTCTCCCGCCATCAAAAGGGCGGCCTCTGCCGTTACGTCCGCGTTGCGTAACATCATGGGCTCGTCGTAATAATCGAAATATCGCTCGTCCTCCATGGGGAGCATCCCGCCGCAGATCACCTTGGCACGGTCCGCCAAACGGAACACCGTCTCCAGAAGGATCTGCTTTTCGCTGTATGGCGCGTTGAGGATCCCCCCTCCGGGGGTGTAGGGCAGGGGCAGGATCACCGCATCTCCCTTGGGAATGGCCTGCTGGAGCTGATGTACGAACTGTAACCCCGTCTCCCCCTTGCCGTATTTGTCAAACCCCGTCATCAAAACGGGAAACCCTTCCTCTGCAAAGCATTTCGCCGCCGTCACCATCCGCCGATCTCCCCCTGCGAAGACCAGCGTGCTTTTTTCTTGCTTCAAGATCCGTTCCTTCCTCTCGTAAAAATGGTAATGGGTGCCGCTTTCACAGCACCGCTAAAAGAGTCTCTATATCCCGTTCGCAGTTGCCCCGCCCCGGGCTGACCCGCACCCCGCCTACGTCTCCCGTGCCGATGGCCCGATGTGCCGCAGGGGCGCAATGAAGCCCCGCCCGCACTGCGATCTCCCGTTCTGCCAGACGGCGGGCAACGTCTTCGCAGTCCTCCCCCTCCTTGTTGAACAACAGCACCGGCAGATACCTGCCGTTTTTGTGATAGCCGTGGAGATTGATATCCTTCCGCCCTTTCAGCGCCTTGACCAGCATTTGGAACAGGGCGTTTTCTTTTGTGGGGTAGGAGAACTCCTCCAAGGCCGCCCCAAGCCCCGCAATGCCGTACACGTTGGGCGTTCCCGCTTCCAACCGCTCGGGAAGCTCCTCGGGCATGAACACAGAGCGAGAAAGCACCCCGCTGCCTCCCTCTATCAAGGTGCGGAACACCAGGGGTCTGGTGGGATGACAGATCAAAGCCCCCGTCCCCATAGGGCCGTAAAGCCCCTTGTGCCCGGGGATGCAGATGGCGTCAACCCCAAGCTCTGTGATGTCAATGGGAATATGCCCCGCCGTCTGGGAGCAATCTAAGATCATAAGGAAATCCCGACGTCCCACAGACTCCCGCATCTCCTTCACGGGCAACACCCGCCCGCATACGTTGGAGCCCTGGGTCACCACCGCCATGGAAACGGTTTTTCCCGCCGCGGTGCGGAAGTTCTCCACCGTGACGTGATCATCGGAAAGAGAAACGCGGAACTGCTTGAGGGTGATCTCTCCCGCCGTCCGCAGGGCGTGGAGAGGACGCAACACCGCGTTATGCTCCAGATCCGAGGTAAGAACCTCGCCGTGTACGGGATAAAGCCCCTTGATGGCGAGGTTCAATGCCTCCGTAGCGTTTTTCGTCAGGATCACCCGCTCCGGCACCGTGCCGAACCGTTGCGCCAACAGCACTCTGCAGCGGTACAGTACCTCGTCCGCCCTTCCGGAGAGGGCATGGCTTCCCCTTGAGGGGTTGCCGCAGGCAAAAAAGGCCTGCCTCATGGCGTCCTGCACGTAGGGGCTTTTGGGAAACCCCGTAGCGGCGTTGTCCAGATAGATCATACCCGTACTCCTTTCGGTGCCCGCTTGTTCAGCGGGGGAGGGAAACAACTCCCAGAATGGTGATCCCCGCCTGCTTCAATAAGCTCTCCGCCCTTTGTCTGTGGGCGTCCTTCACCTGTAAGCCGTAGCCGCACCCCCGCACCCTGCGGATGGCGGCGGAACGGGTCAGCACGGCAGGGATCCCGCCGTCCTTCAGAACGTCCCGCCCCTTCATGGCGTAGGTGACGGAGGAAAGCACAAAGATCACGTCCATGCGGTTCGTCAACTCCTTGGTGGCAGTATATGCAAAAAATCCCCCGAAGGGACTTGAAAAACTCCAAAAAGAACCCGCAGAAAACGATTGACAACGCCTTCCAAATGGAGTATAATGACACTTGGATCATTCTGCCTGTAGAAAGGAATCTTTTCTATGAAAACACAGGACTTCGGCTTCTATAAAGTGGGTTGCGGCGTCCCCCGCATCAAGGTGGCAAACCCCGCCTACAACGCAGGGGAGATTATCAAATTGATGGCGCAGGCAAAGGAAGCGGGCTGTTCCCTGCTGGTCACTCCCGAGCTGTCTCTTTCCGGCGCTACCTGCGGCGACCTGTTTTATCAGCGTTCTCTTTTGAATGCCTGCGAAACGGCAATGGAAACCATTCTGGAAGCCTCCAAAGAGTCTTCCATGATCACCGTGGTAGGTCTTCCCGTGACGACCGCAGGCAAGCTGTATAACTGCGCCGCTGTGGTGCAGGACGGTAACCTTTTGGGCTTTACGCCTAAGGAATATTTGTCCTCTCGGGATACTTGCTTTACCTCCGTTCCCTGTTTGGGGGAGGCTAACCACGACGCATTCTTCCAAGGGGAGGATGTTTTCTGTGCCAGAACTGTGTACCGTTGCGGTGAATTGTGCTTCGGTATCATCATCGGAAATGAGCTTCACGCACCTGATTCCATTGCCGCAAAAATGGCGGAAGACGGCGCAAATCTGATTTTGAACATTGCCGCGGAAAACGAGATCGTGGGCAGTGAAGAATACCGGGAGCTGCAGCTCCGAGCCCAAAGCGGGCTTTTGCAGTGTGCCTACGCCTATTGCGGCGCCGGGGTGTACGAATCCACCACCGACCAAGTTTTTGCGGGTGCTACTCTCCTTTGCGAAAACGGCAAGACCCTGAAAAAAGGGAAGCTGTTCCGCAGAGATACCCATCTCACCACCGCAATCTTCGATCTGCAAAAGCTGAACGGCTTGCGTATGAAGCAGAAGACCTTCGGCGAAACCAACGATCATTATTGGCTGGAAATTCGTGAAGTTCCTCCCATGGAGCTTTCCGCATACGACGATCTCGTGGATCCCGATCCCTGCCTGCCCCGTGATCCCGCGTGGTGCGACACCACCCTTGCCATCCAGACCGCAGGACTTGCCAAGCGGATGGAGCACATCGGCGGAAAGAAGATGATCCTGGGCGTTTCCGGGGGCTTGGATTCCACCCTTGCCTTGCTGGTGGCCGTCAACACCGCCGACCTGCTGGGTCTCCCCCGTGAGAACGTTTTGGGCGTCACCCTGCCGGGCTTCGGTACTTCCGACCGCACCTACCAAAACGCCCTTGCCCTCATGAAGGCTCTGGGCATCACTTTGCGGGAGATCTCCATCGCCGCCGCCGTCCGCCGGCATTTCAAGGACATCGGCCAGGAAGAATCGGTCCACGACGTGACCTACGAAAATTCCCAGGCCAGAGAACGCACCCAGATCCTTATGGATCTTGCCAACAAAGAAAACGCCGTTTTGGTGGGTACGGGAGACCTTTCCGAGATCGCCATGGGCTGGTGCACCTACAACGGAGACCATATGTCCATGTACGGCGTCAACGCAAGCATCCCCAAGACCCTGATGCGCCATATGGTGACCCACGTGGCAAACGAAATGGGCGGGGAAGCGGGCGCTATCTTGCATGATATTGTGGATACCCCCGTCAGCCCCGAGCTGTTGCCTCCCGACGGAGAGGGGAACATCGCCCAGAAGACCGAGGATAAGATCGGGCCTTACCGATTGCATGATTTCTTCCTGTACCACTTCTTCTCCTTCGGCTTCACTCCCGAGAAGATCTCCTTCCTGGCGAAGAAGGCTTTTGAGGGAATCTACGACGGGGAGACCGTGGACCATTGGCTGAAGATCTTCCTGCGCCGCTTCTTCACCTCCCAGTTCAAGCGCTCCTGCTCTCCCGATGCCCCCCAGGCAGGGCCCATCTCCCTGTCTCCCAGAGGCGGCTTGCGTATGCCCTCCGATAGCGACTTTGCCCTTTGGATGGAGGCTTTTAACCCTTGATTTTTGGGTAAAAACCCCATTTCATCCCTCCTTGCTTCTTGACAAAGAAGAACGGAAGGAGTATAATAATAAGAACACTTAACAAGAAAGGCTTTGCCATGAATACAGAATTGCTGGCGGAACTGCTGTTTCCGCAGATCACGAAATCCGTAGAGGACTACGAATCCCAATATCCGCCCCGTAACCTTCCCGAGGGTGCCAAGGTCACCCGCTTCGCTCCCAGCCCCACCGGCTTCGTCCATTTCGGCGGTATGTACCAGGTGATGATCGGGGAACGTCTTGCCCACCAATCCGGCGGCGTGTTCTACCTGAGAATCGAGGATACCGACGCCAAGCGCGAGGTGGAGGGTGCGGCACAGGGTGTGATCAAGACCCTTGCTCATTACGGCGCAGAGTTTGACGAGGGCGCTTCCATCGGGGAAGACGGCTCCATCGTCAGCAAGGGCATCTACGGCCCTCATAAGCAGTCCCAGCGTGCGGAGATCTATCAGACCTACGCCAAGAAGCTGGTAAAGGAAGGCAAGGCCTACCCCGTGTTCACCACTGCCCAAGAGCTGGAAGAAGCCCTGGCCGTGGATAAGAAGACGGAAAACAAGACCAAGGATTGGTCCGCCACCGCCGAGGAGACCCGCAAGGAAATGCTGGCCAACCGTGAGATCACCCTCGAGCAGGTACAGGCGGAGCTGGCCGCAGGCCACCCCTTCGTTCTGCGTATCCTGTCCGACGGGGACGGGGAAAAGAAGGTGAAGGTGGTCGACCAGATCAAGGGCGCTTTGGAGCTGCCCGAGAACGACGAGGACTTCGTTTTGCTGAAGTCCGACGGCATCCCCACCTACCACTTCGCCCACGCCGTGGACGATCACCTTATGGGCACCACCCACGTAATCCGCGGTGAGGAATGGCTCCCCAGTCTGCCCAAGCATCTCCAGCTGTTCCGCTACCTGGGCTTCCGCGCTCCCAAGTACCTCCACACCGCACAGGTGTTGCGCCTTGACGAGAACGGCAACAAGAAAAAGCTCTCCAAGCGTGACATGGGCGCCAAGATGGAGGACTACGACGCACTGGGCTATCCTCCCGTCAGCGTCATCGAGTATCTGATGACCCTGCTGAACTCCAACTACGAGGAATGGCACGCCGCCAACCCCACCCTGCCCTATACCGAGTTCCCCGTGACCATCAAAAAGCTTTCCACCTCCGGCTGTCTCTTTGATTTCAACAAGCTGGACGACGTTTCCAAGAACGTCATCTCCCGCATGACCGCCGAGGAAGTATACGCTTACGTTCTGGCCTGGGCGAAGGAGTACGACGCTCCCTTTGCCGAGACCCTGGAAGCCTACAAGGACCGCGCCGTCGCCGCTTTTGCCATCGGCAGAGGAGGCAAGAAGCCCCGTAAGGACTTCGCCACCTGGGCAGAGGCCAAGAAGTTCATCTCCTTCTTCTTCCCGTCCTATTACACCATTGAGGACGAGATCACGGGCTTTGCCAAGGAGGATATCAAGGCGGCTCTTACCAAGTTCGAGGCCACCTATTCCGAAGCCGACGATTCCACGGCTTGGTTCGACAAGGTGAAGGCCATCGCAGAGGAGCTGGGCTATTGCTCCAACATGAAGGAGTACAAGGCCAACCCCGACGCTTATCCCGGCAACGTAGGTGATATCAGCACCTTCATCCGCGTGGCGCTGACGGGCAGAACCAACTCTCCCGACCTTTACACCGTCATGCAGATCCTGGGCAGAGAGGAAGCTCTTTCCCGTATCCATTCTTACTACGAAGGACTTTGATTATGATAGAAGCAACCAATTTTATCGAAGAAGCCATCAATCTTGACCTTGCGGAGGGCAAGGCGGAAACCGTGCATACCCGTTTCCCTCCCGAGCCCAACGGTTACCTCCACATCGGCCATTGTAAGGCCTTGACCATCGACTTCGGCACCGCCTTGAAGTACGGCGGCCTTTGCAACCTGCGTATGGACGACACCAACCCCACCAAGGAAGATACCGAGTACGTTGACGCCATTCAGGAGGATATCCGCTGGCTGGGCTTCGATTGGGGCGACCGTTTCTTCTACGGCTCCGATTATTTCGAAAAAGACTACGAATTTGCCGTGGAGCTGATCAAAAAGGGTCTGGCTTACGTTTGTGAGCTTACCCCCGAGCAGTTCCGCGAATACCGCGGCGATCTTAGCCATCCCGCCATCTCTCCTTACCGCGACAGACCCATGGAGGAGAACCTGGATCTCTTTGCCCGTATGCGGGCAGGGGAGTTCCCCGAGGGCAAATACACCCTCCGCGCCAAGATCGATCTGGCGTCCGGCAACTTCTGGATGCGTGACCCTGTCATCTACCGCATCAAGTACGCCCACCATCACCGCCAGGGGGATAAGTGGTGCATCTATCCCACCTACGACTTCGCTCACCCCATCCAGGACGCTTTGGAGGGCATCACCCACTCCATGTGCTCCTTGGAATTTGAAATCCACCGTCCTCTCTACGACTGGGTGGTGCAGAACGTTTCCGTTCCCCACAAGCCCCGTCAGATCGAGTTCGCCCGCCTGAACCTGACCTACACCGTGATGAGCAAGCGCTTCCTGCGTTCTCTGGTGGAGGGCGGTTTGGTGGACGGCTGGGACGACCCCCGTATGCCCACCCTCTGCGGTCTCCGCAGACGTGGCTACACCCCCGCTTCCATCCGTGACTTCTGCCGCCGTATCGGCGTGGCAAAGTCCGACAGCCTGGTAGACATCGCCCTGCTGGAGCATTGCGTCCGCGAGGATCTCAACGAGACCGCTCTCCGCCGCGTTGCCGTTCTGGATCCCATCCGCGTGGTGGTGGAAAACTACCCCGAGGACAAGGTGGAGTATTTCGACCTGCCCAACAACCCCAAGGACGAGACCGCAGGCACCCGCAAGGTGGCCTTCACCAAGGAGCTGTATATCGATTCCTCCGACTTCGCATTAGAGCCTCCTCCCAAGTTCTTCCGCCTCAAGCCCGATGGGGAAGTCCGCCTGATGGGCTCCTATATCGTGAAGTATCAGTCCTGCAAGACCGACGATTGCGGCAAGGTCACCGAGATCACCGTTACCGCCGACCTGGAAAGCGGTTGCGGCAACCCCGTGGACGGCCGTAAGATCAAGGGCACCATCCATTGGGTATCCGCCACCGAGTCCGTGGAGACCGACGTGTATCTCTACAACCGCCTGTTCACCATCGAAAACACCGGCGCCATCCCCGAGGATAAGACCTACGACGACTATATCAACCCCGAATCCGAAGTGAAGCTCACCGGATGCCGTATGGAAAAAGCCCTTGCGGAAGCACAGCCGGGGGAGAAGTTCCAGTTCGTCCGTACCGGCTATTTCGCCAAGGACACCAAGCGGAACGCCTTCTTGCGGATCGTAGAACTGAAGGATAGCAAGAAGTTCTGAAATCTTACCCATATGAGGTACTACCCATGCAGTACGATTGGATCATAGTGGGCGCGGGGATCACCGGCGCCGTGGCGGCACGTACCCTTGCGGAAGCAGGGAAGAGCGTGCTGGTTCTGGAAAAACGGGATCATATCGCAGGCAACGCCTACGACGAGCTTGACGACGCAGGGGTGCTGATCCACCGCTACGGCCCCCATATCTTCCACACCAACGACGAGGAGGTGTGGCAGTTCCTCTCCCGCTTCACGGAGTGGCGCACCTATCGCCACAAGGTGCTGGCGGAGATCGACGGGGAATATATGCCTGTGCCCTTCAACCTGAACTCTCTGGTCATCGCCTTCGGCTACCGCAAGGCGGAGCAAATGAAGAAGGTTCTGTTTGAAAAATACGGAGAGGGAAACAACGTCTCTATCTTAGAGCTTCGCTCCGCGGATGAACCCCTTTTGGGGGAGCTTGCGGAGTTCGTATACGAGAACGTGTTCAAATACTACACTGTGAAGCAATGGGGCATGAAGCCGGAGGACATCGATCCTGCTGTCACCGCCCGGGTACCCATCCGCCTTTCCAAGGAAAACGGCTATTTCACCGATCAATACCAGGGCATACCCGGGGACGGCTATACCGCCATGTTCGCCTCCATGCTGAAGCATCCCGCCATCACCGTGAGGCTGAATGCCCATGCAGGCGCACTCCTTGCCTTTACGGAGGGAAAGATCCTCTTTGAGGGCGCACCTTTCGGCGGCAAGGTGCTGTATACCGGCCCCCTGGACGAGCTGTTCGGCTTTACCTTCGGCAGACTGCCTTACCGCTCTTTGGACTTCAAGTTCGAGACTTTGAAAAAAGAGTACGCTCAGCTTTGCGGCACGGTGAACTACACCGTCAGCGAGGATTACACCCGCATCACCGAATTCAAGCACCTCACAGGACAGAAATGCCCCGTGACCACCATTATGAAGGAGTATTCCAAGCCCTGCGGGGAGACGGATATACCCTACTACCCCGTAGCCAACGAGGAATCCCACGCCCTGTACGCCCGCTACGCCGCCGAGGCGGCAAAGTACCCCGCATTGATCCCGGGGGGCAGACTTGGGGAGTTCCGCTATTACAACATGGATGCCGCCGCGGCCAGCGCGTTGCGTCTTTGCCGTAGCCATTTATAAAGGAGCAACGATCATGATCATGACGAATGGAGAGAAATTAATAACCTTCGTCGTCCCTTGTTATAATTCCGAAGCGTATATGCGTAAGTGCATCGACAGCCTGCTTCCCGCGGAGAAGCATTGCCAGATCATCATTATTGACGACGGCTCCACCGACGAGACCGGGGCCATCGCCGATGCCTACGCCGAAGCGCACCCCGATTGCATCGAAGTGGTGCATCAGCCCAACGGCGGCCACGGAGAGGGGATCAACAGCGGCCTTGCCCGCGCAAGGGGCCGCTACTTCAAGGTGGTGGATTCCGACGACTGGGTAGATCTCAACGCCCTGAACCGGGTGGTAAATGCCCTCCTGTATCTGGAAAGGGACTACGACGTGGATCTGATGATCTGCAACTACGTTTACGAACAGCTGGAGACGGGCTACCAAAAGGTTATTCGCTTTGCCAACGCCTTGCCCGAAGACCGGGTCATTACCTGGGCGGACACCAAGGGCTTCCATATCACCCAGCAGCTTTCCCTCCATTCCTGCATCTACCGCACGGAGATCATCCGCAAGAGCGGGCTGCACCTTCCCCGCAAGGTGTTCTACGAGGATAACCTCTTCGTTTACACCCCCTTGCCTTACGTGAAAACGCTGTATTACTTAAACGCGGATTTCTACCGCTACTACGTGGGCAGAGAAGGGCAATCCATGGCCCAGGTAGGGAAGCGTTCGGGAGATCAACGTCTGGTCTCCACCCTCATCTTTGCCGCCCACGACATCGACGAGATCCGTAAGCGGGACAAAAAACTTGCCAAATACCTCCACCATTCCATGAGCTTTATGCTCATCGTTGCCGTTTTGTTTACCCGTATCGGGCACGGCAAGGAGGGGGACAAGCTGGTCAAAGAGTTCTGGGATGGGCTCATCGAGATCAATCCCAAAAAAGCCAAGAAGATGCGTGTGTTCAGCCGCGCAGGCGTGCTGATCCTCTCCATGCCCGGCCCGATCGGCCGCGGGCTTTGCAGATTCTTCTTCTGGTTCTCCCACAAGATCGTGCCCTTTAACTGAGGGGAGCGCAATGGGGCTCCGCCCCCTTGACCCCCGGCAGGGGACCCGTCCCCTGCACCCGGTATTGTGAATATAAAATTACGCCCTTTCGTTCTCATGAACGAAAGGGCGTTGTTTATTGTATGGTTCAATACTACTTTGAGAATCCCTCACAACCGATCGAAGAAGGAATACTCCGATTCTCTCGTAAGCTCCATACAGCGGACGCTTGGGAAGCCCTTCAGCAAATGCAAAAGCTTTTCGGCGGTCTCCGATTCCTTGGGCAAGTCCAGGAGATAACAGCAAAACTGTCTGCGGGAGTGCTGGATCGGCGTAATGACGCTGACCACGGATAGGGAAAAGATTTTACGCTCCAAGGGCGTCCCGCAGAGCTTGCGGAATCGATTCTTGATATACGCCTTTTGTCCCTTCCAAGGCAAGCCTCGGTAGGAAGTCTCCGTCTTTGCGGGAAGCTCGCCCGAGTAGACGTTTAACAGGATCCGGCCGGGAGAATAGCGGTAAGATATGCCTTCGATGGAGGAAAAGCTCCTGTCGAAGATCAGCTCGCATTCCTTCCCCACGCAGACGTAAAATCCCCGTGTGGTCAAGACCATCCATTTTTGATTGGAACCCCATGAAAAGAGCTCCATCAGGACGGATAACAGCATTCCGCCTGCCCATACGCTTAAAAAGAATACCTCGATCTTGGTAAAAGGACGGCGGATCAGCAAAACGAAGACAAGCCCCACGGAGAGAACAGCGGCAAACAGGATGAAAACCCTCCACGGAAGGTGGGTACGCAGCTTCTCCACCGCCACAAACTCTTCCCAATCCAGAAAATGCTTCTGCAAATGTTCTTTATGCTTTTCCCAATAGGCAAGATCGTTTTTCATTGCTTTCCTCCTCTCTTTTTCAAACCCAGTATACCATACAATTGCCACCTTGTCAAGACCATTTGCACCTATTTTGCAGTCAACTGACCATTATTTTTTCTTTCCTCCTCCGAAAACGACAGTTTTCGGCATTGAGGTTTTCGGGGGGAGTGGGGGGTGCTTTTTTCTAAAAGCACCCCCCACAAACCGTCCCCCACAAACTCGTATTCCATAAAAAACAAGGAGTGCTTTTGGCACTCCTTGCGTATCTTTGATTCAATTAGCCTTCGAAAGCATCCAGAGCGTCTCTTCTGGAGAGGTTCAGTCTGCCCTTCTCGTCGATCTCGGTAACCATGACCTTGATCTGATCGCCAACGGAAACGACGTCCTCAACCTTAGCAACGCGCTTCTTATCCAGCTGAGAAATGTGCACCAGACCCTCCTTACCGGGAGCGATCTCAACGAATGCACCGAAGTTCATCAAGCGGGTAACGGTGCCCAGGAAGATGGTACCGGGCTCGGGATCTCTTGCGATGGCGTCGATGATGGCAAGAGCGCGGTAACCGTCGTCCTTGTTCACAGCGGCGATGAAGATGGAGCCATCGTCCTCGATGTCGATCTTACAGTTGGTGTCTGCACAGATCTTCTGGATCACCTTACCGCCGGAGCCGATGACCTCGCGGATCTTATCGGGATCGATCTTGGTGGTGATCATCTTGGGCGCATACTTGGAAACGTCCTCGCGAGGAGCGGGCAGCGTCTTCAGAATATACTCGTCGATGATATAGAAGCGACCCTTCTTGGTGGTCTCAAATGCGTTCTTGATGATCTCGGGAGTCAGACCGTCGATCTTCAGGTCCATCTGAATGGAGGTGATACCCTTCTTGGTACCTGCAACCTTGAAGTCCATGTCGCCGAAGAAGTCTTCCAGACCCTGGATGTCGATCATGGTCATCCAACGCTCGCCCTCGGTGATCAGACCGCAGGAGATACCTGCAACGGGAGCCTTGATCGGAACGCCTGCATCCATCAGCGCCAGGGTAGAACCGCAAACGGAAGCCTGGGAGGTGGAGCCGTTGGAGGAGATGACCTCGGATACGCAGCGGATGGCGTAGGGGAATTCCTCAACGGAGGGAAGCACGGGGAGCAGAGAACGCTCTGCCAAAGCACCGTGACCGATCTCGCGTCTGCCGGCACCGCGGGAAGACTTGGCCTCACCTACGGAGAAGCCGGGCATATTGTAGTGGTGCATATAACGCTTGGTTTCTTCCACGTCGATGCCGTCCAGCAGCTGAACCTCGCTCATGGGAGCCAGGGTGCAGGTGGTGAGCACCTGGGTCTGACCGCGGGTGAACATACCGGAGCCGTGTACGCGGGGCAGGAGAGAAACCTCTGCGTCCAAGGGACGGATCTGATCCATACGTCTGCCGTCAACGCGCTTCTGCTCGGTGAGCAGCCAGTTGCGGACGATCTTCTTCTGGAGCTTGTAGAGACACTCGTTGATCATGGGCTTGCTTTCGGGATATTCCTCCTCAAGCGCCTCGTAGACCTTCTGGTAAATGGGCTGGAGTCTTGCATCACGCACCTTCTTGTCGTCGGTGTTCAGAGCCTCCATCACTTCCTCTGCCACCATAGCCTCGATCTTGTCGAACATATCGTGGTCTACTTCGCAGGAAGCGTATTCAAACTTGGGCTTGCCGATCTCTGCGCGGATGGATTCGATGAATGCCACCAGACCCTTGATCTCCTCGTGAGCCTGCATGATGGCGTCGAACATCACCTGGTCGTCAACCTCGTTGGCGCCTGCCTCGATCATAACCACCTTCTTTGCGGAGCCTGCAACGGTCAGCTGCAGATCGCTGTTGGCACGCTGTGCCTCGGTGGGGTTGATGATGATCTCACCGTCAACCAGACCTACGAACACGCCTGCGATGGGGCCGTTCCACGGAATATCGGAGATGGTGAGTGCCAGGGATGCGCCGAACATAGCGGCGATCTCGGGAGAGCAGTCCTGATCCACGGACATAACGGTCAGGGACAGGACGATGTCGTTGCGGAGATCCTTGGGGAACAGGGGACGGATAGGACGGTCGATAACGCGGGAGGAAAGGATAGCGTGCTCGGTGGGTCTGCCCTCGCGGCGATTCCAGCTGCCGGGGATGCGGCCTACGGAGTACAGCTTTTCCTCATAGTCTACTGCCAGGGGCAGGAAGTCGATGCCGTCTCTGGGGGTTGCGGAAGCGGTTGCGGTACAAAGCACCGCGGTCTCGCCGTAACGGACCAGGCAGGAGCCGTTGGCAAGCTGAGCCATCTTACCGGTCTCGATGACCAGAGGTCTGCCGGCAAGGGTATACTCGAATTTCTTGAACTGTTCAAACATCTTTTGCGTTTCCCTTCTGAATTTGTTTTTTTAGGTGCCGCAAGCGAAGTTTAACACTTAGATACCCTTCCGAAGCAGCCTTCGGGAGGGTATCTAAATGATAAACCGGCTCACGGGCGTATACGGTGTAACGCAGGCAACACGTTTTGAGCCGTATTGCCTGCATCACGTTGCTTGGGGGATTACTTTCTCAGACCAAGGCTCTCAATGATCGCACGGTAACGATTGATGTCCTTCTTCTGCAGATAGCCGAGGAATTTCTTTCTCTTGCTGACCATCATGTGCAGACCTCTTCTGGAATGGTTATCCTTGGGGTTTGCCTTCAGATGCTCGGTGAGCTGCTTGATTCTGGTGGTCAGAATCGCGATCTGCACCTCTGCGGAACCGGTGTCGCCTTCGTGTACAGCATAATCCTTAATGATCTGCTGCTTCTCATCCTTCAAAAGCATGTGTGTTCACCTCCGTAAATAATAGTGTAGATAAGCCGAGCGGGAGGTCCGGTGAACGGATGGGAGACCCAAAATGCCTCGGACCCAGCCTATCTGATTTTCGGAACGGACCTCAAAATCCGTTCAGCGTAGTATAACATATTCTTCCCGCTTTGTAAAGGGGATTTGAAAATTTTCTCGAAAAAACTTTCCGCGCCTTTTTGTCAACTTTTAGGGGTTTTGACGGAAAAAATCTCCCATCTCCTGCCAATAAATCCCGAAACCCTCTTGCCAAACGGAAATATTTGTGATATAATTCTTTCTGTATGGGTATACCTATATAGTCTATTTGGGAGGTTTGCGACCCGACGTGAAAAGTGACAAAGTTTACGATCGTCTCACCCAGCTCATCGGACTTGCGGTGCTGGTGGGGCTGACCCTGGCGTTGCTCTTTGCTTTCCGCGGGGAATTGCTTCCCTACCAGGAGGATGGCGACGTCTTCGGCACCGTATACCTGAGCCAACCGGAAGAAGCGTCTTCCGAAGAATAATCAACAAAACAAACGAAAGGGAATCACCATGGCAAAAAAGAAAGAAACTGTAGCCATGCTGCTTGCCGGCGGACAAGGCAGCAGACTGTATCTTCTCACCGAGCGTATTGCAAAGCCCGCCGTGAACTTTGGCGGCAAATACCGCATCATTGATTTTCCTCTCTCCAACTGTGTCAACTCCGGCATCGACGCAGTGGGCGTGCTGACCCAGTATCAGCCCCTGAAGCTGAACGAGTACATCGGCAACGGCCAGCCCTGGGACTTGGACCGCACCTACGGCGGCGCCATGACCTTGCCCCCGTATCAGGCCATGAACCGCTCCGAGTGGTATAAAGGCACGGCCAACGCTATTTACCAGAACCTTCATTTCATCGATAAATTTGACCCGGATTACGTGGTCGTCCTTTCCGGTGACCATATCTACCGCATGGACTACTCCAAGATGGTGGACTTCCACAAGGCCAACAAGGCGGATTGTACCATCGCCGTCTTCGACGTGCCTCTGGAGGAGGCCAGCCGCTTCGGTATCATGAGCAGTGACGCCGAAGGCAGGATCACCGAGTTTGCCGAAAAACCCAAGGAACCCAAGAGCACCCAGGCCTCCATGGGCGTGTACGTGTTCTCCAAGGATAAGCTGTATTCCTACCTCATCGAGGACGAGGCCGACCCCAACTCCTCCAACGACTTCGGCAAGAACATCATCCCCGCCATGCTGAACAACGGCGAGCGTCTCTTCGCTTACCGCTTCGAGGGTTATTGGAAGGACGTTGGTACCATCCAGAGCCTTTGGGAGGCCAATATGGATCTTCTGGGCGAGAATCCCGCTCTGTCCTTGCAGTCCGCATGGCGCATCTATTCCCGTAACAACGCCCGTCCTCCCCAGTTCATCGGCGCAGGCGGCTCCGTGAAGAACTCCGTGGTCACCGAGGGCTGTGAGATCTACGGCACCGTGATCAACAGCGTCCTCTCTCCCGGCGTGGTAGTTGGCAGAAACGCCGTTGTTCGCGACAGCGTGATCTTCGACGACGTCATCATCGGCGAGGGGGCGGAGGTCAACTACGCCGTGATGGACGGCAACACCGTGGTGGGTGAAAACGCCACCATCGGTAAGCCCATCGAGGAATCTGCCGGCATCACCCTGGTGGGCGGTTGGCTGAACATCCCCGCCGGGGCAACCATTCCCGACAACGTCCGCTTCGGCAAGGACGAATTGGAAGCTATGAAGAAGGAGGAGACCGTATGAGTACCGTTGCCATTCTGTTTGCAGGCTTAAACGAACGCCGCGTTCCCGAGTTGACCGAGGATCGCACCATGGCATCCGTTCCCTTTGGATGCCGCTACCGTCTCATCGACTTTACCCTTTCCAACGTGGTCAACGCAGGCATCACCAAGGTGGGCGTGCTGACTCATTACAACTACCAATCCCTGATGGATCACCTGGGCACCGGTAAGGATTGGGATCTGGCCCGCAGAAACGGCGGCATCAAGATCCTCCCTCCCTTTATCACCGCCTTTGCCAACCGGGGGAATACCTTGTTCGCCTCCCGTCTGGAAGCACTGATCAGCGCCCGCCAGTTCATCAGCGAATGCACCGAGGACGACGTCCTGTTGTGCGATTGCGATCTGATCTGCAATCTGGATCTGGCGGATATGCTCCGTTCCCACAAGGAAAGCGGCGCTATGGCCACCGTTGCGGTGAAGAAGAGCCCCGTGGACGATCTGTCCGATATCAGCATCGTCAATTCCGACGAAAGCGGCCGGATCATCAACGTCACCAACTATAACGACAACGGCGAAGGGGAAAAGGACATTCAGATCCATATTCTGGTGATGAACCGTCAGTTCTTGCTTTCCCGGCTCACCGAGGCCCTGGCCCACGGCTATACCAGCATCGCCAAGGATATCCTCACCAGAGGCGCCGCGACCAACAACTTCCGCATCTACCGCTACGAGGGCTATTGCGAGACGGTGCGTAGCCTTTCCGAGTACTACCACCGCAACATGGATCTGCTCACCACCGAGGCCCAGGACGCCCTGTTCCGCCAGAAGAACCGTCCCGTGCTCACCAAGGTGCAGAACTCCGCTCCTACCGTCTACGCCGCCAACTCCATGGTGAAGAACTCCATGATCGCCGACGGATGCGTCATCGAGGGCATCGTGGAAAACTCCATCATCTTCCGCGGCGTCCACGTGGGGAAGAACACCAGCGTGGAAAACTGCATCCTCATGCAGGATACTTACGTAGGCAACAACGTGTATATGAACTGCGTGATTACCGACAAGGGAGTCACCATCCGCGACGGCAGAGTCCTGTCCGGCCATGAGAACCGTCCCTTCTATATTGAAAAATCCAGCGAAGTTTAATGAAAAGGATTTGAACCGTTTATGAAGATCTTATACGTAGCATCGGAGTCCACTCCCTTTGCCGCCTCCGGCGGACTTGCCGACGTCATCGGCTCCCTTCCCGCCGCTCTCAAAAAGCAGAATCCCGAGGACGATATCCGTGTGATCATGCCCCTCTACGGCACCATGGATGCCTCCTGGCGTGAAAAACTTACTTTCCTCACCAGCCGTAACGTCACCCTGAACTGGAGAAACCAGTACTGCGGCGTTTACTCCGTGGTGTATCGCAACGTTACCTATTATTTCCTGGATAACGAGTATTACTTCAAGCGCGCCTCCCTGTACGGCGAATTTGACGACGGTGAGCGTTTCGCCTTCTTCTGCCGTGCCGTGGTGGATCTGTTGCCCGACCTGGATTTCTTCCCGGACGTGCTTCACGCCCACGACTGGCAGGCCGCCCTTGCGGTGATCTATCTGAAGCGTAAGTACGGCTACATGGAGGGCTATTCGGGCATCCGTACCGCCTTCACCATCCATAACATCCAGTACCAGGGCAAGTTCGGCCTGGATTCCCTGGCCGACGTGTTCGACCTGATGCCCTCCGACCACGAGATCGTGGAATACGGCGGCTGTATCAACCTGATGAAGGGCGCCATCATCTGTTCCGATAAGGTGACCACCGTCAGCCCCACCTACGCTAAGGAAATTTTGAACCCCAAGTTCTCCCACGGCCTGGATCCCATCCTGAAGATGTTCGAGGGCAAGCTTTCCGGCATCCTCAACGGCATCGATAAGGACTATTACAGCCCCTCCAAGAATACCGAGCTTCCCGCATCCTTCCACGTGAACAAGATGGCGGGTAAGGCGGTGTGCAAGGCGGAGCTGCAGAAGTCCGTTGGCCTTCCCGTAGATCCCGACAAGCCCGTGGTGGCCATGATCACCCGTCTGGTGGATTCCAAGGGCTTGGATCTGCTCACCCTGGCGGCGGACGACCTGCTGCAGGAGAACGTTCAGCTCATCCTGCTGGGCAAGGGCGACTTCTACTACGAGGATTATTTCTGGCACCTGGCAGAACGCCATCCCGACAATTGCCGCGTGTTGCTCCGCTTTGACCAGACTCTGGCAAAGCAGATCTATGCAGGCGCCGATATCTTCCTGATGCCCTCCCGTACCGAGCCCTGCGGCTTGGCACAGATGATCTGCTCCCGCTACGGCACCGTCCCCGTGATCCACGAGACCGGCGGATTGTACGACAGCATCAAGGACGCAGGCTGTGAGGGCGGCGGCAACGGCTTTACCTTCGCGTCTTACAGCGCCTGGGATATGCTGTGCGCTTTGCGGAACGCTCTGAACTGCTACGCTGACAAGGCGGCCTGGAAGAAGCTGGTGCGCCGCGTCATGCTCACCGACTTCTCTTGGGACAGCTCTGCCGTTCAGTACGCAGACCTGTACCGTTCCCTGTAATTTCCATTAAAAAAGACGGATGGGGGAGAAACCTTTCTCCCCCGTACTCCATTATTTTTGCTTAAAACAAAACGAGGTTATGAGAAAGGGGCCCTGCCCCGTACCGTCCCGGTACTCCCCGCCAAAGGTGTTTTTTTGAAAAAAGCCCCCTTTGGAAACCCCAAAAACTTTTCTTTTATTTATTGAAGAAAAGTTTTCGCGGAGGGAGTGCGAGGGAGGCGCCTTTTTCAAAAGGCACCTCTCTCGTAAAATAAAGGGTGCATGATCGTTTTGATTAAGAATATATCCTAAAATTAAGAAACATCTTGGAGAAACCATTACCATGGCACAACAGATCAAACAGGCTCACGTAGACGAGGCACTTCTCAACAAACTTTCCCGCTACTTCGGTATTGCGCCGGAGGAGGCGACTCCTCAGCAGATGTACCAGGCGGTCGTTTTGTCCGTCCGTGACCTGCTGGGCTCCCGGAACAAGGAGCTCATCCAAAAATCCAAAGAACAGGCTTCCAAGCAGGTATTCTACCTGTGCATGGAGTTCCTGATGGGTCGTACCCTGAAACTCAACCTTTGCAACCTGGGGATCGAGGAGATCTACCGCAAAGCGCTGAAGAAGCACGGCTTTTCCCTTAACGAGATCTACGAGCTGGAGCCGGACCCCGGTTTGGGCAACGGCGGCTTGGGCAGACTTGCCGCTTGCTTCCTGGACGCGCTGACCTCCCAGGACTATCCTGCAAAGGGCTTTTCTCTTTTGTACGAGTACGGTCTGTTCAAGCAGCGTATCGTAGACGGAGAACAGCTTGAGCTTCCCGATATCTGGCTTCCCGACGGCAACTGCTGGCTCGTTCCCAGACAGGACAAAAAGGTGACCGTCCGCTTCGGCGGCGTGGTCCGCGAGGAGTGGAGAGACGGCCATTGCCACGTCATCCACGAAAATTGCGACGAGATCGAGGCAGTTCCCTACGATATGTTCATCACCGGCGGCGGTACGGATACCGTCAACACCCTGCGCCTCTGGAAGGCAAAGGACAAGGACGGCTTCGACATGAAGGCCTTCTCCCAGGGCCAGTATATCAAGGCTCTGGAGGAAAGCACCATGGCGGATACCCTGTGCAAGGTGCTTTACCCCGCGGATAACCACCACGAGGGCAAATTGCTGCGCCTTTCTCAGCAGTATTTCCTGGTGTCCGCTTCTCTGCAGAACATCCTGGGCAACCATCTGGCCCAGTACAAGACCCTGGAGAACCTGCCCGACAAGGTTGCCATCCACATCAACGACACCCATCCCGCCCTGGCCATCCCCGAGCTGATGCGTATCCTTATGGATCAGCACCACTTCTCCTGGGAGCACGCCTGGGAGATCACCACTGCCACCGTCTCCTACACCAACCACACCGTGTTGCCCGAGGCGCTGGAGATGTGGAACGAAAACCTCTTTGCCATCAAGCTCCCCAGAATCCACTCCATCATCAAGGAGATCAACGAGCGCTTCTGCAAGGAAGCCTGGGAGACCTTCATGGGGGATTGGGACAAGGTGGGCAGAATGTCCATCCTGGGTCACGGCATGGTACGTATGGCAAACCTGTCCGTCATCGGCTCCCACCATATCAACGGCGTATCCGGCCTGCATTCCGATATCCTGAAGACCACCGTGTTCAAGGATTACAACGATATGTACCCCAACCGCTTCACCAACGTGACCAACGGCATCGCACACCGCAAGTGGCTGTGCTATTCCAACCCCCGTCTGGCCTCTCTGTTGGATGAGTGCATCGGCAAGGAGTACCGCAAGGACCCCGCTCAGTTGGAAAAATTCCTTGCCTTCTCCGAGGATGCCTCCGTTCTGGAGCGCCTGGAAAAGATCAAGAAGCAGAACAAAGCGGATTTTGCCAAGTATATCAAGGATACCAAGGGCATCCAGCTGGATCCCGACAGCATTTTCGACGTGCAGGCAAAGCGTCTCCACGAGTATAAGCGCCAGCTTCTCAACGCCATCCACATCATCGACCTGTATCAGCAGTTGAAAGAGAATCCCAACCTGGATATCCCGCCCCAGACCTTCCTGTTCGCGGCTAAGGCGGCTCCCGGCTATTATCTGGCGAAGGACATCCTCCGTCTGATCTGTTACGTGGGTGCGGAGATCGAAAAGGATCCCATCATCCGCAAGAAGCTCCGCGTAGTCTTCCTGGAAAACTACAACGTCACCCTGGCAGAGCATCTTATGCCCGCCGCAGAGATCTCCGAGCAGATCTCCCTGGCAGGTAAGGAGGCCAGCGGTACCGGCAACATGAAGTTCATGATCAACGGTGCCTTGACCATCGGTACTCTGGACGGTGCCAACGTGGAAATGGCTTCTCTCCTGGGCAAGGACAATATCTTCATCTTCGGCCACACGGCAGAAGAGGTGGAGGAGCTGTGGCGTAAGGGCTACTCTTCTTCCGATTATTACAACAGCAACCCCAACCTGAAGCGCGCCATCGACAGTATGCAGGCAGGCTACGCAGGCAGATCCTTCGCGGACATCGCCAGATACCTGCTGTATTCCCACGGCGTTTCCGACCCCTTCATGTGCCTGGCGGATTACAGCTTCTACGCAGACGCTCACGACCGCATGCTGGAGGCTTACGGCGACCGCAAGCGTTGGAACAAGATGTCTCTTACCAACATTGCCAAGGCAGGCTTCTTTGCCGCAGACCGCAGTATCCGTGAGTATGCGGACAACATTTGGGGTATCAAGCCCATCAAGAAAGTATGAACAACGTCTTTTTACAGGTTAGCCGCAACGGCAAGCCCACGGGGTCCTTTACCTGCTCCTTCGGAGATACGGTAGAGTTGACCCTGGGGATGCAGGGGGCAACCCGGGCTTGGTTTTATCTGGGCAACGACGAAAAGGTGCTTCTCGCCAGGGAAGCGCCTTTCCTGCACAAGGAAGGGGAGCTTTCCTTCTTTTCCTTGTCCCTGGATACCCGTGAGATCGCCCCGGAGGGAGACGGACTGTTCTTCTTCCATTTCGAGGGGGAGACCCCCGCAGGCAGACGGTATACCGTTTGCGACCGCTCTCACGTAGCCCTTTCCGACCGCTTCGTCAATGAATTCCAATTGACGGTGTACAAGGACGAATATCCCGCTCCCGATTGGCTCACCCGGGGCGTGTTCTACCATATCTTCGTGGACCGCTTCTGCAAAAGCGGCAGATCCATGCGCCGCACCGACGCGGTGTACAACGAGGATTGGGAAAACGGCACTCCCGAATATCCCCCCGTCAACGGCCAGGCCTTCCCCAACAACACCCACTTCGGCGGGGATCTTTACGGCGTGGCGGATAAGCTCAGCTACCTCAAGGATCTGGGGGTCACCGTCATTTACTTAAGCCCCATTGCCGATGCCTATTCCAACCATAAGTACGACACCGGGGATTACCTCACCGTGGATCCCACCTTCGGCGGGGAAAAAGCCCTTTCCGAGCTGGTGGAAAAGGCCCATTCCATGGGCATCCGCATCATCCTGGACGGAGTGTTCAACCACGTAGGGGACGACAGCGTGTACTTCAACCGTTACGGCAAGTACCAAAGCCTCGGCGCTTATCAATCCGAGGAATCCCCCTACTATCCTTGGTTTACCTTCGGGCAGACCCGTGACGACTACGAAAGCTGGTGGGGGATCAAGAACCTCCCCAAGCCCAAAAAGTGCAAGGAATTCCGCTCCTTTATCTGCGAACGGGTGATTCCCAAATACATGGCTCTTGGCATCGACGGCTACCGCCTGGACGTGGTGGACGAGCTGGAAAGCGATTTCCTGGAAGAGATCGTTTCCGCGGTGAAGAAGGCCAAGCCCGATGCCGCCATCATCGGCGAGGTGTGGGAGGATGCCTCCAACAAGATCGCCTACGACCAAAGAAAGCGCTACTTCCGAGGGAAACAGCTCTCGGGGGTGATGAACTATCCCTTCCGCAACGGGCTGATCCATTTCTTGAAGTATGGGGACGCCTCTCTCCTGCGGGAGGTCACCGAGACCTTACATCAGCATTATCCTCCCAAGGCACTGTTGCATACCATGAATAGTATCGGGACTCACGATACCGAGCGTATTCTTACCGTGCTGGGGGGAGAGGGAGATTTTGGCGAACCCAACGAGGTTTTGGCGGTCCGCCGTATGACCAAAAAGCAGCGTGAAAAAGCGGCGAACACCCTGATAAACGGATATACCCTGCTGGCCTGCCTCCCCGGCGTTCCCTGTATCTACTACGGAGACGAAGCGGGGATGGAGGGCTATCACGACCCCTTTAACCGCCGCCCCTTTCCTTGGCACGCCATCGACAGCAAGCTTCATAACGCTTTTCGCGCTGTGAACCGCCTCCGCGCCAGAGAAAAGCTGTTCGGCGCAGAAGGCTTTGCCGTGCTGGACACCCCCGAGGGAGTCTTCGCCTTCCAACGCTTTGACGAAAATGGCAGATTGACGGTGCTTTCCAACGCCTCCGAGGATGCCTATCTCCACCGTCCGGGCGGCCCCGTGACCGATCTGATGACGGGGGAGACCGTCAGCGGTGAGCTTCTGATTTCCGCCGGAACCACAAGAATTTTGAAGGATCTAACTGTATGAACGAATTTGTAAAACAGATCGCCGCAGACGCCCGCGCTTTGGGTGTGAGAGAGGGAAGCGTTCTGCTGGTCCATTCCTCTCTGAAATCTATGGGCAGACAGGGCTTGACCCCCGCCCACGTTATCGAAGGCCTCCGTCTCGCCCTGGGGGACCACGGAACCCTGGTGTTCCCCACCCTCAGCTATATGTCCTGCGGCCCCGCTCATTCCCTCACCTTCGACGTGAAGAACACCCCCTCCTGCGTGGGTGCCATTCCCGAGTATTTCCGTACCTCCGTTGCAGGGGCAAAGAGAAGTCTCTGTCCCACCCATTCCTGCGCCGCCATCGGTGAACTGCAGGAGGCCGTGGTAGGCGGGCATCACCTGGACAATACCCCCTGCGGGCCCAATTCCCCCTTCCATCGGGTGATGGAGCTGGACGGCAGTATCCTGTTCTTGGGGTGCGGCACCAACTGCAACACCTCCATGCACGCCATCGAGGAGCTTTCCCGCCCGGACTACCTGTTCGAGGAATGCTACACCTATACCATGGTGAAGGAGGACGGCAGTACCTACGAACAGCCCTGCTACGCCCACGACTTCAAGGGCGTTTACCAGGCTTACAGCCGCATGGAGAATATCCTCACCGATAAAGAGCTGCAAAAGGGCAACATCCTCTCCGCCTCCTGCCATCTCATGCGTGCGGTTCCCTTGTGGGAAAAGGCGGACGCCAAGTATCGTGAAGATCCCCATTCTTTTATCGGAAAGCTGTAAGAGGTTTTCCAACCGGGAGCTGTTATTGAACCTATGACCGAGCAAGCATTGCTTTCCATCTTCCGCTCCATCATGGAGGCCTTTCACCTGAAGGGTGAATTGGAGGACTACCGCGTGGTAAAGGTGGGAAATATCAATGATACCTATTTTATCGGCACCAGGGACGCCTTGGGCAAACGGCGGGACTACACCCTGCAAAGGCTGAACCACAAGGTGTTCCAAAATCCCCATCAGGTGGCGGAAAACGCCTACGCCGTCACCTCTCACATGGAGCAAAAGCTGTTATCCGCGGGAGAAAAAGATCTCCGCCGCAAGGTGTTGCACCTCTACCGCAAGGAAAACGGGGAGTTCTTCCACCGCAGTGAGGAGGGGGACTACTGGCGCGTTCTTTCCTACGTGTACGATTCCCGTTGCGTGAACGTTGCCGACGAGGAGATCCTCTACGGCACGGGCTACGCCTTCGGGGAGTTCCAAAGAGATCTTTCGGATTTCCCTGCGGAACGGCTTCACCGCACCATCCCCGATTTCCACAATACTCCAAAACGGTTTGCCGCCTTGCGGGAGTCCGCCTTGCGGGACGCCGTGGGCAGAAGGGGAGAGGTGGAAGCAGAGCTGGAGTATCTGCTTTCCAAAGAGGGATATATCTCTTTGCTGGAGGATCTCCACAGAGAAGGGGAGCTGCCCTTGCGTGTTGTGCATAACGACACCAAATGCAACAACGTGATGTTCGATGCCGAGACCCGCACCCCCTTGGCGGTGATCGACCTGGACACGGTGATGCCGGGCTACGCGGCCCACGATTTCGGGGATGCCGTCCGCTTCGCCTGCAATACCGCCGCCGAGGATGAGGAGGACCTTTCCAAGGTCTCTTTGAACCTGCAGGCTTACAGGAAGCTGGCAGAGGGATTCGTTTCCCCGCTTTTGGACATTTTGACGGAAAAGGAATTTTTCACCCTGCCCGACGGCGTGTTGATCATCACCCTGGAGCTTGCCTCCAGATTCTTAAAGGATTATTTGGACGGAGACGTGTATTTCAAATGCCGCAAGCCCTCCCATAACCTGATCCGTGCCCGCTGTCAGATCGCTCTGGCGAAGGATATGGAGGGAAAAATGGGGGAGATGAAGGAGATCTTAACCGCTCTTTCCGTTCAAAAAAAATTTAAGAATTGTGAAATGCGACAAAAATTCTAAAGAAAATCAGAAAAACTGTTGACAAATATAAAAAATTGTGTATAATGAATGAATGTGGTATGGAATATTCTGTACTGCAGTAAGATCGGTGGTGCGCCTTTGAAGATGTTTTCCGATTCCGGAATAGGGCAGCCCGTTGCCGACGAGGCACGGTTGATCGCCCGCGCGCGCTTGGGTGACGGGGAGGCCTTTGCCGCCTTGGTGGAATCCTATAAGCGCTTGGTATATTGGCATATCTCTCATTCCGCATCCTTTGTCCCCGCCGCCGATGGGGAGGATCTTTACCAGGAAGGTCTGGTTGGCCTGCTGAAGGCCGTCCGCACCTACGACGGTGTTTCCTCCGCATTCGCGACCTATGCTTCCTCCTGTATCTGCCACAGCGTGATCAGCGCGGCCCGCCGCCTTCGGAAGCAAAACGGTGACGTCGTCCCGTTGGACGATACAGAGCTGGTGTCGGGCACCTCGCCGGAAAGCGAGTTTTTAGATCGCGAGAGCAGTTCTCTGCTCTACGAGCGTGTTTTTGCCGAACTTTCGGGGTATGAGCGTTCCGTGTTTGAGCTCTATCTCAGCGACCGTTCCTATGCCGATATCGCCCGCGTTATGGGCAGGTCGGAAAAAAGCATCGCCAACGCCGTCTGCCGTATCCGCAGGAAGTTAAAAGCCCTTCTTGCGTGAACGGGTTCCCATCGCTAATATTTTCCGGGTCTTCCCCGGGAGTATTATAAAAATACTACAAGGAGTAAGCAAATGTACGAAGACAAGACTTTGGTTTGCAAAGACTGCGGTAACGAATTCGTGTTCACCGCCGGTGAGCAGGCATTCTATGCTGAAAAGGGCTTCCAGAACGAGCCTCAGAGATGCAAAGCTTGCAGAGACGCAAAGAAGAACGCTGCAAGAGCGCCCAGAGAGATGTTCGAGACCGTATGCGCCAACTGCGGTAAAGTAGCGAGAGTTCCTTTCCAGCCGTCGACCGACAGACCGGTACTTTGCAGCGAGTGTTTCGCGGCAAAGAGAGCAAACTAATCAACTTATAAATTGTAAGTCAGATTTATTGATCTCGGGACAAGAAAAGCCTTTTCGGAGGCTTTTTTTGCGTTTATACTTGCTTTTTTTCTTCTCACGTGTTATCATATCCCTATCCAAGTACAAAAAGAAAGGAGTTCTTCCCATGAAAGGTGCCGAGATCATCGTCAAGGTCTTGCAAGAGCAAAAGGTGGATACCGTCTTCGGATACCCGGGGGGGACCATCCTCTCTCTGCTGGATGCCTTGCGAAACAAACGGGGGATCAAGCTGTATACCAACTGCCACGAGCAGTTCTGCACCCACGCCGCCGAGGGCTACGCTCGCGCTACCGGAAAGCCCGGCGTGGTCACCGCCACCTCCGGCCCCGGTGCCACCAACCTGGTCACAGGTCTTGCCAACGCCTATATGGACAGCACCCCCATGGTGGCCATCACCGGAAACGTTCCCCTGCACCTTCTGGGCAGGGACGCCTTCCAGGAGATCGACATCTACGGCGTGACCATGTCCATCACCAAGCACAATTTCATCGTCAAGTCCGTGGAGAGTCTGGCAGACACCCTGCGAAGCGCCTTCCGTATCGCCTCGTCGGGTCGGAAAGGCCCCGTCCTGGTGGACATTCCCAAAAATATTTTTGACGAATGTGCCAAATATGTTCCCGCCACTCCCTCGGAGGAAGTCTTCCCCCTGCCCCGGGGAGAGGAGCTTCGTGAGGCGGCAGAGCTGATCGACCGTTCCTCCCGCCCCGTCCTTTGCTTGGGCGGAGGCGTCATCGCATCGAACGCCGCAGAGAAGGTCTATACCTTCGCCAAAAAGCTGGGCACCCCCGTGATCACCACGGCCATGGGCATCGGCAGCTTTCCACAGGATGACGAACAGTATCTTGGTCTTGTGGGCTTACAACCCAACCCCTCCACCCTGCAGGCGCTCCGCGATTGCGACTTATTCATCGGTGCAGGCCTGCGCTTCTCCGAGCGGATGCTGGAAAATCTCCGCCTCCATTCCCCCCATTGCAAGATCCTCCATCTGGACATCGACGAAGCGGAGATCGGCAAGAACCTCCCCGCCTATTCCGCAGTGGTAGGGGATCTCTTTGCGGTGCTGGAATCCCTTTTGCCCCTGGTTTCCGCAAAAGCGCCCCGCTACTACCCCGATGCGGTACCCAGAGATCCGCTGTATACTCAAATTTTCGGCGCCTTCCCCGATGCTGTCTATACCACCGAGGTTGGCGCGCATCAGATCAAGGCCTGCCACAGCTTACCTATTGTAAAGCCCCGTCATTTCATCACCAGCGGAGGACTTGGCACCATGGGCTTCGGACTTCCCGCCGCCATTGGCGCCGCCATCGCCACGGGAAAACGAGTGGTGAATCTGGCAGGGGACGGTAGCTTCGCCATGAACCTCCAGGAGCTTTCCACCGCCGTGAAGTATCGCCTGCCTATCACCCAGGTGGTGTTCAACAACCGCCGTCTGGGCATGATCTGCGATTTGCAGGATCGGGACTACGAAGGCAGACACATCCTCACGGAGACTCCCGCCATGGATCTTCCCGCCATGGCAACCGCTATGGGCGTACCCTTCGTCCGCTCTACGGAAGGCGAAGGCCTTCCCGCCGTGTTGACAGAAGCCCGCAAGGAGAAGGGCGTTTGCTTCATCGAAGTTCTAACCGATCATTGAGGAACGTATTTATGGAACAGATTCACGTTTTATCCGTATTCGTCAACAACTGCGTTGGCGTATTGACCCGCATTTCCGGGCTGTTTGCCCGCCGCGGCTACAACATCAAAAGTCTTACCGTTGGTGAGACCGAAAACCCCGCTGTCTCCCGTATGACCATCGAGTGCATCGGGGACGCCCAGATCATCACCCAGATCAAGAGCCAGCTCCGCAAGGTGGTGGACGTGATCTCCGTGGAGGAGCTGAAGGCGGATGCCGTCTGCAGGGAATTGTTCCTGGTGAAGGTCCGCGCCAACGATACCAACCGTACCGCCGTTATGGGGGTTGCGGAGATCTACCGCGCCCGTCCTCTGGACGTCACCCCCGAGACCTTGGTCTTCGAGATCTGCGGCGACCGCTCCAAGCTGGAGTCCTTCTTCGAGATGATGAAGACCTACGGCATCGTGGAGATCGCCCGCACGGGTGTTACGGCAATGGACAGAGGATAATAAAGAGCGATTTATGGGAACCTTCTTTTCGGAAAAAGAAGGTTCCCGCACCCTCCAAGAAAACCTACCCCAAAGGAGATAAGTATGAAGGTATTGTTGTTGAACGGCAGTATCCACAAAAACGGTACTACCTACGCCGCTTTGTCAAAGATCGCAAAAGCTTTGGAAGCAAACGGCATCGAAGCGGAGATCTTCCACATCGGCGGAGAGCCTGTTTCCGATTGCCTTGCCTGTATGCAATGCGTGAAAACAGGGAAGTGCGTCATCGACGACGCCGTGAACGCGTTCGTAGAGAAGGCAAGGGAAGCCGACGGCTTTGTGTTCGGCACCCCCGTCTATTACGCCCATCCCTCCGGCAGGGTATTGTCCTTCCTGGACCGCGCCTTTTACAGCGGCAAGCCCGCCTTTATGTTCAAGCCCGGAGCATCCGTGGCGGTGGCCCGCCGTGCAGGTACCGTGGCATCCTTCGACGTGCTGAACAAATACTTCACCATCTCCTCCATGCCCGTGGTGTCCTCTACCTATTGGAACAACGTCTTCGGCGGAAACGGGGAGCAGGCACAGCAGGATGCAGAGGGGATGGCCGCTATGGAAAACATCGGCAAGAATATGGCCTGGCTTCTGCAGTGCATCCACGCAGGGAAGGAGCAGGGGATCACCCCTCCCGAGCAAACCAAGGCAAGAACGAATTTTATACGGTAACGAAATGAGGGAGGCACCTTTTGAAAAAGGTACCTCCCTCAAACGCCCTCCTCTAAAACTTTCCCCTCCAAACACATGAAATGTGTTTGGCAACAGGTTTTCTTGGAGGGTACAGGGAACCTTCTTTTTCCGAAAAGAAGGTTCCCTGCTTCGTTCTTCATCCAATAAACTCTTTGTTTTCCACCACGGCATTTTCGGAAACCTCCAAAATACCGCTGTAACGTACCGTCCCGATGCGGCAGCCGTCTCCGATCCGCACGTCCTTGCCCACCACCAAAGGCGTCTCCACCCCTTCCAGGTTCAGAACGTCTCCTTCGATGGATTCCGCCACCTTCAGGATGATACCCTTTTCCTGTGCGGCCTTGGCGCTTCCGATCCACAGCCCGAAGATCCGCACACCGCCTCTGTGGGTGTCGTTCCCGTATTCCACAATGATCTGACTGCCGCCGATGGCTCCCACCTTTGAGGGATTGCGGCTCTCTAGCTTCATCTCCACCTGCTCCGCGTTCAAAAGCCCCTTGCATAGTAGCTTTCCGGAGACCACGGCCTTTTCCGCCTCGATCCCGCCCTCCACGGAAAGACTGCCCGAAGCGTGTAACGTCCCGTGGGAGATACAGTCCTTCTCCACGTGACAGCTTCCCGAAGCGTGAAGCTCCACCGTAGCCTCCAGACCGCCGCCTGCGTGGAGACTGCCGGAGCAATGGATCTCGTTTGCCTTCACGTCGCCGTCAATATGCCCGCTGCCGGAAATATGGAGATCCTGCTCGCACTCCAGACTTCCCCTGCAATGGGTAGCCCCCGAGCCATGGAAACTCTTGCACTTGATATCCCCTTGGCAGTTTCCGCTGCCGCTTACTCTTACGTTGTCGTAGACCCCGCCGGAAATGCTTCCGCTGCCGGAAATCCTCATATCCATCTCAAAATTCCTCCTTGATGATCGTCGTCAGATCCTTCTCCTTGCCCCCGCAGATCACCTTCACCTGCAAAAGCTCCGATACCTTAAATTGCTTCTCGCCGTATACCGTGGAAAGGGAAAGCACCGCCTCCGCCCGTTCCTTGCCGTTCAGCTCCGCCGCCAGCTCCTCCAGGGAAACGTCCTTCTTTCCTAAGATCAGCTCCACCCGTTCACAGATGAGCCCCCTCGGGAAAAACGTCTCCTGCCCTGTCACCGCGGCCTTCTTCAAAAACCAATCCTCCGGGATCAGCCCCATCCGCTTCCAGCGGTACAAGGCCCCGTAGGAAATGCCGTATTTGGCTAGCAGATCCTTCTTGGAAATCAGCTCCTGCTCCACTTCATCACGCCTTTCGTAACATTGTTACGCATATTGTAGCATAACATTGTTACGCTGTCAAGGGGTTTTCCGAAAAATCTTCAAAAAACTTGTTTTTAACCCTTGACAAGAGGGGATTTGGGTGGTACAATATAGGACAGTAAAAATCTTTAACTCGGTACAGAGAGACCGGCAAGATGTCATAAAAAAATTCCGGTGGGAGTATGCCCACAGGTTTGTTGTGTCGTCTTGCCGCCTTGGCAAGATTTTTTGTTGCAGAAATTTGTTTTTACGGAGTTTTGACATGGTTCGTAAAGCCCAGGTGATGGACGAGGCGGCGGTCTCCCGTGCCCTTGCCCGTATCACCCACGAGATCATCGAGCGCAACCGCGGTGTGGATGAGATCTGTATCTTAGGCGTCCTCCGCAGGGGAGTCCCTCTTGCCCGTACCTTGTGCGAGAACATCCTTCGCTTCGAGGGCAAGACTGTGCCTATGGGTACGTTGGACGTGACCCTCCATCGCGACGATCTCCCGCCCGAGGAGAAGCAGGCCGCCCTGGTGGGGAGCCAGATCCCCTTCGACGTGACGGACAAGGACGTCCTCATTGTGGACGACGTGATGTACACAGGCAGAACCGCCCGTGCCGCCATCGAGACGGTGTTCTCCTTCGGAAGACCCCGTTCTGTCCAGCTGGTAGCCTTGGTGGACAGAGGCCACAGAGAGCTTCCCATCCGCCCGGACTATGTGGGGAAGAACCTTCCCACTGCCAAGACCGAGGTGGTTACCGTATTGACCCATTGCATCGACGGAGAATCCGCCGTCTACATTTGCGACAGATAAGGAAAGGAAAAAACATGAAGCAGGCAGAAAGAGAGCAGGTCATGCAGAATCAAGCCTTGTCCGAAGCCATCCGCACGTTTCTGGAAGCGGGAGGTTTTTCTCCCATCCTTTCCCATTCCTATTTGATATTGCCCGGTTTTTGTGATGTGCACGTGCATTTCCGAGAGCCGGGATATTTTTATAAGGAAACGGTGCATACAGGATGCGATGCCGCCATAAGCGGGGGATATACCGCAGTCTGCACCATGCCCAACCTGAACCCCGTTCCCGACTCCGCAGAGCATCTTCAGCTCCAGTTGGATGCCATCCGGGAAGACGGTCGTATCGCCGTCCTGCCCTACGGCGCCATCACGGTGGGAGAAAAAGGGGAGACCCTGGCAGACCTGGAGGAAATGGCCGAGAAGGTCGTAGCCTTCTCCGACGACGGCAGAGGCGTCCAAAGCCGTGAGATGATGCGGGACGCCATGCTTCGCGCCAAGGCTTTGGGGAAGATGATCGTTGCCCATTGTGAGGATAACAGTCTTTTGAAGGGCGGCTATATCCACGACGGTGTTTACGCAAAACGGCACGGCCACAGAGGCATCTGCAGTGAAAGTGAATACCTGCCCATCGCCAGAGACCTGGAGCTGGTAAGAGAGACGGGATGTGCCTACCACGTCTGTCACGTCTCCGCAAAAGAGAGCGTAGAGCTGATCCGCAAGGCAAAGGCAGAGGGTTTGAACGTCACCTGCGAAACGGGCCCCCACTACCTGGTGCTGTGTGACGAGGATCTGCAGGAGGACGGCCGCTTCAAAATGAACCCGCCTCTCCGTGGCAGGGAAGACCGGGAAGCCCTGATTGCGGGCATCCTGGACGGCACCATCGATATGATCGCCACTGACCACGCTCCCCACTCCGCCGAGGAGAAGGGGAAGGGGCTGGAAAAGAGCCTGATGGGCGTGGTAGGTCTGGAGACCGCCTTCCCGGTGCTGTATACCCACCTGGTCAAAACGGGGATCCTCCCCTTAGAAAAGCTGGTGGATCTCCTTTGTACCAACCCCAGAGCAAGATTCGGCATCACCGCCGACCCGGGCTTTACCGTCTTTGAGGTAAAGACCCCCTACGTCATCGATCCCGATACCTTCGCCACCAAAGGCAGAAGCACTCCCTTCAAGGGCATGGAAGTCCTGGGCAGATGGGTGCTCACCTCCATAGGCGACAAGTACTATACCCGATAAGTTTCCATTGATATAGAAAGGTGTAAAACAGTATGGCAAGACAATTTGACCGCAAACTGATTCTGGAAGACGGTAGCGAATATTACGGCTACGGCTTCGGTGCAACCTGCGACCGCGTGTGCGAGCTCGCATTCCATACCTCCATGACGGGCTACCAGGAGATCATCTCCGACCCCTCTGCCGCAGGTATGGCGTTGGTCATGACCTACCCCCTCATCGGCGGCTACGGCATCACCGACGAGGACTTTGAGTCCCGCACCCCCTCTCTGGGTGCCTTGATCGTGGGGAGCTACTGCGACAACCCCTCCAACTTCCGTACCACCAAGACGCTGGCGGAGATTTTGGAGGAAGACGATATTCCCGGTATGGAGGGCATCGACACCCGCAAGCTGGCCCGCCACCTCCGTGACAACGGCAACTGCCGCTGTCTCATCACAGGGGTAGAGACCTCCCTGGAGGAAGGGCTGAAGATCATCGCCGAGACCCCCGTGGTCAAGGATCTGGTTGCCCGTGTCAGCTGTCGCAAGCGCTGGTTCTCCCGCACCCCCGACCATATCTTCAACGTGGTGGTTATCGACTGCGGCACCAAGCTTTCCGTCATCCGCACCTTCAACAAGCTGGGCTGTAACGTCACCGTGATGCCCTGGGATTCCACCGTGGAATCCGTCCTGGCCAACAAGCCCGACGGCATCCTCATCTCCGACGGTCCCGGGGACCCCGCAGACGCCTCCCCGGTCTGTGATCTCATCAACAAGCTGAAGGGCAAGAAGCCCATCTTCGGTACCGGCTTGGGACATCAGCTCATCGCCATGGCCTACGGCGCCAAGATCGTAGCCATGAAGACGGGACACAGAGGCGGCACCTATCCCGTCCGCAACCTGGTCACCGGCAAGATCGAGATCACCTCTCAAAGCCACGGCTACGTGGTGGACGAGGCTTCCCTGGCAAGCACTCCCCTCACCGTCACCCACACCTGCGTGGTAGACGGCTCCGTGGAGGGTCTGGCCTGCAAGGAGGACAACATCTTCTCCGTCCAGTACTACCCCGAAAGCGCCCCCGGTCCCCAGGACAGCGCTTACCTCTTCGATATGTTCATCACCGCCATGAAGGAGGCCAAGTAAAATGCCTAAGAGAACAGATATCAAAAAAGTCATGGTCATCGGCTCCGGCCCTATCGTCATCGGCCAGGCCGCCGAGTTCGACTATGCAGGCACCCAGGCCTGCCTCGCTTTGAAGGAGGAGGGCTACGAGGTAGTCCTTGCCAACTCCAATCCCGCCACCATCATGACGGATACCGCCATTGCGGATAAGATCTACATGGAGCCCCTTACCCTGGAATACGTGGCCAAGATCATCCGCCACGAGCGTCCCGACGCCATCGTTCCCGGCATCGGCGGCCAGACGGGTCTGAACCTTGCCATGCAGCTGGAAAAGAAGGGCGTTCTGAAGGAATGCCGCGTAGAGCTGCTGGGCACCCCCGCGGAAAGCATTGAGCGCGCAGAGGACCGCGACCTGTTCAAAAAGCTTTGCGAGGAGATCGGCGAGCCCATCTGCCCCTCCGACATCGCGGAATCCATTCCCCAAGCGGAAAAGGTTGCCGAGCAGATCGGCTACCCCGTAGTGCTCCGTCCCGCCTTCACCCTGGGCGGCACCGGCGGCGGCTTTGCGGACAACGTGGAAGAGCTTCGCGAGATCATGAAGAACGCTCTCAAGCTTTCTCCCGTGCATCAGGTGCTCATCGAAAAGAGCATCAAGGGCTACAAGGAGATCGAATACGAGGTGATGCGCGACGCCAACGACACCGCCATTGCCATCTGTAACATGGAAAACGTGGACCCCGTGGGCATCCATACCGGCGACTCCGTGGTGGTCTGCCCCTGCCAGACCCTCACCAACAAGGAAGCACAGCTCCTTCGGGACAGCGCCTTGAAGATCATCCGCGCTCTCAAGATCGAGGGCGGCTGTAACGTGCAGTTTGCGCTGGATCCCCAGTCCTTCCGCTATTACGTTATCGAGGTCAACCCCCGCGTGTCCCGTTCCTCCGCATTGGCCTCCAAGGCCAGCGGCTACCCCATCGCGAGAGTGACCGCCAAGATTGCCGTGGGTATGACCCTGGACGAGATCAAGCTCCCCGCCATCCCTGCCTGCTGTGAGCCTACTCTGGACTACGTGGTTACCAAAATGCCCCGTTTCCCCTTCGATAAATTTGCCGACGCCAGCAACAAGCTTTCCACCCAGATGAAGGCTACCGGCGAGGTCATGTCCATCGGCAGAACCGTGGAGGAAAGCTTCCTCAAGGCCATCCGTTCCCTGGAGATCGGCGTGTACCACCTCCACATGAAGAAGTTCGACCATACTCCCACCGAGGAGCTTCTCACCTATATCTGCGACGGCACCGACGACCGTCTCTACGCCATGGCCGAGCTGTTGCGCCGCGGCGTGGATTCCGATACCATCTGCAAGGCCACCATGATCGATCTGTTGTTCGTGGATATCCTCCGCCACATCGTGGATCTGGAAAAGGAGATCGCCGAAAAGCCCTTCGACCTGGAAACTCTGAAGGAAGCCAAGCACTACGGCTTCTGCGACAGAGCCGTGGCAGATTGCTGGAAGACCACCGAGGACGCCGTCTGGAACTTCCGCAAGGAAAACGGCCTGTTCCCCGTATATAAAATGATCGACACCTGTGCAGGTGAGTACGCCGCAGACGTTCCCTACCTGTACTCCACCTACGGCGACGAAAACGAGTCCGTAGCCTCCGACCGCAAGAAGATCATCGTGCTGGGCTCCGGCCCCATCCGTATCGGCCAGGGCGTGGAATTCGACTATTCCACCGTCCACGCGGTCATGACCATCAAGGCCAACGGCTACGAGGCCATCATCATCAACAACAACCCCGAAACGGTGTCCACCGACTACACCTGCTCGGACAAGCTGTATTTCGAGCCCCTTACCACCGAGGACGTTTGCAACATCATCGAGCTGGAAAAGCCCTACGGTGTCATCGCCTCCCTGGGCGGTCAGACCGCCATCAACCTGGCAGAGCCTCTCCGCAACCGCGGCGTGACCATCATCGGTACCGACTGCGAGGCCATCGAGCGCGCGGAAAACCGTGATTCCTTCGAGAAGGTGCTTTTCTCTCTGAACATTCCCCAGCCCAAGGGCAGAGCCGTCACCTGCGTGGAGGACGGTATCACCGCCGCCTCCGAGATCGGCTATCCCGTGCTGGTGCGTCCCTCCTTCGTGTTGGGCGGCAGAGCCATGCAGATCGTTGCCAACGAGCAACAGCTCCGCCAGTATCTCAAGACCGCCGTGGAGATCGACGAGGATCGCCCCGTGCTGGTAGATAAGTATATCATCGGTAAAGAGGTTGAGGTGGACGCCGTCTGCGACGGCAAGGACGTATTCGTCCCCGGCATCATGGAGCTGGTAGAGCGTACCGGTATCCACTCCGGCGACTCCATCAGCGTGTATCCCACCTTCACCCTGTCCCAGGCTGTCCGCGATACCATTCTGGATTACACCAAAAAGCTGGGTCTGGGCATCGGCATCGTAGGCCTTTACAACATCCAGTTCATCGTAGACAAGGAAGACAACGTCTATATCATCGAGGTCAACCCCCGTTCCTCCCGTACCGTTCCCTTCCTCTCCAAGTCCACCGGCTACTGCCTGGCAGACATCGGTACCCTGGTGATCCTGGGCAAGTCCTTGAAGGAGCAGGGCATCAACGATATCTACCCCGGCGACAAGGATAAGTGGTACGTCAAGGTTCCCGCCTTCTCCTTCCAGAAGCTCCGCGGCATGGATGCCTACCTCTCTCCCGAAATGAAGTCCACCGGCGAGGCCATCGGCTACGACAGAAGGCTGAACCGCGCTCTTTACAAGGCCCTCCAGGCCTCCGGTATGCAGGTGGTGAACTACGGCACCCTGCTGGCCACCATTGCCGACAAGGACAAGGAAGAAGCCCTGCCCCTCATCCGCCGCTTCTATCAGATGGGCTTCAACATCGAAGCCACCAGCGGTACCGCCAAGTTCTTGAAGGAAAACGGCATCCGTACCCGTGTGAAGAAGAAGCTGAACGAGGGTAGTGAGGAGATCTTCGAATCCATCCGCCAGGGCTACGTGAACTACGTCATCAACACCCGTGACTACCAGTCCGCAGGCGCGGCAACCGATGGCATCGACATCCGCCGTTGCGCCGTGGAAAACGGTGTCACCATCTTCACCGCCCTGGATACCGTCCGCGTTCTGCTGGACGTTCTGGAAGAGATCACCATGGAGATCTCCACCATCGATTCCTGATGAGGATCAACACATGATACAAACCAAACTTACCGTCACCGAGAATATCCACCTCACGGCTGACGTCTGCCGCATGGTGCTGGCGGGGGATACCTCTGCCATCACCGCTCCCGGGCAGTTCATCAACCTGAAGCTGGAGGGCTTCACCCTCCGCCGCCCCATCTCGGTGTGCGATTATACCGAAAACACCGTGACCATCCTGTATAAGATCGTAGGTCACGGCACGGAAGCCATGGAAAAGATCCCCACAGGCACGGAAATAGATACCCTGCTGGGTCTGGGCAACGGCTACGACACCGCAAAAAGCGGCGAGAACCCCGTTCTCATCGGCGGCGGGGTAGGGGTACCCCCTCTGTATAACCTGTGCAAGAAGCTGTTGGGAGAGGGAAAGCACCCCGCCGTGATCCTGGGCTTCAATAAGGCAAGCGAGATCTTCCTGGAGGAGGACTTCAAGGCTCTTGGCGTTCCCACCTATGTGGCGACTGCCGACGGAAGCTACGGCACCAAGGGCTTCGTCACCGACGTACTGAAGGAGCTTGACTACACCTATTTCTACACCTGCGGTCCCATGCCCATGTTCCATGCCATCGAAAAGACGGCAAAGACTTCCGGTCAGTATAGCTTTGAGGAACGCATGGGTTGCGGCTTCGGCGCCTGCATGGGCTGTAGCTGTAAGACCTATTACGGCAACAAGCGGATCTGCAAGGACGGCCCCGTTCTGGAAAGGGAGGAGATCATATGGGAAGCACACGCGTAACCCTGTCCGGCTGGGAGCTGGATAACCCCATCATCCCCGCCAGCGGCACCTTCGGCTTCGGCAAGGAATTTGCGGAGCTGTACGACATCAACTGCCTGGGCACCTTCTCCTTCAAGGGAACCACCCGTGACGAACGCTTCGGCAATCCCACCCCACGCATCGCGGAATGTCCCGCAGGGATGATCAATTCCGTGGGCTTGCAGAACCCCGGTGTGGATCACGTCATCGCCCACGAGCTTCCCGAGATGAAGAACTACTTCCGCAAGAAGGTCATCGCCAACGTCAGCGGCTTCTCTATCGAGGAGTACGCCTACACCTGCGAAAAGCTGGACAAAGAAGACCAGGTAGGCATCCTGGAGGTAAACGTCAGCTGTCCCAACGTCCACCACGGCGGCATGAGCTTCGGCACCTCTCCCGCCTCCACCGCAGAGGTGACCAAGGCGGTGAAGGCCGTCACCACCAAGCCCGTCTACATCAAGCTCAGCCCCAACGTCACGGATATCGTCTCCATTGCCAAGGCTTGCGAGGAGGCAGGGGCGGACGGCATCAGCCTCATCAACACCATGATGGGTATGCGTATCGATCTTAAGACCAAAAAGCCCGTCATCGCCAACAAAATGGGGGGCTACTCCGGCAAGGGGATCTTCCCCGTGGCGGTACGCATGGTCTACCAGGTGTACGAGGCTGTGAACATCCCCATCATCGGCATGGGCGGTGTATCTGATGCGGAGGACGTGATCGAGCTGATGCTGGCAGGCGCCACCGCCGTTCAGGTGGGTGCGGCAAACCTCATCGATCCCTACGCCTGCAGAGACATGGTGGCAGACCTGCCCCGTGTCATGGAAAAATACGGAATTCACAATTTAACGGATATCATAGGAGGAGCACATCATGGGTAAGGACGTCATCGTCGCTTGCGACTTTGCAAGCAAAGAAGAGGTTTTGAACTTCTTGGACAAGTTCGAGGGGAGAAAGCCCTTCGTCAAGATCGGCATGGAGCTGTACTACGCAGAAGGCCCTGCCATCGTTCGGGAGATCAAGGAGAGAGGACACAAGATCTTCTTGGACCTCAAGCTTCACGACATTCCCAACACCGTTAAAAAGTCCATGAAGGTGCTTTCCACCCTGGGTGTTGACATCACCAACCTTCACGCCGCAGGCACCGTTCGCATGATGGAGGCCGCTTTGGAGGGGCTGACCCGTCCCGACGGCACCCGTCCTCTGCTCATCGCCGTGACCCAGCTTACCTCCACCGACCAGGAGAGCCTGGAGAAGGATCTGTGGATCGAAAAGCCTATGGCAGACGTTGTCATGCACTACGCTTCCAACGCCGCAAAGGCAGGCTTGGACGGCGTTGTCTGCTCCCCCCTGGAGGCAGAGGCTGTCCACAACACCTGTGGTAAGAGCTTTTTGACCATCACCCCCGGCGTGCGCTTTGCAGACGGGGACATCGGCGACCAGAAGCGGGTTATGACCCCCGCACAGGCCAAGGAGATCGGCTCCGACTACATCGTGGTGGGCAGACCCATCACCGCCGCTCCCGACCCCGTTGCCGCCTACGAGCGCTGCGTGGCCGAGTTTGTAGATTAAAGGGATACGAAAGAGCAGGAACGCCTAAGGAACTTTTTGGAAAAAGTTCCTTAGGAATCCTCAAAAACTTTTCCCTCCAAACCCGATGAACATCGGGTTTGGCAATCAAGTTTCTTTGAAGATTTTTAAGAACCTTTCTTTTCAAAGAAAGGTTCTTAAACGGAGCTTGAGGCAGCGCCTCAAAGAAAGGAAAAACAATATGGAAAGCTACAAGAGAGAATTTATACAGTTCTTGGAGTCCGCAGGGGTTTTGAAGTTTGGCGATTTCACCGCCAAGAGCGGCAGAAAGATCCCTTACTTCATCAATGCAGGTGACATCAAGACCGGCGAGCAGATCGCAAAGCTGGGCGAGTTCTACGCCAAGAGCTACCTGGAAAAGGTTGGCAACAAGCGCACCGTCCTCTACGGCCCCGCCTACAAGGGCATCTCCATCGCCGTCTCCTCCGCCGTCGCGCTGGCAAAGAACGGGCTGGACGTCCCCTTCTTCTTCAACCGCAAGGAGGTCAAAGACCACGGTGAAGGCGGTATGTTCGTAGGCTACAAGCCGAAAGCCGGGGAAGAAGTGGTCATCGTTGAAGACGTGATCACCGCAGGCACCGCCATCCGCGAGAGCATGGAGATCCTGTCCCCCCTGGAGGGCGTGAAGATCTCCGCCGTGTTCGTTATGGTAGACAGAAAAGAGAAGGGCAAGACCGAGAAATCCGCTATGCAGGAGCTTTCCGACGAGTACGGTTTCCCCGTATACTCCGTGGTTGACGTTTACGATATCATCGAGTACCTGGAGGAAGACCCCGCCAATCAAGAGAACGTTACCCGTATCAAGAACTACCTCGCTATCAATGGGGCAAAAATCTGAAAACGGATCGTTTTCAGACATGGTTTTGCCGCAAAGCCGCAAAACTGATCACTACTTTAGGAGGAAACGACTATGAAGCACTTGATCGACATTCTTGATCTTTCCGTAGAGGAGATCGACGAGCTGATCCGTGTGGCGGACGATATCATTGCCAGTCCCGTAAAATATCGGGAGGCCTGCAAGTACAAGACCCTGGCCACCCTGTTCTTCGAGCCCTCTACCCGTACCAGACTGAGCTTTGAATCCGCTATGCTGGGCTTGGGCGGCAACGTGCTGGGCTTTTCCGACTCTAATTCCAGCTCCGCCAAGAAGGGGGAGAGCGTTGCCGACACCGTAGCGGTGGTCAGCGGCTATGCCGACATCATCGCCATGCGCCACCCCAAGGAGGGCGCCCCCATGGTGGCCTCCATGCACTCTTTGATTCCCATCATCAACGCAGGGGACGGTGGACATTTCCACCCCACCCAGACCCTCACCGACCTGCTGACCATCCATCACGAAAAAGGCAGATTTGAAGGCCTTACCGTGGGCTTGTGCGGGGACTTGAAGTTCGGCAGAACGGTACACTCCCTCATCGAGGCCATGTCCCGCTACCAAGGCGTTAAGTTCGTCCTCATCTCTCCCGAGGAGCTGAAGCTTCCCGGCTTCGTGAAGCAGACCTACATCAAGGAGAAGGGCATCGAGTACGTCCAGTCCACCTCTCTTGAGGAGGTCATGCCGGAGCTGGACATCCTGTATATGACCCGCGTGCAGAGAGAGCGCTTCTTTAACGAGGAGGATTACCTCCGCCTGAAGGATTCCTACATCCTCACCCCCGAGAAGCTGAAGAACGCCAAAGAAGACATGATCGTCATGCACCCGCTTCCCCGTGTCAACGAGATCGACACCCGTGTGGACGGCGATCCCAGAGCTTGCTATTTCCGCCAGGCCTACTACGGTAAGTTCATCCGTATGGCGCTGATCTTGAAACTCCTGGAGGTGCAGGTATGAGAATCGACAGCATCAAAAACGGCATCGTCATCGACCACATCCCCGCAGGGAAGGCCATGACCCTCTACCATATGCTGGGACTGAGCGCCTTCGATTGCCCCGTGGCGGTTCTGCAGAACGTGAACAGCCCCAAGCTTGGCAAAAAGGACATTATCAAGATCGACGCCGCCGTAGAGCTGGACATGGACCTGGTGAGCTTCGTCTGCCCCAAGGCCACGGTGTGCATCATCCGCGACGAAAAGGTTATCGAAAAGAAGGAGATCTCCCTTCCCCAGACCCTGACGGACATCCTGGTCTGCAAGAATCCCCGTTGCATCACCACCACCGAGCAGGGGATCCACCAGATCTTCCGCCTCCACTCTCCCGACAGCGGAGAATACCGTTGCATCTATTGCGACACCAAAGCGAAATAAAGGGGAAAGGACTGAGCTTTCAGTCCTTTTTGTTATGTGTAGGGAATAGTCCTTCTTTGGAATGACTTTGCGTCTCCCGGACTATCTAATCTTTCCATCCAAAGCAACAAAGCCTCCCCTTAGCAAGGGGAGGTGTCTCGCGATCAGCGAGACGGAGGGGATTGTATCCGTCACCCTTCGCTCTTTTCCGTCATATATTGCTATCGGAGGTGATAAATCGTATGTCAAACTGTCAATGCGGTTGTAAATGTAACTGCACCCTCTGGTCTGTCATCGCCGCTGTGGCGGTGGGCGTCCTGGCGGCCTTTTTGCAGATCACAGGGCAGATCACCGTCACCCCGGCCTTCCTGTGGGTTCTTTTGGGGATCGCCGTGGTCTATCTGGCGGTGCTGGTGGTGTCAGCAGCCCTTTCCCGATGGGAGAACGGTTGCGCCTGCCTCTGTACCCTGCTGAACGTCCTGCTTGCAGGCGTGCTGGGAACCGTCCTGTTCTCCGTGGTGCTTCTCGGCTTGGGCGTGACTGCCGGGAGCGTCCTCAGTGCGATCCTTGTGGGTCTGCTTCTCTTGTCCTTTGCCCTGACGGTTGCAGGATCTGCCTGCTTCGTAAGGTGTAAAGTCGGTTGCGGCAACTGACCCCTTGCCATCCCCTCGGGGGGTGGCACTACATGGGCAAAAAAGTTTTTACAAACACACCCTATTTTCTTTCAAAAAAGACTTGCAATTTCCAAAAAGATATGCTATAATACCCGAGTGCCAAGAGAAATGCCGGCGTGATGGAATGGCAGACGTGACGGACTCAAAATCCGTTGGTAGCGATACCGTGTGGGTTCAAGTCCCACCGCCGGCACCAGAAAAAAGCGCTTCGCAAGAAGTGCTTTTTTCTATCCAATCCGCAGGCTTGGTATGGAATCTCCGCGCGAAGTGCGGTGTATGGAATCCTGCAACCACCCGTCAGGGTGCATGATCCTAATGATCCGAAAGTCCTTGATTCACAAGGGCTTTTTTGCTTTGTTGGTGCATTTCGGTATTTGCGGTACCTATATCTTGTGTCTTGTATGTCCCAAAATGCAGAAAAGCACTACTCCCCGTCAAGGTGTAGTGCCTTCCTATCGTTAAAAGACCGCTATTCGTTAAATTACTGATATTGAAATCACACTTTCGTTTCGTATTTTCTATGATTATTCTCAAAACAAATAAAGCTAATTGTTGACTTATAAAAAGCATTATTGACATATACCAAAAACCATGCTATAATTAGCATATACCAAAAGCAAGGAGCTGTGTAAAATGCCAAGACCGAGAAAATGCCGCAAGGTTTGCAGAATGCCCATTGCAGATACATTCGTTGCTAATTCAGCCAAAGAGGAAGCAGTCGTTTTGACCGTTGATGAATATGAGTGCATTCGACTCGTTGACTATCAGGGTTTTTCTCAGGAGCAATGCGCTGAATATATGCAGGTATCTCGTGCGACTGCACAGCTCATTTGTGATACTGCAAGAAAGAAGCTTGCTTCAGCTCTTGTGAACGGATATACGATTCG
>JAFXBC010000033.1 GCA_017516825.1 Clostridia bacterium | reverse complement strand
TTCGGTCCCTATCTGTCGTGGGCGCAGGATATTTGAGAGGACCTTTCCTTAGTACGAGAGGACCGGTAAGGACATACCACCGGTGCACAGGTTGTTCCGCCAGGAGCACAGCCGGATAGCCGCGTATGGATGAGATAAACGCTGAAGGCATCTAAGCGTGAAACTTACCTCAAGATGAGATATCCCATAGCATAAGCTAGTAAGGTCACATGTAGACTACGTGTTTGATAGGTCGCAGGTGTAAGCACGGTAACGTGTTCAGCTGAGCGATACTAATTGACCGAGGGCTTGAACTACTTCGATTCATGAGAACTTTCTCCTATTCTTTTTCGAAAAGTCAAAATGATCGCAGACAACTGCGTTCCATAAGTTGGTGTCTTTAACAGCGAGGGTCCACCCGTTCCCATTCCGAACACGGAAGTTAAGCTCGTCTGTGCCTACAATACTTGGCTGGAAGCGGCCCGGGAAGATAGGTCGATGCCAACACAAAGAAATCCGTACCAAATGGTACGGATTTTTGTTTTTCTATTGCCCGGAGCGTTTTCACTCGGGGAACTCTTCCTTTTTGTATTCGATGATGTCGTGAAGGTCGCAATCCAAAATAAAGCACAGCTCGTCCAGCGTCTTCGTGGTGACGGGCTTCCCGTGCTTCATCCTGTGCAGGGTGTTGGCAGAGACCCCCTGCTTGAAGATCAAGTGGTATTCCGTGATATTTTTCCGCAACAGCGTGCGGTAGAAAGGATCGTAACTGATCAATGCCGTCACTCCCAACGTGGTTTTTGTCATTATAACATACTCAACCTCTTGACAATGCTTAATATATTGAGTATAATGGTGTTGCATTCCCGGAAGTCTTTTCCAACGGGTGAAATAACGGCGGATTTTGTATGCACTGTGAAAAAACTGTAAAAACGTAAAAAATACTATTGACAAACGAAGTTTAATGTTGTAAACTGCACGCGTAAGTTTATAACAGCCAACTAAGAAAGGGGTATCTTATGAAGAGATTTGCGAAGTGGATGATTTATTTTTTGTGTGTATGCTTGTTTGCCGTTCTTTTTGTCGCTTGCGGTGAGGAGGGAGCGTTAGAGGGAAGTTTGCCTTCTATTGGAGATATAAGCGTGGAAAGCTCTGCTGTTATATCTTCAGTAGAAACTTCTTCCACTTCCGAGGAAAGCAATTCTTCCGATGAATCTCTGCCGGAGGCGAGTTCCGAACCCGAGGAAAGCTCCGAACCGGAGGAACCTCTTCCCGAGGATCTTTCCACCTTGGAATATACGGACATGAAGGGTGTATGCAATGATTCCTTCAGTTCCGACGGCACCACCGTGAAAACGGCGGTGGTAGGTAGCAAGACCGTTTTAGCGTTCGACAGCGGCAAAAATTGTTATTACGTCGTCCTGCCGCAGACCGCGGATCATTACTCTATCGCCGCATGGTACGGACGGTATGCGGTTTATGCAATTACCGCCGACGGATCAAAGCCCGTGACGTGGTATGAATGCTCTGTAACCTACGAAACGCCCTTAAATCAAGCGGTGCTTACGTTCCTGGACGGCTATAAGAACCCTCGTTTGTTCTGCAGCCATACCGACGGCAGCGACAACTATTTGGCGGTGTTCGACAGAGAAACCGGCGCTATGCGTTTGTTCAAGATGGACGATAGCGGCAGGGAACTCAAGAATGAGGTGGATATCCAAACGCCTCCCGCGGTGGAAGGAAAAGAGCCTACCGCTATGTATTTCTTCGGCAAGCAGACTGGGGTCATGGCGTTCCGTTCCGAGGAGGAAACGGGCCTTTCTCAACTGCTCTACTACACCGCAGACGGGGGTAAGAATTGGCTTCCCGCGGAGATCGATGCGCCCGAAGGGACGATTCCCGGGGATTACGAGGTGGTAGATCTGATCCGTTCCAACGGGGAGAACCCTGTCTATACTCTCACCGTGAAAAACGGAGAGAAGGCTTCCCGCTTTGTCTCCGCCGATCTGCTTTCCTGGCGGGAAATGCCCGAGATCTTTGAAGGCGTGGAGTTGAAGGGCGGTGTGGGAGACGCAGGGATGCTTTACGCCGTCATCGGGGAGGAAATGGTGATCCATCTGCCCGATTGGGGCAAGACCATGCGCTTCCCCAAGGACAACGCCTTCGGTTACGGAATGGCGGGGGACGTGGCTTTCGTTGCCACAAAATCTCGCGGCAACTTGGAATCCTGCACCGTTTATAAGCTGGTGAAGGGGCAGGAAGAGCCTGTTGCAACGGAGCTTGCCATTCATCCCGGGAATGATTTTGTGAGCGCAGGCATCGACTTCCAAACCGTCGACACCAAAGTAGCCTTTTTGATCGTGACCGGGCTGGACGAATATTGGGAAAATGAAGGCTTTTTGGCCATTTACCGCACCACCGACGGCGGCGAAACTTGGGAGGCGATGCAGGGAGAGGATCCGCCTTATTGGGATGGCCATGAAGAGCTTGTGATGTGGAAATTCTTCGATGAGAATATCGGCATCCGCACCCATGATTGTCATATCAACAACGATCTGGAATACCGCACCATGGCGACTTTCGACGGTGGAAAATCCTGGCAAAGCCTCTCTGAACTGCCCTATGGGCCTGACGTAAGTTTCGACGCCGGATGCTCCTATGTCATTGATTGGGGATATACCAATGGGGTGTATTGGATGGTAGCAGGCTTTAACGGCGACTCCATGAAAGGCGTTGAGGACGAGATCTTTGTTTCTGCCGATCTTTTGAATTGGGAACGGGTGGAAGAGCTTCCCTTGCCGGAGCCGCCTGCGGACGGTGGAAAAACCTGAGAAAGCACCGCAGAGGTCACGAAATTCTTTACTTCTGCGGATTTGTTGACCCGGACGCCCGAGAGGACATAAAGCGAATCGAAGAAAGACCTGCACTGTGAAGAGTGCGTGTCTTTTCTGTGAAGCAACGGAAAACAAACGTGAATCTCCGTTGACAAGGGCGGGAAGGATATGTTATAAAAAAGAAAAAGGCGTTTTTGGGAGGTTTTTATGAAAAAGTTGTTTGTATGCTTGTCGGTGTTGCTTTTGGCATTTTCCGTTGTTGGTTGCACGACGCAGACCGTGCTTCCCGACGTGTCTTCTTCCGCCGAGGAAAGCTCCGAGAACTCGGTGTCTGTGGAAGGAATCTCTTCCGAGGAGGAAAGCGCTGAGGTTTCTGAACCCAAAGAGGAGAGTTCTGGGGAGACAGTGACCAAGGATCCTCTGCACTTGAATAATGTGGGGATTCTATTCCAAAAATACGGGGTCTACGCAATGGAATTCCGCGACGAGAATCGGGATTTCAGCGTTCGGTATTATATCACCACCGAGGATGGTCTGCAGGAGTTTCATCGGGAGGGGGACTATGTGGACGGCAATATGGACGTATATTTTGACCTTTATCCCGACTCCATACGGGTGATTCTGAACAACCATACTTGGGAAGAGCCCTCGGACGTGTATCTCTACGAGGCGGCCACCGGGGAGAAGCGTCAGCTTGACATGAGCGGCTTGCCCCGTAACGAATTGGTGACCGCCATGCGTTGGCTGGACGGACGGTATTTCCTGTTCGTTTCCCAGTTTGACCACGGCACAATTGCCATCGGCGGAGACGTTTGGGTGTACGACACCGAGACGGACGAGTATTTCCGTATCATCGCCAGAGAAGACGGCTATATGCAGATCGCCGATATGACGGTGTACGACGGCATGGTGCTGTTCCACGTGCCTTACTACATCGACGATGCTTATAGCGATACGGAAATGCACTACTACACCCTTTCCACCAAAGAGATCTACGAGCTGATCGATACCCGCAACGAGATCACCTTCCGTGTGGGAGAATGGTTGCATTAAGCGTTTTTGGAAGCTTCTTTTTGCAAAAGAGGCTTCCTTTTTTCTTTACTTTTTTCGGGAGGTGTGATATACTGGGGTAGAAAGCAGGTGCAAGTTTGAAAAAGGGATCCTTTTTCAAACTTGTACCCGCCCGCAAAATGCGGGCTGCGAAAGGAATGAACATAACTATGGAGCTTTGGGACGCATACGATGCATACGGCAACCAAACGGGGGAGACCCTGGTGCGGGGAGCAGAAATTCCCGCGGGGCGCTACCACATGGTGTGCGAGGTTTTGGTGCGCCATAGGGACGGGAGTATCCTTTGCATGAAACGGGCCTCCACCAAGCCCAATTACCCCGGGTTTTATGAAGCCACCGCAGGGGGTTCTGCCCTGCAGGGAGAGGATCGTCTTACCTGTGTCAAACGGGAGCTTTTGGAGGAAACGGGGCTTTCCTGTGAGGACTTCCGCTACGTCGGCACCGACGTGGACGAATGGGAGAGCAGCATCTACCACACCTACGTGTGCCAAGTGGACTGTGAGAAAACCGCCGTCACCCTGCAAGAGGGGGAGACGGAGGCGTATCAATGGCTGACTCCCGAGGAATTCAGAGCCCTTTTGCGCTCCCGCGGGATGATCGCCCGCCAGACCAAGCGCTTCCTGCCCTATTACAGGGAGCAGGGCTGGTTTGCCTACCGTTTGCTGGCTCTTGATATGGACGGAACGTTGTTGAACAGCCGCGGGGAAGTGTCCCACCGCAACCGTAAGGCCATCGGGGCCGCCATGGAGGCGGGGATCCACGTCACCATCTCCACAGGCCGCTCCTTGACCGGTGCCCTTTGGTGCGCCGAGGAGCTGGATCTGACCTGCCCGCTGATGATCTACAACGGCGGGATGCTGGCGGACAGGGCAGGGACCGTTCTGTATTCCAAGGAACTGCTGCCCGCAGACGCCCTGCTTGCCATGGAAGAAGGAGTAAAACGGGGCGTGACCCTGTGCATCTGGTCAAAGGGGAAGCTTTACGGCCACCCGCTGAACGAACGCACCGCGGATTACGTCCGCTTTGCGGGGATGGAGCCCTTGCCCGTGGAAAGCTTGGAAGCCCTTGCCGAGCAAGGCGTCACCAAGGTGCTTTGGTACGGCACCAAGGAGGAGATCCCTGCCTTTTGGGAGGAAATGGAAAAAGCGCCCTTTGAAAACGTCCACGCAACCCCCTCCCAGCCCATGTTTTTGGAGTTCTTTCACGGAGAAGTCTCCAAAGCCGCCGCTTTAGAGCGGCTGGGGGCCCTGTTAAATATCCAAAGAGAAGAAATGATCGCCATGGGTGACGGGGCAAACGACTTAGAGCTTCTGGCCTATGCAGGGCTGGGCGTGGCCATGGGCAACGCTTCCCCCTTGGTGAAAAAGCAAGCCGACGCCGTGACGGTGAACAACGACGAGGACGGCGTGGCGGAAGTGATTGAAAAATATTTGTTGTGAAAAGGAGACATTTCTATGAAGCCTCACGGAATGGTGATACAAGGCGTGGATATGCCTTACGTTGTTTTTGAAAACGTTGAAAACCGACAGTACCGCGGATTGTTTTTGTACGAGCATGATCCGTTGTTCCGCGAGAAAGATCCCGTATCCAAGGCGTTGAGCAAGGAATATCAATGGGAGCCTGTGAACGTTGACAGTGAGGATCGCTTTCTTTGGAAGCAATGCGTGTGCGATCCCGCCTTGGCGGTGCGGTACGTAGCGAGATGCAAGGAGATCGGCAAGCCTGTCCGCGTGCTGTTTTTGGAAAGCGATTACCCCGACGAGGAGTGGCAGGGAGAGATCCCCGAAAAGCGGCTTTTGGGCTACGAGGTATTTTTGCTCCCTTGGGGAGTCATGGTCTATCACGACCTGCTGTTTTCTCCGCTTTTGCGGGAGTACCGCGAAAAATTGAACGAGAACTTCCTGTTTGCAACCTTAGAGGAGGCGCAGTCGTTCATGTCTTTTTACAAGGAGCAGTTGATTGCAGGCGCGGTGGGGGACGATGACGTTCCCGAGGACGTATTCGTTGCCGCCGTCTACGAGGTGGACGAAAAATCTTTTGACACATGGAGTAAAACGGTATGAAAAAATGGACGGCGGTTTTATTGTTGATGAGCCTGCTTAGCTGTTTGTGTCTTCCCGCTTCTGCGGCGGAGGAGAAGGTTTTGGACGGGTGTGTGTTTGTGACCTTCGGTGCCAGCAACACGGCGCTTTCCTCCTGGCCCTCCGACGTGGCGAAGGAGCTGAATATGTATCTTGTCAATTCCGGCATCGGCGGGAACAACACTTCCCACGGTATGGCCCGTTTTCAGCGGGACGTGCTGGCACATAACCCGGATTTCGTGACCATTTGCTTTGGTACCAACGATTTCAACCGTCAAAAGACCGGCCAGCCCCAGGTGACCCCCGAGGAGTACCGCGCCAATCTGACCTACTTCATCACAGAGCTGAAGAAGATCGGCGCCGTTCCCATTCTGGTCACCTCTCCCATCATTCAGGAATTCGCCTGCGGCGGGGGAGATCTGTACCCCGGAGGCACGGTGAACGCCGGGCTGGACGTGTACGTCAACGTGGTGCGGGAGCTGGCGGCAGAATATAACGTGCCCTTGGTGGACGTCCACGCTATGATGGACGAATCCTACACCGCCGACGAGGTGCTGGTTTCCGACGGGGTACATCTGACGGAATTGGGCAACAAGGTATTCACCGACGGATTGGTGGAATACTTCCGCGCCAACTATAAAAACGATCCCGACGCGCCCCGCGTGGAGTATCCCCAGCCGCCCGAGATGCAAGAGCCTCCCTTTACCGCCTCCATCATCCCCTTTGAACCGGAAAAATGGCGGGAGATCTACCCCGACACGGTGGTGATGACCAAGGAAAAAAGCGGAGCCATCTCCTTTGCCAATACCACCGGGGAATGGCCCGAGGCGCATTACGCCCCCTCCATGGATCAAGCCCTCCCCGTCCCCGTGCGAGGCAGTACCCTCACCGTGGATATCAAGCTGGAAGCCGCCATGAACATCATGCTGTATCTCAACGGCGCCAACCCTACCACAGGCTACGACGGGGACTATATCCGCTTGAACCCCATTCTGAAGGCGAAGATCCCTTCCCTTCGCATGACGGGGGACGATATCTTAGGCGGTCAGCATATCAAATGTACCCTGCAATTGGAGGAAATCCTCCCCAGAGGCATGATCGACGATGAGGGGAACGTGGTGTTCTCCGGGGTGAAGCTCTACGTGGTCGGCCAAGCAGGGAAGAAGGTTACCATCAACAAGCTGGAGGTCACCGCGGTGGATCCCGCTACCCTGCCTCCCTTGCCTACCTATGAATACGGTACCTCCCTCATGCCGGATTCTGCCGAGAAGATCACCCCCGCCCAGGGGGTTGCAGGGGTGGAATACCACGAGGACGGCAGCTTTACCCTGTCCAGAGATGCAAAAAGCGCCATCGCCTGGCCCTCCGTGCGGGTAAACGTGGATCGGCAGATCGACCTTGCTGCCACGCCCTTACTGCACCTGGAGGTGGAGATGGCAAAGGGCTGTGCCAACGGGTATCTCTACTATACCCTGGCAAACGGCTCCTCCGGGAACGTACAGCTTTCCAAATTGGTGCACGGCACGGAGTACGATATGACCGACGATACGGACGCCTACGTGGATCTGGCGGCGTATTTAGGCACCGATGAGGTCATCACCGTGAACTACCTCACCCTGTCCGTCTACGGCAACGTGGGGGATTCCATCACCTGGAAGTCTATTCAGGGGGCCAAGCTGATCCCCGTGGAATGGACCCCTCCGGAAGTATCAGCGGAGGAATCCGCAGAGGAATCAGCGGAGGAATCCGTGGAGGAAAGCTCCGAAACGGTTTCCGAGGAGCCTTCCCAAGCGCCTGTTCTTGCAAAGAAAGAGGGGATGAATCCTCTTTGGTTTGCGCTCATCGGCGTGGCCGCGGTGGTTGCTTTGGCGGTCGTGATCCCGGTTTTGAAGAGAAAATAAAAAATACGCAGAGACGGCTTTTCGTCTCTGCGTTACTTTTTTAGAGAAGGGAAAAGGAAACGATGGTATACAAGGCTCCGGGGAAGCGGGTGGAGACCCCTTGGGAGATCACGGCCCCTGCGGCCACGGCGCTGAGCAGATAGAAGACCTCCGCCGTCTCCAGGGTCAGACGGCTGTTGTACAACACGAAGGCTACCTCGTCCTTCCGCTCCTCGTAGCACCAAAACAGCAATCGGGAGTCGGTGATGGCCGCCAGGGTGTTGCAGGCGGAGGCCGTCTTCAACAGGTCTTCTCTTTTTGCGGTTTTCTTTGCAGCCTTCAAGAATTCCTTCACGCGGGAGGACAATTCCTGCCCTTTTTGGAGATGCATCTCGCCGCAATCGGCTTTGCCCGTGTAATCCGCCTCGAACAAGGCTATTTCGTAATCGTTCTCGTCCCGATGCATGGTCGTATCTCCCGGCAAAATAAAAAGTGCGCAGCCGAAGCTACGCACGAAAAACGCATCTCCGATTGCTGCGACACAATTTCACCTTACTACTCAAAGTATGCATGAAAAGAGAATGCATTTTTACCAAATGGTAACAAATGCATACTTTTATTCAGTAGTAAGATAGAAACCAGGATACTGGCTTCCGTGTCGCAATGGTATTATAGCATATTCCCGCAGAGTTGTAAAGAGGGAATTTTGTCTTTTTTTAGGGAATAAACAGTTCTTTGCCTTTGTCAGGGAACATCAGACTCTTATGAGATCCCGCCTGCGGCGGTTTTGCTCCGAACGGTGCATCGCGGCCAATACAAATCGAAATGCAGACTACTTTTATGCCGCTGTATGCACCTTGCTTTCTCCGCAAAACTTCGACGTGCGCGGAGATGACTGTAATACGTAGCCACAGGGACTACAATCCGCGCGTGCTCAGGATGACACTCTATCGTTGGAAGCACTCCCGTCTGTCTGTCACCCTGAGCACGCGCGGGTCGTAGTAGTTACGGCTGTGCAATACGGTATATCTCCGC
>JAFXBC010000001.1 GCA_017516825.1 Clostridia bacterium | reverse complement strand
CCTTCGACATCGACGCCAACGGCATCGTAAACGTTACCGCAAAGGACAAGGGTACCGGCAAGGAACAGCACATCACCATCCAGTCCTCCACCAATATGTCCAAGGAAGACATCGACCGCGCCGTGAAGGATGCGGAGATGCACGCCGAGGAGGACCGCAAGCAGAAGGAAGCCGTTGAGATCCGCAACCGTGCGGAGACCACCGTGTTCCAGAGCAAGAAGGCGATGGAGGATGCAGGCGATAAGCTGTCCGATAGCGACAAGGCTCCCGTACAGGCGGCCATCACCAAGCTGGAGGAGACTCTGAAGAACGGCACCATCGACGCCATCAAGGCAGACACCGAGGCGTTGGAGAAGGCTCTCTACGAGCTGTCCTCCAAGCTGTACCAGCAGCCCGGCGCACAGGGCGGCGACCAGGGCGGCAACCCCGGCGCACAGGGCGGTGACGACACCGTTTACGACGCAGACTTCACGGACAAAACCTAATCCGCTTCGCTCTCACTGCGAAGCACGAACATCTGATATTTAACGACAGGTCGAGTGGAGGGTAACCTTCACTCGGCATTGTCGCCTTATTCGGAGAACAAGTCCGAAAAACGAATGGTTTCCCGGACTGTAGGAGTTATACATTTATGGCTGATCAGAAAAGAGACTGTTACGAGGTCCTTGGAGTCTCCAAGGGTGCCTCGGACAGCGAGATCAAAAAAGCGTTTTATAAATTGGCAAAGAAATACCATCCCGACGCCAACCCCGGGGACAAGGAGGCGGAAGCCAGCTTCAAGGAAGTGAACGAGGCCTATTCCGTCCTGTCCGATGCGGATAAGCGGGCCAGATACGACCAGTTCGGCTGGGCGGGCATCGACGGCGCACCCGGAGGCGGCGGAAGCGGCTTCGGCGGCTTTGGGGAAGGCTTTGACGTGGGAGACATCTTCGGCGACCTGTTCGGCGGGATGTTCGGCGGCGGTGGCGGCTCCAGACGGAACCCCAACGCGCCCCGCAGAGGGGACGACATCGGCGTACGGGTCACCCTCACCTTTGAGGAGGCGGCCTTCGGTTGCAAGAAGGAGATCTCCTACGGCCGCATCGAATCCTGTCCCACCTGCTCCGGCAACGGCGGCACCGGCTCCGAGACCTGTACCCGTTGCGGCGGCAGAGGCCAGGTCACCGTGCAACAGCGCACTCCCTTCGGATATATGCAATCCACCCAGCCCTGCGATGCTTGTAAGGGCAAGGGCAAGATCATCAAGAATCCCTGTAAGGATTGCCGGGGAAGCGGCCAGGTCCGCAAGAGCAAGCTCATCGAGGTGAATATTCCCGCGGGCATCGACAACGGCCAGCGTATTTCCCTGCGAGGCCAGGGCAACGCCGGCGCCAACGGAGGCCCTGCGGGGGATCTGCTGGTTTCCGTCTCCGTGCGGGGCCACGAGTTCTTCACCAGAGACGGGTTTGACCTGCTTTGCGATATGCCCATCACCTTCGTGGAGGCGGCTTTGGGTGCAAAGATCACCATCCCCACCCTGGAAGGGCAGGGCGAGCTGACCATCCCCGAGGGTACCCAGTCCGGCACCACCTTCTGCGTGCGTGGAAAGGGTATTCAGCAATTGAACGGCAAGGGCAGGGGCGACCTGCTGGTCACCGTGGAGATCGAGGTTCCCAAGGGATTGGGCAAAAAGCAAAAGGAAGCCTTGGAGAAATTCGGCGAGCTGTGCGAGGATAAGCACCACAGCAAGCGAAGCTCCTACTTCGCCAAGTTCAAGAAGAAATAACCTTTTTCAGAGAGGCAAATCGCCTCTCTTTTTTCCTCTTGACAAACGGCGAAAAATAGAGTACACTACCCGTATCAACGAAGAAAGAGAGGAAAGCCCGTAATGGACACAGGACGAAGTAGTCGGCAAGACCGAGAAGCAGTTCCTTTATGGAGCTTTTCTCGCCGTTTTTGCTAGTCTATTCAGGTAAAAACGAAAAATATGAAGCAATGGTTGGAGCTGCAGGGGGAGGGATTCGCCCTTCGCTTGCAGGACATGCTGGAGAAGAAGCAGTACCGCGAGCTGCGGGGTGCCTTCTCTCTGTTTGAAGCCCCCGACCTGGCCCAGCTTTTTGGACAGTTCGAGGAAAAAGAAATGCTTTTGCTGTTCCGCCTGCTCCCCAAGGACACCGCCGCCGAGGTGTTCGTGGAAATGGAGGCGGAGCAAAAGGAATCCCTGATCAATTCCTTCAGCGACGCGTACCTGCAGGAGGTACTTTCGGAGCTTTACATCGACGATACGGTGGAGCTGATCGAGGAAATGCCCGCAGGGGTGGTCAAGAGGATCCTGCGGAATGCCGACGAGGAATCCCGGGAGGCCATCAACCGTATTCTCCGCTACCCCAAGGACAGCGCAGGAAGCATGATGACCACGGAATACGTGCGGCTTTACAAGGATATGACCGTGGCGGAGGCCTTTGAGCGCATCCGCAGAGACGCCTACGACAAGGAAACGGTCTACACCTGCTACGTCACCGATCGCAACCGTCTGCTCATCGGCGTGGTCACCGTCCGTGACCTGCTGGTGGCGCAAGAGGATGCAGTCATCGGGGACATCATGACGGAAAACGTCATCTACGCCGAGACCATGGACGACCGTGAGTCCGTGGCAAACGCCTTGAGCAAATACGACTTCCTGGCCCTGCCCGTGGTGGACAAGGGCAAGCGACTGGTGGGTATCGTCACCTACGACGATGCCTCCGACGTTTTGCAGGAGGAGATCACGGAAGACATTGAGAAAATGGCGGCCATCGTGCCTACGGACAAGCCCTATTTGCGTACGGGCGCCTGGGAGACCTGGAAGAGCCGTATCCCATGGCTTTTGCTGTTGTTGCTTTCCGCCACCTTTACGGGGGCTATCCTTTCTTCCTACGAATCCGCCCTCAGCAAGGTTGCCATCCTCACCGTGTTTATCCCCATGCTGATGGGTACGGCGGGCAATGCGGGAAGCCAGGCTTCCGTTGCGGTGATCCGTGCCCTGTCCTTGGGAGAGGTGCAGATGCGGGACGTGTTCGCCGTGCTGTGGAAGGAATTGCGTGTGGCCCTCCTTTGCGGCGTCGCTTTGGGCGTGGTAGGCTTTGGAAAAGCGGTGCTTTTGGACGGTGCTTCCATAGAAGTCGCCCTGGTGGTCAGTTTGACTTTGGCGCTGACGGTTTTGCTGGCAAAGCTGGCGGGCTGTCTGCTCCCCCTGGGGGCAAAGCGGATCGGTCTTGACCCCGCCGTTATGGCAAGCCCCTTCATCACCACCATCGTGGACACCCTGTCCCTTTTGGTATACTTCGCCGTGGCAACGGCATTGATCCCCGAGTTGGGGTAAAAAACATAAGAAAGATCCCGTTCATGCCGAACGGGATCTGTTTTTTTATTGTAACGGCGCGGAACTCTCCGAAGAGGAAACCGCTTGCGCTTCTTTTCGCTTGGCAAGGAACAGAAGAAGAATCTGAAGCGCCCACCCGAAAGCACCTGCCCACAGGCTCCATTCCACCATCAGAGATCGGGGGCCTTGCATAAAAAATGCGGTGGCAAGGTAAGCGGAATTGCCCTCGCCAAAGAGCTGTTGGAAGGTGAGCAGCAACGGCGAAAGGTTCAAAAGCACCCCCAGCATCCCCATGGAAACGGCAAACACCAAAGGCATCCTCCTGCCGCGGAGTGCAGCCTCGAACCGCAAACAGAACCAAAGGGAAAACGCCAACAGAAGAACGGGTACGATTATCCCCTTCATGGTAGTGATGGAAAAGATACCCATCACAGATAACCAGAAAAAGGAGATCTCCGCTCCAAAAGCCCCTTGCAGTGCAAGTTTATGCAGCTGATCGGCGTAGATCGTGCAGAAAAACACGCCCACGAGCATCAATCCCAAGAAAAGCACAGCGGGCAGGAGGAACCACCAAAGACGCACCTTCTTTTTTGCAGAAGGTCGCTCCTTGGGCTTCCGCCGGGAGGATATCCACAAAAGCACCGCCATGATCGCAACCGCCGGGAGAAACACGTATTCCAGCAGTCTCACGCACGCCGCAAGAACCATACCGCTATGAGCCCCATGCTCGGGATCTACTTGCCCCCTCAACAGCAGAGCAACGGCCAAGGAGAATATGCACAACCCCACCCCTGAAAAGGACAGGCACGCCAAGCGAAGAAAGCCGGCACGCAAGGCACTCTCCCGCTCCGGGGCGAATAAAAAACAGCGCACGGAGAAAAAGAAAGCGAACAACACGGCCGACAACGCTACCATGCCCGGGATCGGCAGGATCTGAAGGAACGGCAGTTCTTCCGAATCACAGCCCGCCCACGCAAGAAGCAACGTCCCCAAGAAAAGCAAAGCCATCAAGGGAATGCTAATGGCGTAGTATTTTGTTTTCTTACTCACGAGAATCACCCTTTTTCTTTTATTTTACCACAGAAGTCCCGCCGCCGTCATTATTTTTTTGCACAAATCTTGATAGGCGCTTTTGGTATATTTATCCGAAGAACGGTCAAAAATACTCTATAACGAAAGACCGAAAGGGGTTTTGCCCACGTGACAAAAAGCGCCATGAAAACCAGGCTGAGGGATTCTCTCGCCGCCATCCGAAAAACGGTGCAGGAGGGCGGCACGGATTGGGTAGCGGATAACTACTATCTGATCCACCGCTACGAAAAGCTCCCCCAAAAGGGCGGATGCTTCCGCTACCCTTCCACGGCGGAGCTGATGGCCGCCTATCTTGCGGAAAACGGGGGAACCTGTAAGGAGGAAAGTCTTTGCCGCTTTTTGGCGGAGCATGGACGGGAAAAGCCCTTGTCCTACGGGGAGATCTCCGCCGTCCCCGCCGCCCTGGCCTACTGCGCCATCACCCGCATCGGAGATATTTGCAAAGGGGAAAAGAACGCCGCATTGCTTCCCGAGGCGGTGGGGGTGTTGCGGGAGCTTTCCGAGATCCGCATCTCCCCCTTGTTCTCCGCGGCGTGGCAGGCGGAAGGGGTTTTGGAGGCGGAGGAGCAGGACTACGTTCTGTTCTCCCCCGAGACCAAGGCCGCCTACCGCAAGACGCTTTCAAAAAGAGCAAAAAAGCACCGCCGCAGTGAAAAGGAAGAAGCGTTGCAATTGGTGAAAGCAGCCAAGAGGGACGCCGTGGCCGTGGGAAATCTGCTGTTCCCCCAAAAGGTATCTCCCCTGCCGCGGATGGTTTGGTTTTCGCTGTTTTTCCTTTTCACCGCCCTTGGGGGATGGCTGTTTTATTGGTGGTTCGGGTGGCTGTTTTTACCCTTGCTGTTGCCCTTGGGCGCAGGGGTGGCTCCTCTCTGTGACCGCTTGACCGCCCCGCTGTGCAAGCGTCCCGCCCCCTTGCGGTTACAGCTTCCCCATATTCCCGACCGCGCCCGCACCGTGGTGGCGGTGGCCACCCTGTTCTCCAAGAAGGAGGACTACGTGGAGCGGCTGGAGCGTTTTTATTACCTGAACAGAGAGGAGAATCTCTCCTTCTGCCTGCTGGCAGACCTCCCCGCCGCCAAGGAAGCCCGCACGGCAGAGGACGAGGAGCTGATCCGTCACGCCAAGGCTTCTATTGACGAATTAAACAAACGCCACGGGGAACGGTTTTTTCTGCTGTACCGCGACCGTGCCAAGCAGGACGACGGCAGTTTTGGGGGCAAGGAGCGGAAGCGGGGCGCCGTGGGGATGCTCATCCGCCGTCTTTGCGGGCTGGAGGTGGGCTATCTTCACGGCAAAGCACCCACGGGAGCCGGATATTTGCTCACCCTGGACGGGGACACGGAGCTTTCCCCCGGGATCCTGCGGGAGCTGATCGGGGTGGCACTCCATCCCGCAAACCGCTCCTTCGGGGTGATCCAGCCGGGGGTGCATACCGAGCTGTATTCCTCCTACCGCACCTATTTTACCCGTCTTATTTCGGGAAACGCGGGGGTGTCCTTTTACGAGCGGGCCTGCTTTGACCGCAACATGAGCTTGTTCGGGGAGGGGATCTTCTGCGGAAAGGGGCTCATCGACCTGCAGAAATTCCGCCCCGCCATGGATCTCCCGGAGGGGAGGATCTTAAGCCACGACCTCCCGGAGGGCGGCATCGCGGGGACTTTGTTGGTCTCCGATCTTGCCCTTTCCGATTCCGTTCCCGGCACGCCTGCCGCCTGGGACAAGCGGGCTCACCGCTGGATCCGCGGGGACGTGCAGAATCTGTATTTTCTGTTCCACGGGGAATATCCCCTCTCCCGGGTGAGCAGGCGGCAGATCCTCTGGAACCTGTTCCGTCATCTGGCCCCGGTTTCCGCTATGCTGGTTCTGGCGCTTGGGGCGCTGTTGGTGAAGAAGGAATTCCCGGCTTTGCTGTTGGTGTGCGCCGCTTACAGCTATTTACTGTTGCCCTTTCTGGCAGGGCTGTTGCGGGACCTTCTGTGGGGCAGGCCCTTTTTCTTCCGCCACGCCTTCACCGCGGGGATCTCCGCCCTGGCGGAGGGGATCTTACGGTTGTTTTTAGACCTGGCCTCCTCTGCCAAGCAGGCCTTCCTCGCCCTGGACGGGGTGATCCGTTCCCTGTGGCGGATGCTGGTCTCCAAGAAACGGCTGTTGGAATGGACCACCGCCGCCGACGCGGAGGGGACGAAAAGCACGTTGCTGTATTCCCTGCAGAAGGGGTTGCCCGGTGCGGTGTTCGGTTGCTTGCTGTTCTTGTTGGGAAACAGCTCGGTGTACCGCCTGTTGGGGCTGGTGTTCTTTTTGAGTCCCCTCATTGACACGCTGCTGTCCCGTCCTCTGTCCCGGGGTGGAGCGGTGCGGAAGGTGTATCCCTCTCCCAAGGAGGCCGCCCTGCTTCGCCGCCACGCAAAGGACGCATTTCGCTTCTTTACGGATACCGTCTCGGCGGACACCCATTTCCTGCCTCCGGATAATTTGCAGTTGTCCCCCTTTCACGACCTGGCCATGCGTACCTCCCCCACCAACGTGGGGATGTATCTCACCTCCCTGCTGGCGGGATACGACTTAGGCTTTATGGACGGCAAGGAGACCGCCGACCGCCTGGAACGCACCCTTGCCACGGTGGAGGGGTTGCCCAAATTCCGCGGGAACCTCTACAATTGGTACGACTTAAAGACTCTTTCCGTGTTGGGGGAGGGATTCGTCTCCTTCGTGGACAGCGGCAATCTGGTGGTCTGCCTGTTGGCGGTGGCGGAGGGCTTGGCGGAATACAAGGACCGCGAAGAACGCTTCCCCGCCCTGGAAGCCCAGTGCAGACGGCTGGCAGAGGAAACGGATCTGGGTGTGTTCTACAACGAGAAAAAAGATCTGTTCTCCCTGGGCTGGAGCGACAAAAAGCAAGCCTTGGAAAACGGTTGTTACGACCTGCTGATGAGCGAGGCGCGGACGGCCTGCTATTACGCCGTGGCGGCGGGGATCGCCCCCAAAAAGCATTGGTACGCCTTAGGGCGGACGGTGGCGGAGGACAAGGGCTACGTGGGGATGGTGAGCTGGTCGGGTACCATGTTCGAATATCTCATGCCCCAGCTTTTCCTGCCCATCTACCGCAATTCCTTCGGGGAGGAGACCTTTCTGTTCCTCCTGCACGCCCAGCGGAAGGCGGCGGTGAACAAGCTTTGGGGAGTATCGGAATCCGCCTACTACGCCTTTGACGGCGGGTTGCACTACCGCTACCACGCCCACGGGGTACGGAAGCTGGCTTTGCGGCGGGACGCACGGGGAGAGACGGTGATCTCCCCCTATTCCTCCTATCTGGCATTGGCGGTGTCCCCCTCTGCCGCGGTGAAGAATCTGGAAGCCTTGGAATCCCGCGGAATGTACGGCCGTTACGGGCTTTACGAGGCCTTTGATATGACCCTCGTGCGGAGCAAGCAGGGGGTGGCGGTGCAAAGCTATATGGCCCACCACGTGGGGATGAGCATCACCGCCATGGCAAACGCCCTTTTGGACGGGATCTTCGTGAAGCGGTTTATGGCCGATCCCCGTATGAGGGCCGCCGGAGGGCTGTTGCAGGAAAAGCTGCCTCCCAACCCTGCAAGGATCTCCGACGATCTGCGGACCCCCGGGAGAAAACGCCCTGCGGGACTCCCCTCCTTTGCGGGAGAATCCACCCCTACGGACTTCGCCTCCCCCAAGGCGGCCTTGCTGGCCAAGGGCGGGTTTTCCGCCGCCATCTCCTCGTTGGGGCACCTTTCCCTGCGGAAGGACGGTATTCTTTTGAACGAATGCCGCCCCATGCGGTACTCCGCCGCCCACACCCTGACGGTGGGTTTCCCCTTCCAGGGGAAAATGGAGGGCTGTACCCCCTTCTTCGGGGAGGGCGCTTATTCCTTTGAAGCCGACGGGGAATCCGTCAGCCTGCTTTCCGGCTCCAAGGAGTTTTCCGGGAAGGTGCAGTTCTCCTTCTGCAAGCGGGCGGATTGCTTCCGCGTGGAGGCGGTGTGCGAGCATCGCAAGCCCCGTGAGGTGCTGTTCGCCTTTACCCCCGTTCTGGAGGAGGAGCGGGCATACGACGCCCATCCCGCCTTTTCCAAGCTGTTTATCCAAAGCGAATACGACGCAGAGACACGGATCCTGTATTTCTCCCGCCGCGGGAGGAAGAACGGGAAGATCCTTTGCTACCTGGGGGTGGGGCTGAAGGAGGCAGGGGAGTTTTCCTTCTGCACCAACAAGGACGGCTTTCCGACGGAGGGGCTGAACCACCCCGCCGCTTTGGATCTGCCCTTGGACGGCAAAACGGGGGTATGCATCGACCCCTTCTGCGTTGTCCGCACGTCTCCCCGTGGTAGCGGGAAGGCCACGCTGTTGCTTTCTATGGCGGGGACCAAAGAGGAGGTGCAAAACGCCATCCTCACCGCAAGGCGGGAAACGGAAAGCTTCCCCGCCACCGCCTCCGCAGAGGCCTGCGATCTGCTGGGGCGTCTCATGTTCCCAAGATCTCCCGCGTCGGGAGACTTCCCGATTTACCGCAGGGAAATGCTTTGGAAGTACGGCATCTCCGGGGATTATCCCTTGCTGGGCATGGAGGCGGGGGAAGCCCACGGGGAGGAGGCCCGCAGGCTGATGAGCGGGTTTCTGGAGCTGGCCAGAGCGGGGATCCGCACGGAGCTTTTGCTGTTGCCAAAGGGGGACGGGCAATACTTCCGTCCCGTGGAGAAGGGACTGTTGGCTTTGGCAGAGGAGCTGGAGCTGGGAGGCTTTTTGGGGGTGCGGGGGGGCATCTTCCTGTTGCGAGAGGAGCAATTGGAGCCCTCCTTGGGGGCGCTTCTTCCCTCCCTTTGCGCGGTGTGGAGACAGCCCTCCAAGGTGGAAAAAGGGTTGCGCCCCGCCCCTGTCCATCGCTTTACCCCGCCTATTCTGGCGGGGGCACCCGTGGAGGTCCCGCTTCCGGAAAACGCCTTCCCCACGGCGGACGGGTTCGGAGAGGAGCAGGGCTACACCCTGCTGAAGCACCGCCGTCCCGCGGGAGTACGCGCCTTCGTCCTGGCGGGGAAGCAGGCGGGGAGCATCGTCACCGCCTCCTCCCTGGGGTACACCTTCCTGGGGAACGCACAACAGCACCGTCTCACCCCTGCACCCGGGGATCCTTCCGCCCTCTCCCCCGGAGAGGTGCTGTACCTCCGTCTGGGCGGAAGGCTGTACGACCTGGCGGCCTGCGCGGGGAAGGTGTTCTGGGGGAACGGGATCGCCTGCTGGGAGGGAAGCCTGGAGGGACTCTCCTATCGGGTGGTTGCGTTCTGTTGCAAAGAAAAGCCCTTTAAGGTGGTGCGGGTGATGATCTCCCGCGGAAGCGGAAGCGGCGGGGAGCTGTTGTTCTGCCTGCGCCCTGCCATGGGGAGCGGCGTTACCCCCAACCCCTGCCTTTGGAAGACGGAGCGGGGAGGCGCCATTCTGTTCCGTTCGGGACACGACCCCGCCTTTGACCGCGGGGTGGGCTTACTGTACGCCAAGGGCGCCACCCCCTTGTACTCCTCCGAGGAGCTTTACGGCATCCCCTCGGAAAGCGGTTTTTTTGACCTGGTGGGGCTTTCCCTCCGCTACAACTACGCCACCTTCCTGCTGGGAGGGGGTGCGGAGGAGAACCAAGAGACCCTGCTGGCCCAAGCGGCAGAGCTTTCCGCCGAGGCGGAGCAAGCCGGGGCGGAGGCTTTCGCTTCGGAAATGCGGCCGCCGGTGGAGATCTTCACCCGCTCCCGGGGGCAAAACCTGTTTTTGAACCGCTGTCTCCCCTATCAGATCGCCGCCTCCCGCTTTTACGCACGAGCCTCCTTCCGTCAATCCGGCGGGGCTTACGGCTTCCGTGATCAATTGCAGGATTGCCTTGCCCTGGTATACGCCAAGCCCGCGGAGGTGCGGGCGCATATTCTCCGTTGCTGTGAGCATCAGTACGAGGAAGGGGACGTTCAGCATTGGTGGCACGAGGGCGGCAGAGGCATCCGCACCACCTGCTCCGACGATCTGCTGTGGCTCCCTTTGGTGGTGGCAGACTACGTGAAAAAGACGGGGGACGAAAGCATCCTTGCCGCCCAGGCGGGGTATCTGGCCTCCCCGCCCCTGACAGGGGAAAACGAACGCTACGAGCTTCCCGCCAAAAGCTTCCTCAGCGAAACGGTGCTGTTGCATTGCTTACGTGCCTTTGCCAAGGGAGACAACCGCGGAAAGCACGGGCTGATCTTAATGGGGATCTGCGATTGGAACGACGCCTTCTCCGCCGTGGGAGCCAAGGGTAAGGGGGAAAGCGTTTTCTCCACCTTCCTGTACGTGGTGTCGGCCAAGGCCTTCCTGCCCATTCTCCGCAAGGAGGATCCGGAAAGCGCCGCCCACCTGGAGCAGACGGCGGCAGAGCTGTTGGCAAGCGCGGAAAAGCACGCCTTTGACGGAGATCGGTATCTCCGCGCCTTCTGCGACGACGGACACGTGCTGGGAAAGGCGGGGAACAAGGAGTGCGCCATAGACGTCCTGTCCCAGGCCTTCGCCCTGTTTGCGGGGGCGGACGAAGCCCGTTGCAGGATCGCCCTGGAGACCGCAAAGAAAGAGCTTTACGACCCGCGGCACAAGCTTTTGAAGCTGTTCTCTCCGCCCTTCGACAAGGGAGACACCCCTGCGGGCTACGTGCGGGGATATCCGCCGGGCATCCGAGAAAACGGCGGGCAATACACCCACGCCGCCATCTGGGGCGCAAAAGCCTTTCTGGAGACGGGGGACGTGGAGACCGCCTTGGAGCTGCTGGCAGGGGCGAACCCCTTGCTTCGGAACGCCACCCCCGGGGAAGCGGAGCGCTACCGTTCGGAGGCCTACGCCATGTGCGCGGATATCTACGGCGGCCAATGGGCGGGCAGAGGGGGCTGGAGCTTCTACACCGGCTCCGCGGGCTGGTACTACAAGGTGTTTTTCGAGGATGTGCTGGGCATCCGCCTTTCTGCGGGAAACCGCATTCTGGAGCTTTGCCCCCGCATCCCCCACCAAACGGTGTTGCGCTTCCACGGCAGGATCACCGTCACCGTTTCCACCGACACGGAGGACACCATGGACGGGGTTCCCGTCACCTTCCCTGTGGTCTTGCCCGACGGAGAGCATACCGTCACCGCTAAAATACGCCTGTAAAACGAGAGAGAAAGCCCTGCGCTTTCTCTTTTGTTTGATTTGTCAAAAGAAAGAGCGATATTTTGTGAAATCTGCCTTTCTTTTTTTTGGAAAAACCCTTGCGCGACATGATTTTTTGGTGTATAATCTAAAAGGTGAATTTTGTGACTAAAACGATCAACATCGCAATCGACGGGCCTTCCGGCTCGGGAAAAAGCACCTTGGCGAAGGGACTTGCCGCCGCCTTGGGGTATATTTACATCGATACCGGTGCCCTGTATCGCGCCATCGGTCTGTTTGCGGCTCGCCACGGCGTGTCTGCGGAACGGCCTGAGGACGTGGTGCCCCTGCTGGGGCAGATGGATCTGCAGATGCGTTTGGAAAACGGCGGCAACGCCGTATATCTGGACGGCGTTCGGCTGGGGGAGGAGATCAGAACCTCCACCGCCTCCCATTACGCCTCCCAGGTCTCCAAGGTCCCCCAGGTACGGGCGTTTCTTTTGGAGACCCAGCAAAGCATCGCACGGCAGAACAACGTGATCATGGATGGCAGAGACATCGGCACGGTGATCCTTCCCCACGCTCAGGTGAAGCTGTATATGGAGGCTTCCCCCGAACAGAGAGCCAAGCGCCGTTTGGCGGAGCTGTTGGCCAAGGGTGAGGACATCACCGAGGAGCAGGTTCTGGCAGACATCAAAAAGCGCGACGCCAACGATTCCGGCAGAGAGATCGCCCCTGCCAAGCCCGCAGAGGATGCCATTTTCTTAGACAATTCTTCCCTGACTCCCGAACAGACGGTGGAAGCCGCCCTGCGGATCGTGGAAGAAAAGCTGGGGACGGTCACAGCATGAACGGTATCCGCGTAGCCAAGCACGCAGGCTTCTGCCCCGGGGTTTCCCGCGCGGTGGAGCTGATGGAGCAGGCCATCGCAGAGCAAAGCAAGCCCATTTACTGTCTGGGCGAGTTGATCCACAATCGTACCTTTACGGAATCCCTGCGGGAAAGAGGCGTTTGCTTCATCACTCCGGAGGAGATCCCTTCCCTCCCCAAGGATGCACTTCTGTTCATCCGCGCCCACGGCGCCACCGGGGAGGTCTACCGCATGATCCGGGAAAGCGGCCTTTCCTACGTGGACGCCACCTGTCCTTACGTGCAGAAGATCCACCGCATCGCCGCCTCCGCCACGGATGCTAAGTTCATCATCATCGGCGACAAGGATCACCCCGAGGTTCAGGGCATCGTCAGTGCCGCCCCGGGCGAGACCGCCGTTTACAGCGGACTTGCGGAATTAGAGCAGACTTTTGCAGGCTGTGCCCCCATGGACGATCCCGTGGTGCTGGCGGTACAGACCACCTTCCACACGGAAGAATGGAAAAAATGTCAAAAGTTCATAAAATCTGTGTATACTCATTCAAAAATATCTGATACAATATGTTCGATTACCGAAAACCGCCAGAAGGAGGTACGGGAGCTTGCAAAGGATTCCGATCTCACGGTGGTAGTCGGTTCCCGTAACAGCTCCAATACGGTAAAGCTTTTCCGCATTGCCAAAGAGGTCGGAAGGGATGCCCTCCAGGTGGAGACCGCCGCCGACCTTGCCCCGCACAAAGCACTTTTGCGAGGGGCGAAATCCATTTTGATCACTGCAGGGGCTTCGGCTCCCGGTAGTATAATTCAGGAGGTAATAAACACCATGGCAGACATCAGAAATGAAGAAGTAAGCTTCGCAGAGCTTCTGGAAGCTTCCTTCAAAACATTACATACAGGAGATAAGGTTACGGGCATCGTTTCCGCTGTCAGTGCTTCCGAGCTTAAGGTCGATCTTGGCACCAAGCACACCGGCATTCTCGTTTACGACGAGATCACCGACGAGAGCGGCATTGATCTGACTGAGAAGTACCATGTCGGTGACTCTATCGAAGTGGTATGTATCAAGTTCAGCGACTCCGACGGCACCGTTCAGCTTTCCAGCAAGCGTTTGGACGTTTCCAAGCATTGGGAGGCTATCAAGGCAGCTCACGAGTCCGGCGAGATCCTCACCGGCGTAGTGAAGGAAGTTATCCGCAAGGAAGACACCTTCTCCGGCGTGGTTGTAACCAAGGGTACTTCCCGCGTGTTCATCCCCGCTTCCCAGTCCGGCGTTGCAAAGGGCGAGTCCCTGGAGCCTCTGAAGGGCCAGAAGGTCAACTTCAAGGTGATCGACATCAACGAGGACCGCAAGCGCGCAGTCGGCTCCATCAAGGCTGTTCAGAGAGCAGAGAAGAAGCAGGCTGAGGAAGAATTCTACAAAAACATCGAGATCGGCCAGAAGTACGTTGGTACCGTTCGTGCAATCATGAACTACGGTGCATTCGTTAACATCGGGCCTGTGGACGGTATGGTTCACATCTCCGAGCTGTCCTGGGGCAGACTCCGTCCCCCGGCAGAGGTGCTCACCATCGGCCAGAAGCTGAACGTGTTCATCAAGGGCTACGATCCCGAAACCAAGCGTATCTCTCTGGGCTACAAGACTCCCGAGTCCGATCCCTGGACCATCTTCACCAACAACTACTCCATCGGCGACGTTGTTGACGTTAAGATCGTGTCTCTGATGCCCTTCGGCGCATTCGCAGAGATCATCCCCGAGCTGGACGGTCTGATCCACAACAGCCAGATCGCGGCTAAGGCTGTGAACAACCCCGCATCCGTTCTCAACGTTGGCGATAAGGTCACCGTTAAGATCGTTGGCGTGGATCTGGAAGCAAAGCGTATCAACCTTTCCATCAAGGCTCTCCTGGAGCCCGAAGAAGCTCCCGTAGAGGAAGCTCCCGCTGAAGAAGCAGCTGAGTAATTTGCAAAATCAAAAAGAAGGTTCTTACAAAGAGCCTTCTTTTTCTTTTTACGACCATGTTCCGATCATATAGACCGTCTTCCCTTTTCTCTTCGCATAGCAATACATTGTGTACGCACCTCCGTATTCATGGGTAATATGTGCAAAGATAAGATCGGCTTGTTCAACGATCCACTTGTTTCGTTTTACGATCGCGTACCTGGGAGGCACGTATTCAAGAGGCGGATAGATTATGCCATCAAATCTCTCCGCTTGGAATTGCATCTTTTCTTGATTCAGGTATGGCGTTATAAAAAACAACTTAGAAGCAGGGTGTTTCTCCTTGTATTTTTTCGCACAGCCGTACGCAAAGGAATCAAAGCTCCCGTATTCTCCCAAGAAAAATTCACACGGTACATCTCCCACAACCCGTTCCAAAACCGCAAGAACTTCTTTCTCGTCCGCAGCGTTCGGAATATATGTAGAATGCCCGCAAAACGCAACAACCATATCATTCTCCTCCACAATCATTTTCCCTTCGTATTTCGGAAAGCCTAATGCACACATTATATAATGTGCAAGTCTATTTGTCAAGCAAACTTTTGGAATAAAATGTGTGCGTTATCTAATGTGTGGAGGTAGCGACCGTGCATTTTCGTATTGACGAGATCTTGAAAGAAAAAGGAAAGACCCGCTATTGGCTTTATATGCAGTTGGGTTTGAGTTATCAAAACTTCAAAAGGATCCTGGAAAACGAAACCAGCTCCATCAAGTTTGAGAACCTGAAAGCCATCTGTGATATTTTGGAATGTACCCCCAACGATCTGTTCGTGGAATACTATCAAAAGAAAGCGTAAAGACAGGGCGTTCCCGTAACAGGGAGCGTCCTTTTGTTATTTGCAAGAATATTTCACAAAAACACCCCGCTTTTTTCTTGATTTTTCCCACGGGATATATTATAATGTAAGGTGATTAAGTATAGCAAAAACCGAAAGGCGGTGCAGGCAGATGGAAGGCGGTTTCTTGGAAGGCGTCATTGACGAAGTGGTCTATTCCAACGGGGAAAACGGATACAGCATCTGCGTGCTGGACTGCATGGGAGAGCCCGTTACCCTGGTGGGCACCATGCCCTTCGTGGGAGAAGGGGAAACGGTGAAGGTGCGTGGCACCTGGACGGTTCACCCCACCTTCGGGCGGCAGTTCCGGGTGGAGTATTTTGAGAAGAATCTTCCCAACTCCGCCGAGGCCATTCTAAAATACCTGTCCTCCGGTGCCATCAAGGGCATCGGCCCCGTATTGGCGGAGCGTATTCTTGCCGCCTACGGAGAGGACGCTTTGGACGTAATTGAAAACAAGCACCGCTGGCTGTGCGATATCAAGGGGATCTCCCCCAAAAAGGCGGACGAGATCCACGAATCCTTTGAACAGCAGTTTGGGATGCGTTCCGTGATGCTGTTCTTCGGCCAATATTTCGGGCCTTCCCTGTCCGTGCGGATCTTCAAGCGGTTCGGCTCTGCCGCCGTGGATCTGGCCAAGCAGAACCCCTACCGTCTCTGCAAGGAGATCGACGGTATCGGCTTTGAAAAGGCGGATCAGTTCGCCCGCTCCCTGGGATTGCCCTTCGACAGTGAGGAGCGCCTTTGCGCGGGGATCCTTTACGTGGTACACACCGCCGCCTACCAGGGAGGGCATTGCCGCCTGCCGGAGGAACTGCTGATCTCCCAGGCCTGCCGTGCCCTGTCGGTGGAGGAGCCTGCGATCCTCCACGCCATCAGCCTGCTGTTGCAAAGCAAGGAGCTGATCTACACCGAGGAAGACGGCCGCTCCTTCTACGCCCTGAAGGAGCTGTTTGCCGCCGAGCAATACATCGCCGCCAAGCTCCACCGCCTGGCAAGGGAGAAGTTCCCCTTCGTTCTGGAGGGGGTGCAGACCCGCATCTCCCATTTGGAACGGGAATACGGCATTACCTACGCCCCGGAGCAGAGGGAAGCCATTCTCAGCGCCGTGACCACAGGCCTTACGGTAGTCACCGGCGGCCCGGGTACCGGTAAGACCACGGTGATCCAGGCGATCTTGCAGATCTTCGAGGAGCTGAAGCTCTCCTGCGTGCTGGCCGCCCCCACGGGGAGAGCCGCCAAGCGTATGGCAGAGGCCAGCGGCAAGGAGGCCAAGACCATCCACCGCCTGCTGGAGACCGGCTTTTCCGAGGATCATAAGGCCAGATTTGCCAGGGACGAGGACAATCCTCTCACCTGCAAGGCCATTATTATCGACGAGATGTCCATGGTGGACACCCTGCTGATGGAAGCCTTACTGCGGGCCATCAAGCCCGGCACCTACGTGATCCTCATCGGGGACGTGGATCAGCTCCCCCCCGTCGGGCCGGGAAAATGTCTTTCCGACCTCATCGAATCCGAGAAATTCCCCGTGGTGCGGCTGAACCACATCTTCCGCCAGGCGGAGGAAAGCCTGATCATCGTCAACGCTCACCGCATCAATCGAGGGGAGGCCCCCATGCTTTCCGTGCGAGACAACGATTTCTTCTTTATGGAGCGCCATGGCGCGGAGGAGATCCGGGACACGGTTTTGCAATTGTGCGCCTACCGTTTGCCCAATCGGTATCAGATCGACCCCCTGGAGGATATCCAGGTGATCTGCTGGACGAGAAAAGGCCCTCTGGGGACGGCGGAGCTGAACACCGCCCTCCAGGCCACCCTGAACCCGCCCTCTCCCAAAAAGAGAGAAAAGAAGGTGGGCAACCGCCTCTTTCGCGAGGGAGACAAGGTGATGCAGATCCGCAACAACTACGACCTGCTGTGGAGCAAGGGGGACGGAGACGGCTCCGGCATCTTCAACGGCGACATCGGGAAGATCCGCCTCATCAACGTCCAGGGAGAATACCTCCTCATCGACTTTGACGACCGCACCTGTGAATACGATTTCTCCCTGCTGGAGGATCTGGAGCTGGCATACGCCATCACCACCCACAAGAGCCAGGGCAGTGAATACCGTTTCGTGGTGATGCCCTCCTTTGCGGCGGCACCTCCCTTGATGACCCGCAACCTGCTTTACACCGCCGTCACCCGTGCCAAGGAGATGGTTTGTATCGTAGGTGAGCAATATATTTTGAACGACATGGCGGAAAACGCCAAAAAGCCCAAGCGGCATACCGCTATGCCCTCCATGCTGGAATCGTTATGAGTGTCAAAGCCAAGCTGTACAACCTCCGCAGAACGTTGCTTCCCCGCCCCTGTATGCTTTGCAGACGGGGTGCCTGCATCCACAGCGTGCCCGTTTGCAAGGACTGTGTGGAGGAACTGCGGGCGGTGCTGAAGGAGCCCTGCCGTTTCTGCGGATCCCCCGCGGCGGAATGCACCTGCGCCCATCATCGGGACGTGCGTTTCCTGCTGTGGTACGACCTGCCCACCACCAAAAAGATCGTCGGGATGTTGAAATACGATGCCAAAAAGGAACGGGTGGAATTTCTGGCAGACCGTCTGGCCGCCCTTTGCAACGGCCGTTACGACGGAGTGACCTACGTCCCCCGCCGTCCCAAGGAAAAGCGGCTTTACGGCTACGACCACGCCAGGCTGTTGGCGGAGGCGGTGGCCAAACGGCTGGATCTCCCGTTGATCTGCACCCTGGAGTGTCATTCCCATATTGAGCAAAAATTTCTTTCCGCTTCCCAGCGGGAAAAGAGTATGCACGGGCGATACCACGCCTTCCCCGAGGCGGTGGAGGCCTATCCCCACCTGCTGTTGATCGACGACGTTTGCACCACCGGAGCCACCCTGCGGGGCTGTTCCGCCATCCTGCGGGAGGCGGGAGCCAAAACCGTATCCGCCGCCGTGCTGGCCAAGGTGCAAGCCAACAAAAAGCCTTAAAACGAGAGGAGCTTCCCTATGAAGACCCATTCCCTTTCCGCAGGGGCGTTACAAGTCACCCTGGCACAAACGGAGGAGGGCGTTTGCCTTCACCGTATCAAAGACGGCAAGTCCGGCAGAGTCTTTTTGAAGGCAGACGGCCTTCTCTTTACCCTGACCGCCAGAAGCCTTTCGGACGGCTCCTTGGTGACGGTGGATTCCGCCGCAGGCTGGGAAAAGGTGAGCGTTTGCGGGGAATCTCCCGTCTATACCGTCAGCCTCTCGGGGCATAAGGATCTTCCCCTGGTCACCGTCATCCTCACCGCTACGGCAAGCCATGGAGAGGACAGCCTTTCCTGGGCGGTGCAATTACACAGCGAAAACAGGGAGTATTCCCTTTACGAATGCGATTATCCCATTCTCACCTTCGGTGCCTGCAGTCGCACCAAGGTGTTCTTCCCCTACGGGTGCGGGGAGGTCTACCCCTCCATGCGTACCTTCGCCTCCCGTCAGAACTACCCCTCCTACGGCGCCTCCATGGAATACATGGCATTGTGGCACACGGGAGCGGGCAGGGGGCTTTACTACGGACTTCACGACCCCGCCCCCGCCTACAAAAAGCTTCACTACGAAAAGAAGGCGGATGCCCTCCCCTTCCTGAAGGCTTGTATGCCCTTGCGGGATATCGACAAGGGAGCCAACTCCCAAAGCCTGGAGGGCGTCTGCGTCTGGCGGCTGTTCGACGGCGATTGGTACGACGCCGCGTTGCTTTACAAGGCGTTCTTTGAAGAACACGCCTCCTGGAAGCCTGTGATGGAAAACGGGAAGCGGAAGGATCTGCCGGAATGGCTTCGCACCAATCCCCATTGGTGGCGGAAGCGCATGAAATGGGACGGCGGCTTTGCCGACGAGCTTTTGGAAGCAAGCGAGGATCTGGGGTTGTATTCCCCCGTCCATTTGTACGATTGGTTCCAGATCCCCTACGACACCAACTACCCCCATTACTTCCCTGCCAAGACCGCCTTCCTGCCCGGGATCCGGCGGCTGCAGGAGCAGGGCGTGCGGGTAATGCCCTACATCAACGGCAGACTTTGGGACACCCACGACAAGGGAACGGAGGATTGGCAGTTCACCGCCGTCGCCCGCCCCAACTGCACCAAAAAGCGGGGTGACGAGCCCTTCCTGGAGGTCTATCCCACCTCCAACATCGAGCTTGCCATCATGTGCCCCTCCACGGCGCTGTGGCAGGAAAAACAGCAGGAGATCATGGACGTTCTGTTCCATGAATTTGCCGTGGATGCGGTATACATCGACCAGATCGGGGCGGCCCAAGTCTACCCCTGCGAGGATCCCACCCATTCCCACCGTGCCGGAGGCGGCACCTGGTGGGTGGAAAGCTACCGCAACCTGCTGGATCACGCACGGCAGATCCTCCCCGAGGACAGATGCTTCACCACGGAGTGTACCTCCGATCCCTATATGAAGGACATCCAGGGCTATCTTTCCTGGATCTGGATCAAAAACGACCAGGTGCCCGCCTTTATGGTCATCTACAACGGCTACGTGGCGGTGTTCGGCAGGAATTACCTCTACGCAGGAGACTGGGTAGGAGAGAATATCTTCGCCGCCCAATCCCTTACCTACGGGGAGCAGATGGGCTGGATCCTGCCGGAGACCTACAAGGCCCTGACCCACAAGGAATTTTACAAGAAGTGCGTCGGCGCCCGTAGCGCGCTGGGAGACTTCTTCTACGACGGCAATCTGCTGCGTTCCCCCAAGATCGAGGACAAGGTCAAGCTAAAGACCACCAAGATCAAGGCGGAGGCCTACGGCGGGCTTTTGGAGCATACCGCCACCTTCTCGGAATGCTGGGAGCGTAAGGACGGCAAAAAGCTGCTTTGGTTGATCAACGCTTCCCCCAAGGAGACCACTCCCGTGCTGCAAACCGAGCTACCCGACGGCCTTTATACCACCGCGGGGGATCTGCAAACCGCCGTCAACGTGGAAAGCGGCAGCCTTTCTCTCACCCTGCCTCCCCTTTCCGTATCCTACATCATCCTGTAAAACAAGGAGCTATTATGGAGATCTGCAAGAAAAAAGGGCGTTTCTACCCCGACATCCTGTTCCCCCATATTTACGAGATCACCCCCGCCTTTCTGGAGTCCCAGCAGGTGAAGGGGCTGATCCTGGATCTGGACAATACCATTGCCCCCTACGAGGTGGCAGAGCCCACCCCCAAAATGAGAGCCTGGTTTGACGCCATGAAAAGCGCGGGGATCAAGATGGCCTTTGTCTCCAACAACAAGGGGGACAGAGTGAAGATCTTCAACCGCACTTTGGGGCTTCCCCTGTTTGCAAAGGCCAAGAAGCCCTTCACCAAGGGGATCCGTCTGGCCCTAGCCACCTTGAAGCTTTCCCCCAAGGAGGCGGCGGGGCTGGGAGACCAGATCTTCACCGACTGCCTGGCCTGCCACGGCGCAGGGATGCGGTTCTACTTAGTGCCCCCCATCAAGGACAAAAAGACCCCCTTCTTCCGCGCCAAACGGTTTTTGGAAAAGCCCTTCGTGGGAAAATTCAAGAAATACCGTTTGTATCTTTCGGGGACGGAATCCCTGTAAAGGAGGCCCTTTATGATCCCTTTGTTCGGGCCGGGAGGCAACTCCGACGGCTTCAAAAAAGCAGGCTACCGCTCCTCCTTGGATGCACCCCGCTTCGTGACGGAATGCGGACTGGACGCCTATGAATACGAGGCAGGGCAAGGTATTGCGGGCTCTCCCGAAATGCTGGCCGCCCTGGGGCAGAACGCCGCCCTTCTGGGAGTCAAGGTGTCCTTCCACACCCCCTATTTCATCTCCCTGTCCTCCGTGGACCCGGAAAAGCGGGTGAAAAGCGTGGGCTATCTCTACGAATCCGCCCTGGCCTGTTCCCTGTTGGGGGCGGAGACCATGGTGGTGCATACCGGCTCTGCCGCCAAGATCTCCCGAGAGACCGCCATGGAATACGCCGCGGAGACCCTGCGAATGGCGGACCGAATGCTTCTTGAACACGGCTTTGCCGTAAAGCTGGGGCTGGAGACCATGGGCAAGCAGAACCAATTGGGCACCCTGGACGAGGTGCTGGAGCTTTGCAAGCTTTCGCCCCGTTTTTACCCCGTGGTGGATTTCGGACACATCAACGCCAGAGAACAGGGTATCCTAAAAACGGAAGACGACTTTAAGTATATTTTCGACCGCATCGCAAAGGAGCATTCCCCCGAAGCGGCAGAGCATCTCCATTGCCATTTCTCCCGCATCGAATACACGGAAAAGGGAGAAAAACGGCACCTCACCTTTGCAGACGAGACCTTCGGTCCCGATCACCGTCCCTTGCTTCGGGCCATCAAGAGCCTGGGCGTTTCCCCCACGCTGATCTCCGAGTCGGCGGGAACCCAGTCCGAGGATGCCCTCACCATGAAGGAGTATTACCTTTCCCTATGAAAAAAACCTTCCGATCTCTTTGGCAAAAGAAGCCCTTCCGCGTCACCGTTTGGTGCGGGGTTGGCTTTGCCGCGGTGTGCGCGCTGTTCGTTTTGGTGTGCAACCTGATCGTCATCCTTACCGCCTACCCCCACAGAGAGGATCCCGAGGAGGTGATGGCCTCCCGGGAGACCTACGATTGCATCCTGGTCCTGGGCGCGGGGATCAAGGCGGACGGAAGCCTTTCCAACCTGTTGAGAGACCGCATGACCATGGGCGTTAGGCTGATGGAGGAAGGGGTCGCCCCCGTCCTGCTTTTGACGGGAGACGGCAAAGACCCTGCCCGCCACGACGAGGTGGGCGCCATGGAGGCCTTCGCCGTGGAAAAAGGGATCGCGGAAGCAACCATTCTGAAAGATCCCCTGGGGCTTTCCACCTACGAAAGCCTTTGGCGGGCGAAATACGTTTACGGCATGGATAAGGTGATCATCGTCACCCAGAATTTCCATCTTGACCGCGCCATCTACCTGGCAGACCGCCTGGGCTTGGAGTGCGCGGGGGTGGAATGCGATATCACCATGGCTCTGCCCATGAACCACATACGGGAGTTTGCCGCCCGTGTCAAAGCCCTGTTCCAGGGGCTCACCTTACCCGATCTTGATACGCAGAAAGGATAAACCGTTATGATCTTTCACGAGCTCACCATCCACACCAACACCTTGGGAAGCGAGCTGGTAGGCGGCGTCCTCATGGGCGCGGGAGTCTCCTGCTTCGTCACCGAGGATTTCAACGATTTAAGCGAAGTCATCGAGGAAAAATCCATTCCCTTCGATTACATCGAGGACGCCCTTCTCACCGACCCCGGCGAGGTGAAGGTGAAGGTCTACCTGGCCTGCAACGAGCAGGGCAAGCTCCAGGAGGAGGAGATCCTTTCCGGCATTGCCGCCTTGAAGGAGGCGGGAGAGTTTGACCTGGGCTCCTTGGAGGTGACCTTCTCCCAAGTGGACGAGAAAGACTGGGCGGATAACTGGAAGCAGTATTTCCATCCCCTGCCCATCGGCAACCGCTTCATCGTAAAGCCCACCTGGGAGGAATACACGGGAACCGACCGTATCGTGTTGGAGATCGACCCCGCCTCCTCCTTCGGAACGGGACAGCACGAGACCACCGCTCTTTGCTTGGAGGAGCTGGAGGATATGCAGCTTGCAGGCAGTACCCTGCTGGACATGGGCTGTGGAAGCGGCATTCTGGGCATCGGCGCGGCACTTTTGGGTGCGGAAAACGTGGTTTGCGTGGACATCGAACAGATCGCAGTGGAGACCACCCGTGAAAACGCCGCCATCAACGGCTTGAAGGACGGCGTCCTCAAGGCCTACCACGGGAACATCCTCACGGATGCAGACCTTTGCAACACCGTGATGGAGGCTGACCGTTACGACTACATTGCCGCCAACATCGTGGCTGACGTGATCATCGCCATGCTTCCCATGTTCAAGAAGGCCTTGAAGGCCGGGGGCACCATGGTGCTTTCCGGCATCATCTCCCCCAAGAAGGAAGTGGTGGAAAACGCCCTGCGGGAAGCGGGCTTTACCATCGGCGTTTCCAGAGAAAAGAATGATTGGGCGGTGATCGTGTGCCAAAAGTAAACGCCGAAAAGCGTATGCGGGAGCTGGAGGCCCTTTTGGAATACCATTCCCGCTTGTATTACGAGTTAGACACCCCCGAGATCGAGGATGCGGAATACGACAAGCTGTTCCGTGAATTGCAGGATTTGGAGGCGGCACATCCCGACTTGGCCTCCCCCACCTCCCCCACCAAGCGGGTAGGCGGCAGAGTGGCGGAAAAGTTTGAGAAGGTACGTCACCAAGGGAGAATGGGTTCTCTCTCCGACGTGTTCTCCGAGGAGGAGTTCCTTGCCTTCGACGACCGCGTGCGGGAGGTGACTCCCAACGCCGTGTACTGCGTGGAATGTAAGTTCGACGGCCTTTCCGTGGCCTTGGAATACAGAGACGGCAAGTTCGTCCGGGGGCTTACCCGCGGAGACGGAGAGTACGGCGAGGACGTGACGGATAACCTGATGACCATCCGCTCCCTGCCCTTAACCCTGAAGGAAGCCGTTCCCCATCTCATTGTGCGGGGCGAGGTGTATATGCCCAAGGAAGTGTTCGCCTCCCTGAACCGCGCCAGAGAGGAAAACGGGGAAAAGCTGTTTGCCAACCCCCGCAACGCGGCGGCGGGCTCTTTGCGCCAGTTGGACAGCCGCCTTTGCGCCAAGCGGAAGCTGGATCTGTTCGTTTACAACATTCAGCTTTGCGAAACGCCCCTGCCCGACACCCATTTTGCATCCTTGGAGTGGTTACGAAGCCTGGGCTTCCCCATCTCTCCCTTGAATAAGCTTTGCGGCAACGCAGAAGAAGCGGTACGGCAAATCCGTGAGATCGGCGCGCTCCGCGGCACCCTGCCCTTTGATATCGACGGCGCCGTGATCAAGGTGGACGATATTGCCATGCGGGAGGAGCTGGGAGAAACCGCCTCCGTACCCCGCTGGGCGGCGGCCTACAAATATCCTCCCCAGCGTGGGGAAACCGTGGTGCGGGAAATCCGGATCCAGGTGGGCAGAACGGGGGTCTTGACCCCCAGAGCCTCCATGGATCCCGTCGCGGTGGCAGGCTCCACCGTCAGCTTCGCCACCCTCCACAACGCCGATTTTATTGCGGAAAAGGACGTACGAGTGGGTGACACGGTGGTGATCCACAAGGCGGGGGACATCATCCCCGAGATCCTCACCGTGGTGAAGGAAAAACGCCCCGAAAATACCGTTCCCTTTGCCATGCCTACCCATTGCCCCTCCTGCGGGGAGCCGGTCTACCGTGAAAACGGAGAGGCGGCCACCCGTTGCATCAATCCCGATTGCCCCGCCCAATTGGAGCGGCGGATCATCCATTTCGTCTCCCGTGACGCCATGGGCATTGATTTCCTGGGAGAGAGCAATGTCCGCACCATGGTGGGCGCGGGACTGCTTGCGGGCGTTGCGGATCTTTACGACCTGACGGAGGAAAAGATCCTGTCCCTGGGAAGCGGTTACGGCGAAAAAAGCGCCTCCAACATCCTTTCCGCCATCGAAAAGAGCAAGGAAGCAGGCCTTGCCCGCCTGCTGTTCGCCCTGGGCATCCGCCACATTGGGGAAAAAGCAGGGCAATTATTGGCCGCAAAGTTCCCCAATATGGAAGCCTTGCTGGAAGCAGACAAGGAAGACCTGCTTGCCGTGGAGGAGATCGGCGAGGAAAGCGCCCAATCTCTCCTGGACTTCTTAAAGAGCCCCCACACCAAGCAGTTGATGGCGCGCTTGCAGGAAAAGGGTGTCTCTATGGACAGCAAGCAGGAACGTAAGGGAGATAAGCTGGCAGGCATGACCATCGTCTGCACAGGCACCCTCCCCACCCTGAAGCGGAACGAGGCGGAAGCCTTGATCCGTGCCCACGGAGGCAACCCCGCCTCCTCCGTTTCCAAAAAGACCTCCTACGTGGTGGCAGGAGAAGCGGCGGGCAGTAAGCTGACCAAAGCCCAATCCCTGGGCGTTCCCGTGCTGACGGAAGAAGAATTTTTGAAATTATTGGAATCATAAACACCAAGAAAGGAACTACCCTCATGAATGCATTGGATCTTTCTCGTCTCCCCGTGACCAAGGAAGCGGAGGTGGTGGTCTGCGGCGGCGGTACTGCCGGCGTGTTTGCCGCCATCGCTTGCGCCCACCTGGGCAAGGACACCCTGCTCATCGAGCAGTTCGGCTCTTTGGGCGGCACCGCTACCAACGGTCTGGTCACCCCCTTGATGTCCGTCCACATCCCCGGCAATCCCCAGTGTTCCTATCTCTACAACCTCCTGCAGGAGAAGCTGTTGGCTTTGGGTGCAGGCAACGCAGGCGGCACCGCCTTTGACCCTCTGATGCTTCGCTACGCTTTGGAGCAGATGTGCGTGGAGGCAGGGGTTCGTCTGCTGTACCACACCTTCATTCCCGAGGTGATTCGGGAGGGCGACACCGTCACCGCCGTGGTCATCGCCAACAAAGCAGGCCTTTCTCTGGTGAAGGGTAAGATCTTCATCGACGCCACCGGCGACGGGGATATCTCCGTCCGTGCCGGGGCAGAATACAACAAGGGCAACCCCGAAACCGGGAAGAACCAGCCCATGTCTCTCCGTTACATCATCGACGGCATCGATATGCACGCTCTGGCAGAATGCTTTGCCCAGGAGGCAGAGCGAACCGGCATCAGCAAGAACGCAGGTGTCTGGAACGACGGCAAGGAAATGTACGCCGATTGCTGCAGAGGTGCAAACGTCACCCTCACCAAGCTGTTTGAGGAGGCCGTGGAAGCAGGCGACCTCACCGTGGAGGATCACATCTACTGGCAGGCCTTCGGTATGCCCGGCAGATACGGCTCCATCGCCTTCAACTGCCCCGAATTCTTCGAGAACATCGACGGCACCGACCCCGACGATCTGAGCATCTCCCAGGTGAAGGGCAAGGAGGCCATCGTCCGCCAGCTTGCCTTCTACAAGAAGTACATGAAGGGCTTTGAAAAGGCCTACATCGCGGAGATCGCTCCCATGGTGGGCGTTCGCGAGAGCCGCGAGATCGTCACCGATCACGTTCTCACCGCGGAGAACATCCTGGGCAAGCAGAAGTTTGCAGACATGATCTCCCAATCCAACTACCCCATCGACATCCACGGCAAGCAGTTGACCAACCGCTACCTTATCGAGCCCGCAGACGACGGCAAGCCCTGGTACGAGATCCCCTTCCGTTCTCTCATCGTCAAGGGTCTGGACAACCTGCTGGTGGTTGGCCGTTGCATCGGTGCAGAGTTTATTGCGGAAGCCAGCGTTCGCGTTCAGCCCACGGCACGCTCCACCGGCGAAGCGGCAGGCATCGGCGCGGCCTTGGCTCTGGCAGGAAATAAGTCCATCCGCGAGGTGGACGGCGCAGACGTCCGTGCCATTATGATCGAAAACGGCGCGAATTTCGCGTAAGACGGCAAAACAAAGGAGCTCCTTGCAAAAGGAGTTCCTTTTTTCGCGGCGTGGGAAACGCCCCTAAAAAACAACCACCGGGAGACCCCGATGGTTACAGAAGCCTTTTCCGGCGTTGGATTTTTCACCTTTTCTTATCTCGGGAGCCAAACCGAGACCGATAATAGGTGGGCAGGATCGGGATGGCGGAAAAGGCCATATAGCCCCAGATCACATAGCCGATCTGTTTGTCCGTAAACTCCATGGAACGGAGCACCCACACCAGCAGGATCGCCACGGGATAAAGCGCCATGTGGGCGTAGTACACAAACAGCCTCGCCTTGGGAAGCACGTCCGGATACCGCAGATAGAAAAACCATTCCTTGAAGCTTTGCTTTTTGGGCCTCTTTTGGCGGTCTCTCTTCCGAAGAACGGAATGGAGATAAACGGCGTTCCATCCCCGTATGATAAAAAACATCAGGATCAATATCAAAGTGAGTGCAAAAATTTGTGCTGCCATGGCAATCTCCTTTTAGTGCCGTTTCTTTTTCTCTTTCTTGGGTGTGTTTTGTTTTTGGATAATTGCCAAAAGAAGCAAGACGTTGGGTGCGTACAGATCCACTTCGATTTTTTTACTTGCGGTATAAATGACGTAGTGATGTGTCCTCTCCTCGTAGGAAAGAAGCTGATCAAAGGGGATCCGATAGGTCTGCAAAAACATATTGCGGAACAAAAGGATTCCTTGGCTTTTGTCCACTTCGATTTTCCATACGATGCTGTACCACAACACACCAAACATGGGCAAACAGAAGATCCCGAAACAGAGGATAGCCACTAAAATCTCATGCGCCACTATGCAATACACGAAAAAAACTGTAAAGACAAGGCTTGCGATCGCACTCACGGCAATATACATTCTCGGAGGGCGGATGATGAATTGCTCCTTTGCCAAATTGGCAACATGGGAAGCCAAGCTCTTTTTCATCGCAAAGTAATACAGCACGTATATCGCGATGGGAATGATGCTCCAAACCAAATACTTCATTTGTTTTCCTCTGTTCGCTTTTCCACAATACTCTTACAGGGTCGGAGAACCTCTCGGAGGCTCCCCGACCCTTTCTTGCAGAGTGTTCCGTTTCCCGTCCCCCGGCGGGAGGCACGGAACGTATATAGATTCCCTTTTTCTCTAAATTTCGTCTTCCGACTTCAAGGTCAGAAGGGTGCCTGTTTCGATCAGATCATAGATCTGCTCATAGGACACGGTGAAATACTTGTCGTCTATGGGATCCAAGTATTCTTCTTCCAGTTGCGTGGCGGTCAGGATCATAAAATCGTCATAGCGGTGAAAATCGTTGATCTGCAACATACCGGGATCGTCCGTCTCGATGATCTTGCCGTGCTTGTCCGTTTCGATGTCGTAGTAGTACACGTCGCCACCTTGGACGATGGTGCCGTGGTCAAACTGACAAACGAACAGCAGATAACGGCTGTCCAGCCAGCACATGGCGGAGGGCGTTTCGTCCTCCGGCAAGGAGGTGGGAAGCGTGCGGGTCTCCTTCGTCTCCAGATCGTAGAGATAGATGAGGGTGTTAAATTCCCAGGAATAGTTGTTATAAGCGATATGCTTCCCGTCGGGAGAGGGTGCGATGTAGCCATCCTTGTTGAGGTTTTTGCGGGTTATTTCCACCGTCTCCCCGTCGGGATAACGGAGATACAGTATTACTCTGAATTTTTCGTCCTGCACCAGCAGCAACCTGTGCCAGTTGGATGGATGGTCAATGGCAATGGGAATGGACCTCAGGATCAAAGACGGTTGGGAGCCTCCCAGATTTGCTTCCAAACGGGTCACCTCCGCTTGCAGGGAGGCGGCAAGCTGTGTCTGTTCTTCCAGCTCTGCGGTGGCGTCCTCCAGCTCTGCGGTGAGGCGGAGGGCTTCCTGCTGCAGGTCTTCCAGCTTCAAGGGCTCCAAACGTTCCAAACGGGCCGCCAGGGAGTCGATCTGCGCTTCCAGGGTGGAGATACGGCGGTTTGCTTTGGCTAAGTCTTGGTTGGCTTCTTTCAGCTCTGCTTGCAGGGCGAGCAGTTCTTCCTCTTGCCCCAAGGATTCGGAAGCCGTTTCACTGCTTTCCGCCTCGGGTGCAGAGGATTCGGCAGGCTTTGCCTGCTCCCCGCAGGAGGCGAGGAGCAGACAGAGCATAGTGAGTAAGATGATTGTTTTTTTCATGGATTCCCCTTTTTCACTTCGTCAAGGATCTCACTTCATGCTGGAAACGAGCTCTTTGTATACGCGCACGCCATCCTCGTTCAGGTAAGAGTACCCGCAGATGGGAATGACGTCGTTGATATAGGTATGGATGATCACAGGCTGACCGGGGACGAGGTTGGTTTCGTACAAGGTCTCTCGGATATAGTCAAGACCGTCTTCGGTAAGGGCTTCAAAGCGGAAGCTTTCAATAGGAGCGAATACCTGCACCAAGAGATGGGCGTTGTACCTCTTGTATATCCCGTCGACCTTGGGGTCGTAGAAATGGGTGTAGTTCTCGGTGTCTGCGATCTGTTCATCCGTCGCACCAATAATATAGATGGGTTCCTCATGCTCCTCAAAGGTGATTTCACCCAAAGACAGAGTACCATCCACCATGCTCTCAGAGAAAGCAAGATAGCGGGTGTTTCCGTTTTCGTCGGTATAGGAAAAGCCGCGGTTGATATGGATATCGTTGATGTAGGTGTGAAGGATGAAAGGCGTTCCGGGGGTGCAGTCTCCTATCTCGTAAAGTGTCTCGCCCAACTGCCTATATTCCGACTCGTCTATCTCCACAAAGCAGAGATCTTTGATGGGAGCCGTCACCTCGATCAAAAGCTGGTACGTAGGGTTTTTCGCTTTCGGATCGTAAACATGAGTGTAGTTCTCGGTGTCTGCGATCTGTTCATCCGTGGCGAATCTAAACAACACCTGGGGAACAGGCTCCCAATTCTCCAAATCGGTGGAGGTGAAGTAGAGGAATTGGTTATAGCCCCATGCTCTGATGGTGATGGTATACACGCCGTTTTCCAGGGTGATGCCACGAAGATTCCACTCCTCATCCGGATCACGGGGGAGGTTGTCCAAGCCTGTCATGCACCGCCAGCTCACGCCGCCGTCGGTGGTGTAGTATACGTGACCTGCCAGATCGGTATCAAAATTGCACAGGAAGGCGATCACGCCGAAGTCCTCCGTGAGGAAGGTGCTGTAATTGACGGGGTCGTGGGAGGTGCCGCCGGTAATATAGCCGCCCTCTCTCACCAGTGTCCATGTCAAGCCGCCGTCGGTGGTTTTCAGAACCTGCCCAAGGAATTCCGTGCCGTTTTTATTTTCCGGGATCTCGATTGCCATCAGATATCCGATCTTATCGGTAACGGGATGGTAGGTATAGTAGGCCGCGTGCAATGCGGGCACGTCAATTGTGAACCGGGTGGGTTCTGCTTTGCCTTTTTCAAAGCGGTAAACACCGGGATAGTAATAGTAGCTCTCTTCGGACTCAACGTTGTAGAAAGCCAATGCGATGTCTCCCGTGATATCCAGCGTAACAGGCTTCTCCACGATAAAGTATTGATCCCAATCGTACACGTGGTACAAGGACCAGCCTACGAAGTTCATTTCCCGGTAGTCTTTATAGAGGCTTGCAGTATCGTCAAACAGGAGGGAAAGATCCTCGGGCAACGCCAAGCCTGTGACTTGGTCGGTGATGTCCACCAGCTTTTCCCCGCCGCTTGCGGTATTTTCCATGATGGCGTAATATCGACCGTCGATGCAGAAGCCCCAAGTATCGGTGACGGAGTAGGAGGCAGAGCCTTCTATGCTTTCGGGTTCATAGCCGTCCAGCCAAAAATCATCGATCCGACCGGTATTGGTGTATTCATACAGCCAGCCCTTGGCGGGGTCTTCTCCCGTTGCCTTGAAGGTACACAGCAGGATGTCGTCGTCTACTTGACCGTAGAACAACGCATACTTGTTGGTAACGGAAGCGCCGGGGGTTGCGTTGCTGAAGCTGGTGGAATCACCCTCCCGATAGGGACGAACCTGCGGGCCTGCCTCGGGGAACAGGGTGTAGCCCTGCTTGTTTTTCTCCATAAACCGGTTGACAGCATAGGTGGTAAAGAGGTAGGTCTTCTCTTCCGTGAAATTATAGGTCTCGTCGTAATATACCCCATTGACTTGGATGCAGCTCGTTCCGTTTTGATCCACGAATTCCACGTCGGTGATCTGCAAACGCTTGTCGGACACGTCAAAAACCTTTTGATAAGTGTTCTTCTGGGCATTATAGCACCACAATTCGCCGCCCTTGACCACAGTGCCGTGATCAAGCTGAGAAACGAACAGCAGAGAATGGCTGCCCCACCAGGTCATATAGGAGATGGTCTCCTCCTCGGGGAGGACGGATTGATTCAACTTTATCAGTTTGCCGGTGGAAGCGTTGTAAACGTAGGCTTCCGTGGTACATTCCGGCTCAAAGTTGTTGAAGGCAAGGTAGTTGGTTTCGGCACAAACATTCTTATAGAAACCCTCTCTTGCTCTGAAGATCTCCACGTAGGTGCCGTCGGACTTTTTGTGCACAAGAACGTACTGCTCGTTTTCCTCGGCTCTGGGATCGTGAAGAACGAAAACTTTGCTTGTGAAGGTCTGCACTACCTCCAGCATACTGTAATCCAGCTCGGGGCAGGTGTTGGGCAGGTACTGCATACGGGTCTGATCCAGCTCCATCTCAATGACCTGACGCTTGCCGTCCAGGGTGGGGAACACCGCAAAATACCGCTTGTTGCCTTGGTAATCGGTGAAGGAGATGCCCCAGGTGTCCGTGACCGTGGTGCTGTGGGCGCCTACGTAGATGGTTTCCCCTTCCGCAACGGGAAGGAACTCCACTACGGATGCCTTGGGATCGACTGCCACGTCCGATGCCACGCCGCCCTCGTACCACCAGCCCTTGGTGGTGTGCTCATCTTGCGCTTGGAAGGAATAGATCTGCACGTTGGTCATGGGCTGGTTGGGAGTGATGGAGAAGTAGTCGTAGTCAGACATCATAGGATGGCTGAGGTATACGGTCTTCTTGCTTGCGGTGCTGTCGCTCACACGCTTCACCAGAAGGGAGAATTCTTCAAAGTCGGCTCCCGCCAGCTCTGCCAGGGAAACCAGTTGGTAAGAGCCTCTCTTGCCGTCTACGTAGCAAATGGCGTATTGGTAGGTCTTGCCGTCCTCGCCTATAAAGGAGATGCCGCGGGTGGGGATGTTCTCACCCAAAAGCAGCTTGTAGGATTCGGTGAAGGCCTTGTGGTAGAAGATAGAGTCGCCCTTGGGATGAGGTTCTGCGGTAACGGAATCCGCCATGTCGATGGTGAGGATATGGAAGTCCTTCACAGGGCGGGAGGAGGTGAAGGCGATCACTTCGTTGCCGTCTTCGTCAAGGGTCAAAACGTTCTCGGGTTCCTCGGCGGTGACGATCTCCAGGGTAAAGGGATTTTCGTAAACGGGGGTGACTGCCGTGCCGTCGGCAAGGACGTAGGACAAGCCCAGGAAGCCCTGATGCACCTTCACGTCTGCGGCGGGGAGAACCACCTTGTCAATGCGGCGGGTGTTGCGGTAGAAGAAGCTGACGGCTTCCCGCTTGAACTGGGCAAGCTTTTCGTCGCTTTCCCATTCCAGCTTTTCCAGCATTTCGATCACCGCCAGAACGTCGTTATAGCATTGTTCCTCGGTGTAATCGGTGCATTCCTTCAGAATGGTTGCCAGGCGCTGTACGTCTTCGGGTTGGATGTAAGGCTCCCGTTTCTTAAATTGTGCGCTTTCGGTGGGAAGCAAGCCGTCGGGGTACGCCAGGTCGTTATAGACAGTGGTGGGGTGATCGGCATCCTTGCAATGGGAGATGCTGTCCATATAGAACGCCTTGAAGGTCTTGGAAGCTCTGGCAGCTCCGTCCACGCCGGAGTTGGCAATGGTGTCTGCCAACGCTTCCATGGTTTCCGGCAACAGATACGGGGGAACGATCAGCTCCTCGAAGGTGTTCATGCCGTTCAGATCTACCTCTACCACCTTGTCCCCATCGGGAGAGGTAGCGGGGATCACCAGGTCGTAATTGTCCTTATGATAGAAATCGGTGTAGACCTCGGTGATGGCACAGGTGCCGTCCCCGTTGGAAACGAATGTGAACTGATAGGGGGTCTCTTCAAAGGTGAAAATACCGGTTTCGGGTGCGGGGGTGCTTTCCTCACCGCCGCTTGTGATGGCGTTGCCCGCGCAGGCAACCAGGATCACCAGGCTGAGCACCAAGGCCACTACGGAAAGCCACAGCTTGGGCTTCTTCCAGTACAGGGCGTTCTTGATGCGGGTCTTGGCGGAGGCACCCTCCGAGAAGGAAAGGGGTGCGGGGGAAGGGAATTGCTTGCTGGTGGCAAAATCCAGCAGAGTCTTGGTATACTGCTTCTTCATGGTTTCATCTCCGTAACGTTGGAGAACCTTTTCGTCACAGCTCAATTCCATATCCAGACTCATGCGGTTGAAGGCGATCCAGCAAAGGGGGTTGAACCAATGGACGGCAAGGATCCCGAAAGATAGAGGCTTAACGATATGGTCAAGCCGTTTCAGATGGTATCTCTCATGGGCGAGAACGTATTCCTTGGCGGAATCACTCAGCCCAAAGGGGATGTAGATACGGGGTCTTGCGAATCCAAGGGCAAAGGGTGCGTCGATGCGGTCGGAGCCGTAGACGTTCCCCTCCAGCAGCACGGCGGTGCTAAGACGGCGCTTCAGCTTGATATAGGAAACCAGGCTGTAGCCCAACAGAGCCAGGATCCCCGCCAGCCAGACGGCGGTGAGAACCATGCTCACAACGCTCACCGAGGCGGGAGCCGCTACGGGAGAAGAAACGGGAGGTGCCACGGGAACGTCCGTTGCAGGGGCAGATACCTCCGTGTCCGGCAGGGTGGTGCCGGGGAGAGAGGTCTCGTTTCCGGGGACGTCCTCCGGGGGACGGGAGGTCTCCGTGTTACCGGGGTTGGTAATACCGGGAATCACCCAATCGGGAAGCTGGGGCTCCTCCGGCTCCGGGTGGGAAACGGCGGGAGGCTCTACCGTGGGAGCAGAAACCTCGGGGGCGGGATAGGAGTTGTCCGTTTCAGGAAGATCCTCCGCAGGGCGTGAGGTCTCCGTGCCGCCGGGGACGATCACCTCCGGGGAAGAGGGCGCTTCCTCGGGAAGCTCCTCGGACACCTCGGGGGTCTCCTGGGGGATCTCTTCCAACGTTCCCGTCTGAGGGATCTCCACCGCGGGCATATCGCCGCCCAGGTTGAAGATGCTGATGGACGACTCAAAGGAGAAGGGCACAACCAAACGGAAGGCCACCACCAGCCAAAGCAGGTAACAGAACTTGCGGGGTGCTTTCTTCATAAACACCCGCACCAGCAGCACGGCAAGGATGACTACGCTTGCCGTCATGCTCATGTTCAGTACGGTTTCAAAAATGGAGGCCATTTCAGTTCTCCTTGTGTTGGTCGATGAGGTTCTTCAGCTCCTCGGCTTCTTCCTTACTCAATTTCTTCTCTCCGAAGAAGGATACCAAAAATTTAGGCAGGGAGCCCTGGAAGGTATGATCCACGAAATGCTCGCTGGCGAAGGACTGCACGTCCTCCTTGGGCACCAAAGAGGTAACGATGGTGTCGTTGTTGGCGGCAAAGCCCTTCTCACACATTTTGCGGAGAATGGTGTAGGTGGTGGGCTTTTTCCAAGCCAGCCGTTCCTTGCACAGCTCAACCAGCTTGCCGGAGGGCAGGGGCTCGTTTTCCCAGATCACACACATAAATCTGTAGTCGGATTCGCAAAGCTTTAAGTCTTTCATAGCGGAGATCTCCTTTATGGATATTATTTTTGCATGCAAAAGGTTGGCCTTTGTCAACCTCACATACAGTTTACAACAATAAACTCCCTTTGTCAAGGGGTTTTTCAAAAAAAGATGAAAAATTTCCGAGAACGATTTCGGGAAGGGGTATTTGCCTCCCCGTAAAGGGATTTGATGGGCGATGAGACGAGGCTGCTTGCTTAACAGCGGCGTTTTGTATAGGAAGGAACCGATACGACAGAGCAGGGCGCCCGATGTTTCCTTCCGAGGGGAAGGGACTGTTTTGTCATAAAGGATGTAAGTTTACCTTTCAAGGGGTAGATCAGACTTTGAGGAGACCCCTTGCGGTTTTGCTTTTTAGAAATTGCCGCAAAAGGAACTTCATATCCAAAGACAATGGGCAATTTCAAAAAGCAAAACTTCGACTCCGCAGGCTTTTCTCATTGCAACCTAAGGTCCAACATTATTCCACGCCTGCTTCGCTCAGGGTGACAAGAAGCCGTGGCCAAGTCGGCGCATGGCTGTATACCGTTTATCACCTCATACCGCCGACATCAAAAACGACAAGCCGTTTTTGGAACCGAGGTGCGAGACCAAGTCGGCGTTCAGCGTTCGGTTCCGCCCTATGCAAAACGCCGCTGAAGCGTCGTTTTGGAACCGCGGTGCGAAGCCAAGTCGGCGAATGGCTTTTGTCTTATGCGTGGTATCAT
>JAFXBC010000032.1 GCA_017516825.1 Clostridia bacterium | reverse complement strand
ACGTCCTGAGGTGCATCGATCACGATGCTGATGAGATTCACCCCTCTGGAACGGTACGGGATCCCCATACGCCCTACGATATAGTCTCTGTATTGGGAAAGAAGCTTATTCAGCGGTTCGGCGGAATCCGGCTCATCCACCACGATGGCCAGAAGGGCAACTCTTTGATCCATAGGTATCTCCATTTTTGATTTCGCAAAAACAAAACGCTCCCGAAGAAGGGAGCGCAAAACGAACCTACGAAAAAGCAGGCTTTATAACGGTCGTATGGCATCCCTTCCGCATCAGGAAAAACCTTTTGCGTCAGCAAATACATTCTGTATCTGCAGTATACCATAGATTTTGCCTTTTTGCAAGAGGAAATCTTTGCAGGGATGGAAAATATCTTGCCCTTCTCCTGGCTTTTGATTGACAATTCACACAAGATATGGTATAGTGTAGAAAACAATTCGTAAGGAGATGATCTGCATTTGAAGAAATTGCTTGCATACCTTTTGATATGCCTGATGTTACTGCCCACCTCCGCGGCTGTCTTTGCCGAGGATGGGGTTTCCGTGAGCCTTCAAGAGGGTGCCTATCTTGCCGGAACGGCCGAAGTGATCGTATCCGGAATCGAACAGCCGGAGGTCTTTGTAGACGACACGAAGGTAAACACCCGCCTTGGGAGCTGTACCCTTGGGTTCACGGCAATCGGTATGGATAACCAAGAGGGTACACTGCACTGCGAGGATCAGACCTTCACCTCCATCGTCCAAAACGGTTCCGTATACGAAATGGAGTTTGAAAAGCGGCAGTTTACCGGCGAGGACGTGGTTTTGACATACGTTCCCGCCGCCGAGGGGTTTTCCTACGGTGAGAAGGTCGTATACGGACAATACAATCTTGACGATCAGAATATCTCCAAGGTGACCTTGACGTTGCCCGACGGATCTAAGATCACCCCGGATCACGTGATCCTCCACTACCCCGTGGTAGGTTCTGACGAGCTGACGGAGGTACGGGAGGCATATTCTCCCCAGACCGTATACGCCGTTGGCGACGGCTGGGACGCGGAGACCAACCTGGGCGGTACAACGCCGGAATCTCCAGTTTATATCTCCTTTGAATTTACCGGGCTGGCAAAACGGCTCTTTCAGGACGACAGCTACATTGCATCCTTTGATACCACACATCTTGCCGACGGGAAGCATCTTTTAATGGTTATGAAGGATGGAGCTACCATCAAGGAAGTGCATTTTAACGTGGATAATACCGGGCCGGAGATCTCTTTGGATCTTTCCTTCGGTACGGCCTTGACGGCATCCGATTCCATTCAGTTTTCCGCAAGCGATCCTTCCGGGAAGGTCAAGTTGTTCGGTGATATTGACGGAGAGCGGTATTTCCCGGGGGATGATCTTTCTTACATCGTTGAGGGGAAGCATTTGCTTACGGTCACGGCGACCGATGCTTGCGGGAACGTTTCCGTTGTCTGCAAGGAATTCCGTCTATACGAGGACGTCGCAGAGATCGATCAGACCTTGGAAAAGCAGACGGCAGACGCCGTGATCGAGGGAAGTACCGCTTCCTATACCTACCGGATCGGCGACAGCAAGCGATTTGTTTTCGAATATCTCGGCTCCACCAATGAAAACGGGTTGATCTCCGTTTCTGCATTTGACTATTCTGTGGGCGCGTACGATGAGATCGGCGTTGCGGAAAGCGGCGTGAGAGGCGTTTTTGAGGTTACTGAGGAGCGTTTTATCTCAAACGGAGAGGTTAAGATTGCCGTAAGCCCCAAGCTTTACAGATCCGTTTCCGATACCGTGGTCTGGATCACCGATACCCAGTATTATTCCAATTTCGAGGATCTGAACCACGTTTATCAGCTAATGCTGGAATACAGCGTCGGGCTTTATCAAAAGGGTGAAGCGGGCTACGTGATCCACACCGGGGATATCGTGGATACCCATTACGACAGTAACAAGGCATCGGAGGAATGGCAGTTTGCCAACAAGGTGCACAAGATCCTGGACGAAGCCAGGATGCCCAACGGCGTTTTAGCAGGTAACCACGATACGGGAAATACCCCGCCGGTGCTGGACAACTATAAGCGATACTTCGGAAAACGCAGATACAATCAAAATCTCTGGTATGGCGGTACCCCCGACAACAACGGATGCCATTACGACCTTATCACCATCGGTGAGGAGGACTATCTGTTCCTGTATCTCTCCAACGGTGTTGAGGCTACGGATCTTACGGTCGCTTGGGCGAATGCGGTTTGTCGGGCGTATGCCCACAGAACGGTGATCCTCTGCGTGCATCCCTACCTGGACGTGACGGGGAACTACGTATACAATCCCAACGATCCGGGAGCTTATAACCATTCCAGAGCGTACGAGATCGCCGAGAAGATCATCACCCCCAATCCCAATATCGCCGCAGTTCTTTGCGGGCACGTCCACGGTGCAAAGCGGGTGCAGAGGGAATTCGGCGAAGGAAGATACGTTTGGGAGATCCTCTCGGACTATCAGTACGCAGAGGTGGGTACGGATCCCAAGCACGAGGAAAACGGAAGCTCCCTGGACGGCGAAGGATACCTGCGTTTGATCACCTTCGGCGAAAACGGGTCGATGATACAGACCACCTATTCCCCGTTGCACGACGATTACAATTTCTTTGCCGATCAGGAGGATACCTTTGAGGTCACCCTTCAAACGGCAGAAGGAGACGTAACCCTGCAGACGGAGGCGGCAACCATCTATTTTGAAGCGGCCAAGGCGGTGATTGCACAGCCGGAAGCCAAATCCGGGTTGCCGGTGATCCTGTTGATCGTTGGCGTACTGGTTGCGATGGATCTGGCCGGAACGCTCATCGTGCTCCTGGCAAAAAAGCGTAAAAAGCTGAAGGAAAAGCTGGAAAACAGATAATAGGCGACAGAAAACAGCCTCTTCAAAGGGAGGCTGTTTTTCGTTCTTTTGTAACCCCGGAAATCATATAATATTTCCCGGGGAGGCGATATCTTGAAACGGAAGCTTTGGTTGTGTATACCGTTGGTGGTGATAATTCTTTTGGGGTTCCTTGGGCTGTATCTCCTTGGAAATATGGAGAGCGAGATGAAGATTTTTGCGGAAACCAAGGGAAAGACCACCCTTTCTCTGGAGCTTCAGAATGCGTTGTACGGCTATATGGAAAACGACGACGGGAATTACGTGGAGATCACCAAAGACGCTTCCAACCGCATTACGGCCATTCATATCCACTCTATCCCCTTATCCTTGCTTTCATCCCGTTTGACGATGGTGCTTTTGGAGAAGCTGAAGGAATATAAAAGCGACGGATTCGGTATCCCCTTGGGGAATCTGACGTCCGTCGCTTATTTTTCGGGAAAGGGGCCCGTGATCCCGGTGACCGCCGTCACGCTGGGGACCGTGGCCAATCGTGTGGAAACGGAGCTGACCAGCACGGGGATCAACCAGACCTTGCACCGTGTAACCATCCGTTACGCAGTCACCATACGGTATCTTTCCCCCCTAAGGGAATACGTAGATACATTGAATCTCGAGGTTCTGATTGCTGAAACCTTAGTAGTGGGAGACGTTCCCATCTACAAGGATTGAATCACCGCTTGTATTCGTTCAGCTTTCTGCCGATCTCAAAGGAAAGAATGGAGATGGCACTGCAAGCGGGCAGAGAGTAGTGGCAGTTGCGAGGGTACTTGATCTTCACAACGGCATCGCACTGCTCCATAACGCCTGCGGAAATGCCCCGACGTTCTCCGCCGTAGATCACGCACAGCGGACGGCGGAAGTTGGTGTGGAAAACGTCCTTGGCTTTATCGTTCTTGGCGGTGGAAACCAGCTTGATACCAAGGGATTTGATCACGGAGCAGGCTTCCGCCAGATCGGGAACGGTACAGCAGGGTAACAGCTCGGAAGCTCCTGCGGAGGAACGGACCACCGTCTCCGTAGCGGTGAAGAAATTACGCTCGGGAAGAATGACGCCGTCCACGCCCGCGGCGTAGAGAGAGCGAAGGGCGTAACCGAAGTTGAAGGGATCCTCGATGCCGTCCAGAATGGCGAAATAGCCGTTTTGTTTGGCCAAGAGCTCCTCCAGGGAGAGGAATTTGCGCTCCCCTACCTCTGCGGCAATACCGCCTGCAGTTGAGCCTTGCACGGCATCCCCAAATTCCTCCGGGGAGAGATATGTAACGGGAATGCCGCAAGATAGCAGCATCTCGTATTGCCGACGTTCGGCGGCACGCAAGGTGGAGCGCATAACGGAATCAAATCGTTCCTTCTCCAAAAGGATACCATAGACCTCACGGCTTTTGGATTCCAGAATACTTTTGACAGACACAAAGCCTGCAACGATCTGCTTATTCATCGACCTGCACTCCTGCCATAGCTTCCAGGTGAGCGGGATAATTACCCTTGACGGCGTTGGTGGCGTAGGTCATAAACAACGCGTCGGTGAACTGATTTTCGGAAAGAAGGGTGGAAAGGTCTTCGTCATAGTACGCCGCATCGATATAATGGATCTCGGTGTAGTTGGCGATAAGATAAGGCAGCATTGCGGCCACGCTCCCGTCGCCGATGATGAGAAGCTTCTTCCCGGAGGTACAGGGAGATTCGATCTTGAAATAGGGTGCGGTGGTTCCCAGGTAAATGGAATACGCCGCAGAGGTGGTATACAGGTCGTTGTTCACCAGGTTGTATTTCTTAGAGGAGGAGCCGTCTCTGTACACCGTGACCTTGCAAGCATCGGTGTCGGCGTTCCGATAATAACGGAAGATATCGGCGTTGTTTTCCAGATGCTCGGAGAAAGTGGCCTTGTAGAAGCTGCCAAGGAAGCCTTCCAGGGTCTGGGTTTCATAAGCCTCAATGGTGATGGCGGCATTGCCGGAAGCGGCGCAGAACTCCTTATAAGCCAGGTAGGCCGCGTCGGAGGTCCAGTTCAGATCGGTATTGAAATACAGTCCCGAGCCCTTCTCGTAGCCTTCTGAGAAGGGTGCAAATACGTCTACCACGTTCATCTTCCCGGAAAGAGAGGAGGCAACGTCGTCGATAAAGACCTCCTGGGAGGAATTGAAGAAATTGTCCTGGTTCTTGATCTCGTTGGAGATCTGGCTGTACAAGAAGCCGATACGGGTGGGGACAGGCATACAGTACAGATTGGTGCCTGCAGGAAGCTTGTCTGCAATAGCCGCGAGAGAATCGGTGTATTTGCCCAAGGTCTTGTTGCTGTAATTAAACTGCTCTACACCTACGCCGTAGTAGAGATAGGTATAGCCCATGTTATTGATGATCCAGCCGTGGAAGGGCTCCTCGTCGGGCTCTTCCCCACTGACTTCGTCGCTGACGTCGGCAGAGGGATCCTCGGAGGGTTCCTCGGGGGTAGATTCATCCAGAGAGATCTCGATGTCGCTATTGGTTTCTTCCGTAGAGTTTTCCAAAAAGGATTCCTCGGAAACGTCGGGAACGGAAACGGGTTGTGAGGGCGCTTCCTCGGAGGAGGCGTCACCGTCGCCCTTCTGCATGGCAATCATCATAAAGGCGATGACACCCACGGCAAGGATCAGGATCAGTGCAAGAAAGAAGATGTTTTTGCCACCGAGGCCACCTTCGTTGTTATCGTCTTCTTCCTCGTCAAGGTCGTCCTTCAGATCCACTTCTTCCTCGTTTAAGGAAACAAGATCTTCGTTTTCGGAGAACAGATCGTTCTTGTTTTCAGCCATATTTATGAACATTCCTTTCTTTCAAACGATGTTTGAGAAAAGTTTTGACAACTTGATGGGTAATGATTCAAAACAGGAGGTAATAGCCTATCACCTCCTGTTTTCTTTTTACGAAAAGTCGCTATCGTCCTCGGGCTCGATCACAGGAATCTTCCCTTCCGGCGCGATGGCTTCAGGGGCAGGCTCTACGATGGGTTCGGGCTCAGCGGGGTGCAATGCGGAAACCTGTTCCTCGGTGACGCCCTCGGTGAAGCAAAGCTTAAACTGCTCTGCATCCATGGTTTCGTGCTTCACAAGGTAATCCGCAACGAAGTGCAGGATCTCCATGTTCTCCTTGAGGAGCTTTTCTGCAAGCTGATATCCTTCGGTCACGATGCGGAAAATCTCCTTATCGATGGCGGAGGCAAATTCCTCTGAATAATCGATGGAGAAGCCGGAGCTCTTGCCAAGGAACACGTTGTCGTCGGTGTTGCCGTAAACGATGGGGCCCAGCTTTTCGCTCATACCGTAGCGAGTCACCATCTTACGGGCGATCTCGGTGGCACGCTGGATATCGTGGGACGCACCGCCGGAGATATCGTCCATCACCAAAGCCTCGGCAACTCTGCCGCCCAACAGCATGGCGATGTTTTCCTTCATCTCGTTGCGGTAGACACTGGTCTTATCGTTCTCGGGGAGAGCCAGAGTATAACCAAGGGCATGGCCGCTGGGAATGATGGAGATCTGGTGAACGGGATCCTGGGTGGGCAACAAATGACCAACGATGGCGTGACCTGCTTCGTGGTACGCCGTCTTGCGCTTGTCGCTTTCGGAGATCACCAAAGAACGCTTCTGGGGGCCTACGATGACCTTCAGAGTGGCATCCTCGATCTCCTTCATGTTGATCACCGTCTTCTTACGACGGGCGGCGAGCAAAGCTGCTTCGTTCAAGACATTGGAAAGATCCGCACCGGTCATACCAACGGTGGATTTTGCAACGGTTTCCAGATCTACGTCGTCCCCGATGGGCTTGTTTCTCGCATGAACGCGGAGGATGGCCGCTCTTCCCTTCAGATCCGGGAAGTTAACGGTGACCTGTCTGTCAAAACGGCCGGGTCTCATCAAAGCGGGGTCCAGAATATCGGGACGGTTGGTGGCGGCGATCACGATAACGCCGTCGTTCACTCCAAAGCCGTCCATTTCCACAAGCAACTGGTTCAGGGTCTGCTCGCGTTCGTCGTGACCGCCGCCCAGGCCTGCGCCTCTGTGACGACCCACAGCGTCGATCTCGTCGATGAAGACGATACAGGGAGCAGTCTTCTTTGCAGTCTCGAAAAGGTCGCGGACACGGGATGCGCCCACGCCCACGTACATTTCCACGAAGTCGGAACCGGAAATGGAGTAGAAGGGAACGCCGCTTTCCCCTGCAACCGCTTTGGCAAGCAGGGTCTTACCCGTACCGGGAGGGCCGATCAGCAAAACGCCGCGGGGGATCCTTGCACCCAGATCGGAGAATTTCTTGGGATTCTTCAAGAACTCAACGACCTCGCGAAGCTCTTCCTTCTCTTCGTCGGCACCTGCAACGTCCTTGAAGTATACCTTGTTCTTTTCGTCGGAGCCAAGCTTGGTGCGGGCCTTGTTGAAGGAGTTCATTCTACCGCCGAGACCGCCGCCGGAGGCGCCGTTTTTGGAGGTTTTGGAAATGAACAGCCACCAAACCAAACAGAATGCACCGATGACGATGATATAAGGAAACAACTGGACCCAGAGAGAAACGGCGGTGGATTCATAGTTGAATTCCTTAAGCGTTCCCTTTTCCAGCTGACGGCTGATCTCATCACCCAGATCCTCGTAGAACAAACCTACGTCACGGAGAGAATGATAATACAAAGCACCGTCTGCGGTCTTAAAGGTCAAAGTGTTATCCTTTGCAACCTCAAACTGAACTACCTGTTCACCACGGAACATGGTCAGCATTTCGCTGTAAGTGACTTCTTTGGCACCTGCTCCGGAAAGAAGCATACTTACCACCAGGACCATGGCCACCACCACAGCGATCAGGATAATAAATGACTTACCGTTATTCTTCATAGGCATTCAACCACCTTTCATACGCCGTTTTCGGCAATATAGACTCGAATCAGCCTGTCGGCTTCCTCATCCCCCGGAAACACCCGATCCGCAACGCCTACGAAGGGAACGGCGATGACGCCGTGATCGTCGCAAAGCACGGGAAGGAGCTCTCTGAGGGAGATGGGAACGCGGGATTCGGACATAAGCTTTTTTACGCTTCGGTTGACACCGCGGAGACGCAGACGATCACCGGGACATCTTGACCTATAGCGAATCATGCCACAAATTCCCTTTGAAGACAAGGGAATCTCTGTTGATAAATTGTAAACATTTTTTTGCGGGAAGTATTCCGACGAGGAAATCAACACTTTTCCGCCGCAGAGAAAATGCACGGGCTGATCCAAAACACCCGGCAAAAGGGCTTCGGGCGGAACTTCGGTATGCTTCACGAAAGAAAATCTACCTTCTGCGATCACACATTCATAGCCGTCGGAAAGCGTGATCCGTGTATGACAGCCGGAGACAATCGCCTCAATTATTGTATCCAAATGTTGATAACATAATCCGGTACCCGTGATCATTTGATGATTACGGGCAACAGTTCTTTGCAAAAGAGCAGTAGGTAGGTCTTTGCCGTTCTGTTTTTCCTCAAAGGGAGGCAGAAGGGTCTGCAGGAAGGCTTCATCCGCAGAAGCATACTTAGAAAGCCTGGTAAGAGATTCCGAAACGGATGGGTTCACCTTCTCCATTGCGGGCAAGACCGTATGGCGGAGATAATTGCGGGTATATTCCGTGGAAGCGTTGGTGCTGTCCTCCACGTAGGAAAGGGCTGCATCCGAGGCGTATTCCAGGATCTCCGATTTCGAAACGTTCAAAAAAGGACGAATGAACTTCCCTCGTACCGCAGGGATACCGGAAAGGCCTGCAACCGTGGTACCGCGGATGACGCGGAACAGCACAGTCTCGGCGTTGTCCTCCAGATGGTGTGCCGTGGCAAAACGGTGAATGTGATGCGCTTTTCCCAATTCTTCAAACCATTGGTAGCGCTTTTCTCTGGCAAAGGCTTCCATGGAAAGTCCGCTTTTCGGCTGCAATGTTGGAAGATCTTCCTTTGCGGTATAAAAAGGGATCCCGTAATCGCGGCAAAGCGTGCGGCAGAAACTTTGATCCCTGTCTGCCTCTTCCCCACGGATACCGTGATGGAAATGGCAAGCAGAAAGGGTGATTCCAAGCTGATCCTTTAAGGTAAACAGCACGTGAAGCAATACAGAAGAATCTGCGCCGCCGGAAAGGCAGACGCAGACATTCATACCCTCGCCAAGCATGTTGTGCTTACGAAGGGCTTCTACGGTTTTATTCAGAAGGTGCTTCATCGCGGTCATCGGAGGTGACAAATCGGAAATGTCTGCCGTACCAGGCAAGCTTTACGGTACCTGTGGAGCCGTGACGGTTCTTTGCAACGATGCAGTCACAGATCTCATGGTCAGACATTTCATCGGTGGAACGCTCTGCGGCGGTGTAATACTCGGAACGGTACAGGAACAGAACGATATCGGCGTCCTGCTCGATGGCACCGGAGTCGCGCAGATCGGTAAGAGCGGGCTTTTTGCTTTCCTTTTGATCCTTGGGACCACGTGAAAGCTGTGAGCAAAGAATGATCGGAACACCGAACTCCTTTGCCATGATCTTTAAGGAACGTGTGATGTTGGCAACCTCCAAAACGCGGTTGTCGGTGGATTTGTCACCGTGCATCAGCTGAAGGTAATCGATCACGATGAGGCCCAGATTCTTCAGCTTACGAAGCTTGGATTTCATTTCGGCAACGGTGATCTCGGAGGTATCGTCGATCCAGATATCCGTAGCGGAAAGCGCGGATGCGGCCTCCGCAAGGCGTTTCCATTCGTCGGGGTCCAGCTTGCCGGTACGCATACATTTGCTGTCTACCAAAGCTTCGGAGCACAAAAGACGGGAGGAAAGCTGTTCGGAAGTCATCTCCAGGGAGAAGATGGCTACTTCCTTACCGGAATTCTTGGCAACGTTGCAGGCGATGTTCAAACAGAAGCTGGTCTTACCCATACCGGGACGGGCGCCGACGATGACGAGATCACCTGCACCCAAGCCGATCAAAACTCTGTCCAGCCCCTCGTAATTGGTACGCAGGCCGGTAAGAGATTCGGGGTCGTTCTTCAAAATATTCAGGGTGTTATAGTTTTGCAAAATAGCATCCCGAACGTGCTCAAAATTCTTGCTGTACTTGTTATCGGAGATCTCGTAGATCCTGCGCTCTGCAAGCTCCAGCACCTCGGAGACTTCACCGATCTCGCTGTATGCGCGGTCGGAGATATCAGCAGAGGCATCGATCAGCATACGAAGCAGGGCTTTATCCCGAACGATCTTGGCGTACTCCCCGACGTTGGAGGCACGGGCGGCCAGGTCTGCAAGCAATTTGATATACTTTGCGGCGTCCCCCTCGGTATACGTTCCCATTTTCGTCAGGGTCTCGATAAGGGTCACCAGGTCGATATCCTTGCTTTCGAGGAACATAGAGTGCATGGCGGAAAAGATCTGCTTATGCTGTTCTAGATAGAATTCCTCCGGGGAAAGTTGGGAGACCTCGTCATACTTTTGAGGATCCACGATCACAGCGCCGAGGATGGCCTGCTCTGCCTCGATGGAATACGGCATTCTTCGAATGGAATCCAACTCTGCCATGAAACTTTTCACTTCCTCTCTTATAAAGGCTTTTCGTGATTACGCTTTTACAACGATCTTGATGGTAGCGGAAACGTCGCGATAGATCTTGACGTCTGCGGTGTACTCCCCTGCTACCTTGATGTTGCCCAGCTCGATCTTCTTTTTGTCGATCTTGATCTTCTGCTCGGAATCCAGCTTTTCGCTGATATCCTTGGTGGTGATGGCGCCGTAGAGTCTGCCGTCTGCACCACCGGTAGTCTGGAAATTCAAAACCACCTTGTCAAGCTTAGCCTTCAGCTCCAAAGCGGCCTTGCGGTCTTCAGCCTCGCGGAAGGCGTTTGCCTCCTCGCGGTTCTTCAGCTCGGTAAGCACCTGTGCGTCGGCAACCTTGGCCAGGTTCTTGGGGAACAGGAAATTGCGGGCATAACCGTCGGAGACGTTGATCACTTCTCCTTTTTTGCCCTGGGCTTTTACGTCTTGCAACAAAATAACTTTCATGGGTAAACCATCCTTTCTGAATGGATCAAGTATTCAAATAGTCTTCAATGGCGTCTTCCAGCATCTTGCGAGCTTCGGTCATGTCGGTGACAGGCTGTCCGTCCTTGAACAAGCGAGCGCCTGCAGATTGGAAGTGACCGCCGCCGCCCAGACGGCTGACGATGTTCACGACGTTGAAGGTACCGTCGGAACGGGCGGAAAGGCTGATGCCGGAATCAAGGGTATACAGAACGAAGGAAGCTACGATCCCGTTGATATTGACCAAACGCTCCGCAGATTTTGCGGCGGCAACCATGTTGTTCTGGTCCGGCTCACCGTCGTAATAAGAGATCATGAAATCATCGCGGAACACGTATTTCATCTGCTCGAAGCGATCGATGCGGTCGAATTCCGCAAGGTCGGTCTTGAACAGCAGCTTGGCTTTTGCGGGATCTGCACCCGCCATGCGAAGATAAGAGCAGGCGCGGAAGGTACGGGAGCCGGTGTCTCTGGCAAAGAACTGGGTATCCAGCAAAATACCGATGAGCATCAGCTGTGCTTCCTCAGCACGCAGATATCCGTCAGGAACGGAAAGCTCCAGGATCTCACAAACCAACTCGGAGGCGCTGGAGGCGTTGGGGTCAATATTCGTAGGCGTGAGAACGTTCTCATCCAAATGCTTATCCAGGGTGTGGTGGTCAATGACGATCACCCGCTGGGCGCTGCGGTAAAGATCCTCCGCAAAGAAGTTGCCGGGGTTGGAGGCGTCGGTGATGATCAGCAGGGTGTAGGGCGTCATCAGGTCCATACCGCGGCGGGCATCCACGAACATGGTCTCGTATTCCGGCAGAGGCTTCAGCATGCGGAACGCGGGAGCGATGTTCACCTCGTCGATATCGGTAACGATGTTCACTTCCTTCCCAAGGAAGGCGGCAAGCTTGGCGATACCGATGTTGGAGGCAATGGAGTCGAAGTCGGGACGTCTGTGTCCCATGACCAGGACGTTACTGCTGGTGCGGATGTTATCCACCAGCAGATCGCGGCAGATACGGGAACGGATGGCAGTCTGCTTCTGAACGGACTTGGTCTTGCCGCCGTAGCTGAGATAGCCGTCGGCAGTCTTGACAACTGCTGTGGCACCGCCCTTCTGGAAGGCAATACGCAACGCGGACAAAGCGCTGTTTTCTTTTTCGGCCAAACTGCCGCTTTCCTCGGATACGCCGATGGAAATGGTAAGAGGCAGGGTATAATTGCCGGAGGACAGCTGAGAAACGGTGTCGATGATAGAGAACTTCTCCTCGGCCATTTCCGCGATATAACGGTGGTCAAAGAGCATGATGAACTTCCCGTCTTCATATTCCATAAGTATGGCGTCGATGCTCTTGGCCCATTCGGTGAGGGCCAGGTTGATCTTTGCGGAGGTGAGGCGGAAGGTCTCGTCGCTGTTCTGGGAAAGCTCGGAAGCATTATCCACGGCGATATACGCCAAACGGACGTTGCTGTCCTTCAATTGCTGTTTCAAAGCGAATTCTCTGGAAGCATCCATCAAAAAAGCGGCGTAATACTTCTTACTCTTGGTATGAAGTTCGATGATGCGAACATGGAACAGACCGTCTCCGTTTTCGAACTCAAAGGTCTCGTTTTCGGAAACGTAAGCGTTTTCCATACGCTCGTAGGTAAAGGTGCCGTCAAAGATCTTATCACTGGAGGGCAATGTGACGTATGAGGAAAGCTCCTTCAGATTCTCGAACCGCTTGTTGGCCCAGATGATCTTATCCCCCTCACCCACTACCAGAACGGGAGCGTCGATGGATTTCAGAATGTTGGGCAACACGGTGCTGATGACGCCGGTACGATAGCGGAACAGGTGAAAACGGCCGCCGGGAGTCCGCAGGATCACAAAGATCCCGTATAAAACACAGATCACGGAAAAGAACAGACCGACCATAACGGAAAACCGAAAGATGGTTAAGGTCGCAAGAACGAGAATGACGAAGGCAATGATGGAATCAAGCCATTTCTGCACTTTGCTTTTCACGGTAGTAGCCGCTCCTTTCGTTGAATTTCCGCAGGAAAGAGCTGCGGTAGGATCTTAACGTGTTATTATACACCAACAGAGGAGACTCTGTCAAGGTTAAATTTGAGTTTTTTCTGCCAGGGTACAGGTGACGCCGGTGGCAGGCAGGTTGGACTTGCGATAACGGCCCGGCTTTTCCAAGGGGATCTCCATGGGATCGTAGATTGATGCGGAGATCAGCTTCGCGCCCTTCTTCAAGGTGAACACGGAAGACCCCGAGGAGGAGCGGGTGGATTTTTCAACGATCTGTTCTTCCTTGACCAAAAGCGCTCTACCGTCGTCGGACTGCAGGAAGTATTCCCCGCCCTTGCGGGATTGGAACACACCCACGGCGCGGATGCCGGAGGCCAGTGCGTTGGTAAGCTTTTTGCGGTTGGTCTTGGTCTGATAAGAATCAAGAGGAATACGAACGGCCTTACCGTTTTCATAGAATACAACGAGAGAACCCTCGTAGGATTTCAACGGTACGACGGCGACTACGCGTTCGTTTTGCTCGAAATTCAAAACGGCGGGAACGTAGGAGCCCAAAGCGGAGGCCTTGCAATCGTCGAAATCGTTCATGCGGGATTTATAGACCTGAGCATTATCGGTGAAGAACAGCAATTCATAGCCGTTGGAGATCTCTTGCTTATACAGAAGTCCGTCGTTCTCCTTGAACTTCTGCACGTCACTGCCGCGAAGGGAGGCGGGTGTACATTTCTTGAAGTAGCCCTCGCGGCTTAAGAACAGAACGCAGGGGTAATCCTCCACCGTTTCGGTGAGGTCTACCACCTTCAGCTCGCTCTGATCCAGGATGTGGGTCTTGCGGGGTTTGCCGTATTTCTCGGCGATCTTGGAAAGCTGCTTGCAGATGACGGTCTTGATCCGTCTATCGCTGGAGATAAGGGATTTGAGATCCTCGATCTCCTTTTCCAGATCCTCGATCTCGTCGATGCGGTTGATAATATACTCTCTGTTGAGGTTGCGAAGCTTGATCTCCGCTACGAACTCCGCCTGGATCTTGTCGATGGAGAAGCCTACCATTAGATTGGGGATAACGTCCTTGTCGTTTTCCGTTTCCCTGATGATGCGGATGGCTTTATCGATGTCCAGCAGGATCTCACGCAGACCGTATAACAGATGGAGCTTGTCGCTCTTCTTGGAAAGATCGTAAATATAGTTGCGGCGGAGGCATTCCACACGAAAAGCTACCCATTCATCCAGGATCTCGAGAATACCCAGAGTTTGGGGAACGCCACCAACAAGAACGTTGAAGTTGCAGGAGAAATCACACTCTAAGATGTGGGCCTTGTTCAGACGGGCGATCAGCTTTTCCACGTCGGTGTTTTTCTTCAGATCAATGGCGATGCGGAGACCGTTGATGTCGATCTCGTCGCGGATGTCGTTGATCTCCTTGATCTTTCCGCTTTTCACCAGATCTACGATGGCGTCCTTGATCTTCCCTGCCGTGGTGGTATAGGGGATCTCGGTGATCTCGATACGGTTGGCCTTGGGGTCAAATTCAAAGCGGGAACGGATAGAGACGGAGCCTCTGCCGTTGGTATAGATGTCGCGAAGCTTGTCACGGTTATAGATCAGAAGACCGCCGGTAGAGAAATCCGGGCCCTTGACCACGTCCAAAAGCTGCTCCACGTCAAAATCGGGCTCCTTGATAAAGCGAATAGTGGCCTCGCAGATCTCCCGAAGGTTGAAGGAACAAATGGTGCTGGTCATACCCACGGCGATGCCGTTGTTGGGAGAAACCAGAATGTTGGGGAAGGAGGTGGGCAAAATCGCAGGCTCGGTGGTGGTATTGTCGTAGTTTGGCACCATATCCACCGCATCCCTGTCGATGCCGTCGAAGATCTCCTCGGAGATCTTGGCAAGCTTACATTCCGTGTAACGGGAGGCCGCAAAGGCATCGTCGGAATAATGCTTGCCGAAGGTGCCTTTGGATTCGATGAAGGGGTGCAAAAGGGTTTCGCGCCCCGTGGTCAGACGAACGAGGGTCTCGTAGATGGAGGCGTCGCCGTGAGGGTTCAGCATCATGGTCTGACCCACCACCTTGGCACACTTGGTGGTACCTCCGGTGAGAAGGCCCATGCGGTACATGGTATACAGGAGCTTTCTGTGGGCAGGCTTGAAACCATCAATGGCGGGAATGGCACGGGAAACGATGACGCTCATGGCGTAGGGCATATAGTTGCTTTCCAGCACCTCGGTAATGCGAACGTCAATGGGATCTGCTGCGACGATGGGAGCTTCGGTAGTCTTTTTTCTTTTAGCCATACTTCACCTCTCAAATCACACGTCGGCCAGATCGTAGTATTTTGCGCCGTAGGTGGCGATCATTTCTTTTCTGCCGGGGAGGTTATCACCAAGAAGAACGTCAAACATTTCGTAGGTCTTTTGCTCGTCCTCGGGCATGATGCGGATCAATCTTCTGGTGGCGGGGTGCATGGTGGTGCGGGACATCATTTCCGGTTCGTTTTCACCAAGACCCTTGGAACGCTGGATGGTGAACTTCTTTCCCTCCAGCTTGGCAAGCACCTGCTGTTTTTCCGATTCATTATAGGCAAAGTAGGTCTCGTCCTTACAATTGATCTCGTAGAGTGGGGTCTCCGCAATATAAACTCTGCCTTCGCGAATCAGGGTGGGAAGCAGGCTGTAGAACAAGGTCAGGATCAAGGTACGGATCTGATAGCCGTCCACGTCCGCATCGGTGCAGATGATGATCTTGTTCCAGCGGAGCTGGTCAAGGTCGAAGGTGGAAAGATTCTTGCCTCTCTGCGGCTTCATTTCCATGCCGCATCCGATGACCTTGATCAGATCAAGGATGATATCGCTTTTCATCACCTTTTCGGGGGAAGCCTTCAAGCAGTTCAACGTCTTACCGCGGACGGGAATGATGGCCTGGAATTCCGCGTTTCTGGCCAGCTTACAGCTACTGAGAGCGGAGTCGCCCTCCACGATGTAAAGCTCGCAAACGTCCGGATCCTTGGAGCGGCAGTTGACGAATTTCTCCACGGAATTGGCAAAGTTGTCGACCGGAGCGGTCAGCTTCTTTTTGATGTTGGTTCGCATCTGATCCGCGGATTCCCTGGAGCGTTTGTTCACAAGGATCTGCTGGCAGACCTTATCGGCAAAGGCGGGGTTCTCGGCAAAATAAGCGTCCAGAGACTGCTTGAAGAACTCCGTCATAGCCTTGGTGATAAAGGGGTTATTGATGGCCTTTTTTGTCTGGTTTTCGTAGGAGGTCTGAGTGGAGAAGGAGTTCACCACCAGAACGAGAGAATTCTTGATATCGTCGAAGGTTGCCTTTGTCTCGTTCTTGGAATACTTGCCCTTTTCGGAGCAGTATTTATCCACGGCGTAAACGAAGGCGGCCTTTGCGGCCTTGTCGGGACATCCGCCGTATTCCAGGAAGGAAGCACAGTGGTAGTACTCCAGCAGATTCACTTCGTTGGAGAAGCAGAAGGCGAAATCGATCTTCAGCTTGTAATCCGGCTTATCGGGACGGTCTCTGCCCACACGCTCACAGGAATACTGCTGAATGGGAGTCATACCCGTATCCCCTACAAGCTCGGACATATAGTCGGAGATACCGTTTTCGTAATAGAAGCTTTGCTGTTCTACGGTACCGTCGGGAGACTCCCAATGGAGATTCAAGGTCAGACCGGCGTTGACCACCGCCTGCTTTTTCATGGTGCGGTAGAAGAAATCGTAGGGAATGGCGGTATCGGTGAACACCTCGGCGTCGCTCTTCCAACGGACGACGGTGCCGCTCTTGTTTTTGGGACAGGTACCCTTTACCAGCTCACCTACGGGCTCACCCTTACGGAAGGAGATGCTGTACTGCACGCCCTTCTGGTAGGAAATGACCTCCATAAATTCGGAGGCGTACTGGGTGGCACATGCGCCCAGGCCGTTAAGTCCGAGAGAAAACTCGTATGCACCGCCCTCGGCGTTGTTATATTTACCGCCGGCGTACAGCTCGCAATAGACAAGCTCCCAGTTATAACGCTGTTCCTTTTCGTTCCAATCCAAAGGAACGCCTCTGCCGAAATCCTCAACGGTCATGACACGGTCGGCATCTACGGTTACGTTGATCACCTTGCCGTGGCCCTCGCGGAACTCGTCCACGGAGTTGGAAAGGATCTCAAAAAAGGAGTGCTGACATCCTTCCAAACCGTCCGAGCCGAAAATGACGGCGGGACGCTTCCGTACGCGGTCGGCACCTTTCAGCATGGAAATGCTTTGACTGCCGTAATCTTCTGTCTTCTTCGCCATAAACCAATCCTTTAACTTTCGAAAATATTATTTCGTGGGATCGTAGAAGCCCACCTTGCGGTAGACCTTGGATAAGGTCTTGCGGGCGATATAAGAGGCTTTCTCCGCGCCCTTGATGAGAATATCGTTGATATAAGCCTTATCGGTCATGTAGCGCTGATATTCACCCTGGAGAACAGCCAGCTCGTCTGCCACGGCTTCACCGACGGCGAGCTTGAAGTCTCCGTATCCCTTGCCGGCAAACTCGGATTCGATCTCTTCAAAGGTCTTGCCGGTAACGGCGCTGTAAATACTCATCAGGTTGTTGATACCGTGCTTGCCTTCCGCATAACGGACTTCCCCATCGGAATCGGTGACGGCCTTGCGGATCTTGCGGATCACTACGTCCTTGCTGTCCAGCATGAAAATGGTGCCATCCCCTACCTCGGATTTACTCATCTTCTTGGTAGGGTCGGAGAGAGACATGATACGGGCGCCGGTCTGGGTGGTCAGCCCCTTGGGGATCTTGAAGGTCTCGCTGTATGCGTGGTTGAAGCGGGTGGCGATGTCGCGGGTAAGCTCAAGATGCTGAAGCTGGTCGCTTCCAACGGGGACCAGATCTGCCTGGTACAGCAGGATATCCGCCGCCATCAACACGGGATAGGTATACAAGCCGCCGTTGATATTATCGGCGTGGCGGGAGGATTTATCCTTGAACTGGGTCATACGGTTCAGCTCACCCATCATGGCGTAGCAATCCAACACCCAGGCAAGCTGAGAATGGGCGGGAATGGTGCTTTGCAAAAACAGCGTGCTCTTGGCGGGATCGATGCCCGCAGCCAGGTAGATAGCGGCAGTCTTGAAGCAGTTCTGACGCAATTCCGCGGGTACCTGGCGTACGGTGATGGCGTGGAGATCCGCCAGCATATAATAGCAATCGTATTCATCCTGAACCTTCACCCAATTGCGGAGAGCGCCGAGATAGTTACCCAGAGTCAAAGTGCCGGAGGGCTGAATGCCGGACAGGACGACTTTTTTCGTTTCGTTCATTTCCATAAATTGAACACCTCATATCTGATAGGCGCAGGGAAGCTTGATCTGCCCAAAACAACAAAAAGTAGCCCCTGCGGCCGATTTATATTACTATATTTTGTATTATAACACATAAGAAACGAATTTTCAATAAAAATTTTATAGAAAAATATATTTACTTTTTTGTTTTCTTGTTGTATAATCAAAAAAGAAAATTATGGAGGTATTGTTTTATGAAGAAAGTTATTGTCGAAACTTCCGCAAGACACGTTCATCTTTCCGAAGCGGATCTGAAGATCCTGCTGGGCGAAGGACAGGAACTGACCATCAAGAAGATGCTCTCCCAGCCCGGGCAGTTTGCCAGCAACGAGAGAGTGAATCTGGTGGGCCCCAAGAAAGCTATCAACAACGTACTGATCCTCGGACCCGTTCGCAAGGAGACTCAAGTTGAGATCTCCCTTACCGACGCCAGAACTCTTGGCGTGAACGCCGAGATCCGTGAATCCGGTGACATCGACGGCACCGCAGGCATCAAGCTGGTCGGCCCCGCAGGTGAGGTCGAGCTCACCAAGGGTGTGATCGCCGCAAAGCGCCACGTACATCTGGATACCGCTACCGCTGAGGAGATGGGTCTGAAGGACAAGCAGATCGTTTCCGTAAAGGTTGAGGGCGAAAGAGGTCTGACCTTCGGTGAAGTTGTTGTTCGTGTGAACCCCAACTTTGCTCCCGCAGTTCACCTGGACACCGACGAGGCAAATGCGGCGGCTCTTTCCGGAGAAGTCTTCGGCGAGATCATCGCGTAAGCGAATATACTATTCGATACCAAAATAAAAGGAGATATACAACATGAGCAATGAGACTTACGAGTACGCAGTCAGCAATGAAGTTGCTGAAATGTGCGTAGTCAAGAATGGCCCCAACCACGGTCCCGCTCCTCTGCCCGAGGAAGGCAAGTGGGTGCAGGCAAAACAGATTGCCGACATTTCCGGCTATACCCACGGTATTGGCTGGTGTGCTCCCCAGCAGGGTGCCTGCAAGCTGTCCCTGAACGTTAAGAACGGTATCATCGAGGAAGCACTGGTGGAGACCATCGGCTGCTCCGGTATGACCCACTCCGCCGCAATGGCCGCTGAGATCCTTCCCGGCAAGACCATTCTGGAAGCGCTGAACACCGACCTGGTGTGCGACGCCATCAACACCGCTATGCGCGAGCTGTTCCTGCAGATCGTTTACGGCAGAACCCAGTCCGCATTCTCCGAGGGCGGTCTCGTGATCGGTGCCGGTATGGAAGACCTGGGTAAGGGCGCTCGTTCCATGGTTGGTACCATGTACGGCACCAAGACCAAGGGCGTTCGTTATCTGGAAATGACCGAGGGCTACTGCACCAGAATGGCTCTGGACGCAGACGACCAGGTGATCGGCTACGAATTCATTTCCCTGGGTAAGATGACCGACTTCATCAAGAAGGGTATGGAACCCAACGAAGCATACGAGAAGGCCAAGGGCACTTACGGCAGATTTGCTGACGCCGTTAAGTACATTGACCCCCGTAAAGAATAATTGAAGGAGGATATACGACAATGGCAAAGTTTGAAGGTTACGAAAGACGCGAAGCGAAGATTCTCGCCGCTCTGAAAGAATTTGGCATTTCCTCCATCGATGAATGTAAGGAAATCTGCGACGCCAAGGGTATTGACCCCTACAAGATCGTAGAAGAAACTCAGCCCATCTGCTTCGAGAACGCAAAGTGGGCATACGTCGTTGGCGCGGCAATCGCAATCAAGAAGGGTTGCACCAAGGCTGCTGACGCCGCTGCTGCCATCGGTATCGGTCTGCAGGCATT
>JAFXBC010000031.1 GCA_017516825.1 Clostridia bacterium | reverse complement strand
CAGAAAACTTTTTTAGGTAAAAATTCCGCAAAAGCCTTGACAAAATAGAATATTTGTGTATAATAGTTTTTGCGCGTTTGGAGAGTGACCTCGCTCCCCCGTGGAAAAGCGCGTAGAATATGGTCTGCGGCTGTGGCGGAATTGGCAGACGCGCACGTTTGAGGGGCGTGTGGAGTACTCCGTATGGGTTCAAGTCCCATCAGCCGCACCAGTGAAACAGAACGAAGCGTTTGCTTCGTTCTTTTTTTTCCCAATCCGAAGGATTGATAAGTCGAAGGCTTGGCATATCACCGACCGTAAGGCCGTATCAAGACCACCCTCTTGACAATTCTTTGCCCGGGGGGTATACTGTAAAAAACAGGAGGTGACATTTTATGCTCTACGGCGTTAAGATCCTTCGTACCATCGGCGTGGGGGAGCCCGCACGTTACTGCTACGAGGAGCTGATCCTGCGTGTCAAGGCAGATTCCTTTGAGGAGGCCTACCGCAAGGCGGAAAACTATGCCCGCGGCTATGGAGAGCCCTACCGGAATCCCATGGGGGAAACGGTACGGACGATCCGCATGGAGGCGGTGGATTGCTTCCTTGCCTTCGCGCCCGAAGGAGACGTAGAGGAGGTCTATTCCGCCACGACCGCCAATCACGGCAATATCTCCGAGGAGGCGTACCAAAACGCTTTGACCTCCTACTGCGACCAACGGGAGCTGTATTCCCTGCGGAACGCAGAGTATAACGAAGAGGACGAATGACGATAAAAAACGGCTTGCACGCGGCAAGCCGTTTTCGTTATTTCATCCATTCCTCCGTGAGTCTTAAGATCTCCGGGGCCACACGGGCCTTTTCTTTTTGCAGAACGCGGTTGTAGACAGGGTAGGCCAGGCAGATCAGAGCGATTCCCGGCAACGCCACGGGGATCCCGATGAGCATCCCCATCTCCCGGGTGAGCCCAAAGAAGTCCGCCAGCTCCGACAAGGCCAGGCTCATGCCAAAGCCCAGGATCAAGGCCCCGATCACACCCAGGGTGAGGGCCACCGCCCGTGCCTTGTTCCCCACGGAAGCGTCCAGACGGCGGATCCGCTGTAAGGGAGTCTCCTCCTCTGCAGGGGCGTATTTCTTGCGGATGGCTAGGATCTCCGATTGCTCCTTTGCGGAATAGGTATAGGTAAAGGATTCTTTTTCTTGGCTCATTTTGATAAGCCTCCTTTTTTCAGCTTTTGAACGCTTTGAACGATCATAAACACCGCCATGGTCAGGATCACCAAGGAAACGGCGCCTCCCGTCAATCCCAGAAGCAGCTTCTTTCCAAAGAGATCCATCTCCCCGCGGTCAAACACGGTAAGAAGGGTGGTGGTGAGGGTGAGCATGGATACGCAGGCCGCCGCCAGGCTGATACACTTGGAGGCGGTGAACACGGGGCTTTGATACTTGCGGTAACGCACCAGATTCACAATGGCGAGAGTCATGGCGGTGAAGGTGTACGCCGCCAACGCGATGGCAGTGATCTCGTGATGGCGGAAGGTCCTGCCCCAATACACCATGAAGAAGATCATCAAGGAGATGGCCAGGTTCATTACCAAAAAGACCACGCCGCAGGCACGGTATTTCTTCCATTCCAAGCACGGGTTTTCCCCGGGAAGGTTCTTCCCCATATACCGCGCCAAAAAGATACGCATGGCCGCCAGGGACAGGTAATACCCCGCCAGAGAAAAGAACCAGAAGGAACGGTGGGTGAACCCCAGCCCCAGTTGCAATACGGCGTAAGCCAGATTGATCCCCAAGGAGAACCACAGGGAGATCCGCACCCGCAGTCTCGGATCGGCTTGCCAGCGGAGGATGTACCTGTTTCCCCGCTTAAAAGCCTGCCAGAACCCGATGATATGGGGGATGCGGAAACACCACACCGTGAGAGTATAGGCCGCCAGAACGTACCAGGGGACGGTATAGAGGGACTCAGGCCCCGCCAAGAGCATGGAAGCTCCCATCAGGCCTCCCGCAAGGGGAAGCAACAGCCAACAAAGCCACGTGGGCGGGAACAAAATGCCCCGCAGTAGCTTAGGCATCTTCATGAGGCGCCCTCCCGATCCGCACGGTGAAGGTACTGCCCACACCGGGGGTGCTTTCCACGGAGATCTCCCCGCGGAGAATATCCACCACCCGCTTCACCAATGCAAGGCCAAGACCGTTGCCCCGGGTGGCGCGGGAGGTATCTCCCTGGTAGAATTTCTCGAAAATGTGAGCGCCTACCTCGGGGGTCATGCCGCATCCCGTGTCCTTCACCTTCACCACCGCGTGACGTGCCGTGGCGGTAAGGGTCAGGGAGACCGTCCCTCCCGAAGGGGTAAACTTAAAGGCGTTGGAAAGCAGATTGTTCCACACCAGGGCAAGAAGCTCGCCGTCCGCCTTTACGGTGACGTTTTCGGCGATCTCCGTCTCGATGCGGATGCCTTCCTTTTCCCAAACACTTTCGAACTGCAAAAGGCTTTCGCAAAGCTGTTCGCCAAGGTCGAATTCCGTGGCCTTCGGGAAGATCTGCTGGTTTTCCAGGCGGTTCAGCTTCAGGATGTTGGTCATCATATCCGCCATCCGTCGGGCGGCTTCCGCCATCCCTGCGGCGTATTCCTTCCGCATTTCCTCGGAAAGACCCTCCGCTTGCAACAGAGTGCCGTAATTCTGTATCACCGCCAGAGGGGTCTTCATCTCGTGGGACACGTTGGCGATGAAATCGGTACGCAGAGTCTCCACGCTGCCCAGCTCCTCCGCCATGCGGTTGAAGCAATCCGTCACCTGTCCGAAGGCGTCGTCGGAGCCTACGTGGGCAGGGCGGGGGATCCGTACGGAGAAATCCCCGCGGATGATCTTCTCCGCCGCCTCGGTGATCCGCTTCACAGGGCGTTCCACCGTCAGCTTTCTGCGGATCAGATCCACCACGAAAAACACCAAGCTCAACAGCACCACGTTCCAGAAGGTAAACTTTGCCGCCGTGCCGAGAATCTCGTCGGTGAGAACGATCCCCAAAGAATCTCTCAATAGGGAAACGAACAGCATGGTACAGCAGGTGATCACGAAGGCCACCAGCAAGAAGAATACGAAAAATTGGCTGAGATATTTCAGCACAACGCGGGTCTTGCTTTTTCTCTCCCTCATTTGATCACCGCCTTGTAGCCCAGCCCGTGAACGGTTTTGATCTCAAAATCGTCACAGCTTGCCAGCTTCCCCCGGAGCTTGGTCATGTAGACGTCCACGGCGCGGGGGGCGGTATCCGTATCCGCATCCCAGAATTCATCCATCAGCTGAGTGCGGGTGAAGGTCTTCTTGGGGTAGGAGAGAAGCTTGTACAGAATGGAAAACTCACGGTTGGTGAGGGGGATCTCCTCTTCACCCAGGTAGGCCGTGTGCTCGTCGGCGTCCATCACGAAGCTTCCGATCTCCAGCTTGCGGCTGGACGCGATCTTGGCGCGGCGCAACAGCGCCCCGATACGCAAGAACAATTCGTCCAAGTCGATAGGCTTCACCATGTAATCGTCCACCCCGATGCGGAAGCCCCTCTGCTTGGAGGCGATGTCGTCGCGGGCGGTCATAAACAGGATGGGAATGTCGCTGTTCAGCTCCCGCACGTTTCTTGCAAACTCAAAGCCGTCCACTCCCGGCATCATAATATCGGAAATAATGCAGTCGAACACCGTCTCGTAAAGGGCGTCGTAGGCCTCCATGGCGGAAAGACAGCCCACAGCCTGATAGCCGCTGTGGTTCAGAAAGGAACAGACCGTTTTGTTCAGGTCCTTGTCGTCTTCTACGATGAGAATATGAAACATAGTACGTCCTCCCGGGGTATCGTTGCCTTTATCATAGCAGGCAAATGTTAAGATTTTGTTTCCGTTTTGATCCTCTGCGAAATAAAAAAACGAAAACAACAGTTTTCGGCATGAAAAGTTCTTTGGGGTTTTAAGGGGTCTTTCTTTCAAGAAAGGCCCCTTAAGCATCTTTCATATAGTCCCCGCGTAGTCTTCCTCGCGGATGGTATCTCCCAAAAGCTCTGCCAGCTTGTCCGCGCTTTCTTCCACGGATTCCCCGTCCAAGCTGAGGATATAGTCTGCGTGCTGTTCGTAGAGGGGCGCCCGTTCCTCGTAAAGATCCCGCAGGGTAAAGCCCTCCTGCAGTACCACGCCCCGGCGCTTGTAGTCTCCAAGGCGTTTTGCCATTTCCTCGTAGGAGATGCGGAGATACACCACCACGCCGTTTTTCTTCATCTTCTCGATCACGTCCCCGCGGTAGATGGCACTGCCCCCCGTGGAGATCACACAGCTCCTGACGTCCAGGGAAGCGTTTACACGGGCCTCCAAGGCAAGGAAACCCTCGTTCCCCAGCTCCGCGATCAGATCGGGCAACAACTTTCCCGCCCCCGCCACGATGACGCTGTCGCTGTCGATGTAGCCGTAATGGATCTTTTTTGAAAGCAGAATGCCCAAGGTGCTCTTTCCCGAGCCGGGCATCCCCACCAAAATAACGTTCTTCATAATGACCTCGTAATTTTTTCAAAGGCAGTGTACCACATTTGAAGCAAAATGTCAACAAGCAACGATAGAACACATTTTGCGGCAGAAAATGAAAAAATGTGTAATCAGAGTCCGAAAAACTTGAAAAAATGTGTAAAACAGCCCTTGAAAAACTTGAAAAAACGTGTAACCCCTCGGCAATATCGTGAAAGCTATGCACGGTTTTCACACAGGCAGGAAAGGCCTAAAATGAATTTACACCATCCAACTTGCGGGAGAGAAGGGTGTGATTTGATCCCTTTCCTTGATTCGGGCTTGTAGGGGGCGACGTCCTTCGGCGCCCCGCTTGCGTTGAGGGATAAAACGACTTTTTGCTGGGCGACCTGCGTGGGATTTGCTTTGTTTTTTACGTAGATGATGTGCCTTTCCCAAATGCTTTTCCTTCCCCTCCTCCCGAAAACGACAGTTTTCGGCAATAAAAGTTCTTGGGGGATTTTTAAGGGGGCTATCTTTCAAGAAAGCCCCCTTCAATCGTTCTTCTCTTATTCCAGCCCCAAAGCCTTCAAAAGATCGGCCTTGGGTAAGTACCCCACGGAGGTGGCCACGGTACGGCCGCCCTTGATCAGCAGAACCGTGGGAATGCTGTTGATGCCGAAGCGGGCCGCCAGGGTGCCCTCCTCGTCCACGTTTACCTTACACACCTTCCATTCGGGATGTTCTTCTGCGATCTCCGCGATCACGGGGGCGATCATCTTGCAGGGTCCGCACCAGGTGGCCCAGAAATCGATGATCACGGGTCTGTCACAGCCAAGCACCTCCGAGGTGAAGGCCTCCGCCGTCAGTTTTACTTCTGCCATTTTCATTTTCCTCCGTTTTTTATTTCTCTTTGTAATACAGCAAGCAGTGGCAGTACCCCTCAAAATCGGGATCCTTGATCTGCTCGCGGAACTCCTTGCACATACACTTGTATTCCTCTGCCTTTCCCATGCGGCAGGGGCAGTAGCCGCCCTTCTTCTCAAGCCCTTCCTTGATGGTGCGGACGATCTCCTCGTTTTCGTTCAATCGGATCTTCATACCGTTTTCACATCCTTTCGACTCAGTATAGCACAGAGATAGGAAAAAAGAAAGAGAATCCTGTCAGCCTTTCCAAAAAATTCACATTTGTAACCATCTTGTAAAACTGCGGTTTCTATTACGCAAACCCCTCTTTATTTTTTACAAAATGCAGGGTTCTTAGGGGGATCATCCCCCTAAGCGGAGATTCTTAAGAGGCAGAGCCTCTTAAGCCCCTCGCTCCTTCTCACAAAAAAGGGAAAGCACCCCCGAGGGAATCGGAGGTGCTTAGAAAGCTTAGTTGCCGTAGTAAGCGTCCAGATACATCTGCTTCAGCTCGCTCATCAAGGGATAGCGGGGGTTTGCGCCGGTGCACTGGTCGTCGAAGGCCTGCTCCACCATGTCGTCCAGGCGGGCAAGGAAGTCAGCCTCGTCGATGCCGTACTCCTTGATGGTCTTCTTGATGCCTACCCTCTCCTTCAGCTCCTCCAGCTTGGCAATCAGCTTCTCCAGCTTCTCGCTGTCGTCTGCGCCGGTGATGCCCAAAGCGGTGGCAACCTCAGCGTAACGAGCCAGGGTGTGAGGATGATCGTACTGGGGGAAGGTACCCATCTTGACGGGAACCTCTGCGGCGTTGTACCGCATGATATGGGGAAGCATCAACGCGTTGGCAACACCGTGGGGCAGGTGATGGAAGGAGCCCAGCTTGTGTGCCATGGAGTGGCAGATGCCCAGGAATGCGTTTGCGAAGGCCATACCTGCCATGGTGGCGGCGTTGGCCATCTTCTCGCGGGCGATAGGATCGTTGGGACCGTTGTCGTAGGCCTTGGGCAGATACTCAAAGACCATCTGCAGGGACCGAATAGCAAGACCGTCGGTGTAATCCGTTGCCATGATGGAAGCGTAAGCCTCCAAAGCGTGGGAAACGGCGTCGATACCGGAGGCGGAGGTCAGACCCTTGGGCGCGTTCATCATCATGTCCGCGTCTACGATGGCCATATCGGGCATCAGCTCGTAGTCTGCCAGAGGATACTTGGTGTCGCCGTCGGTGATGACTGCGAAGGGAGTCACCTCGGAGCCGGTACCTGCGGAGGTGGGCACCGCGATGAAGTATGCCTTCTCGCCCATCTTGGGGAAGGTGTAAACACGCTTACGGATATCCATAAAGCGCATAGCCATATCCTGGAAATCAGCTTCGGGATGCTCGTACAGCACCCACATGATCTTGGCCGCGTCCATAGCGGAGCCGCCGCCCACTGCGATGATCACGTCGGGCTTGAAGGAAGCCATCTGTGCCGCACCTTCCTTGGCGCAGTCCAGCGTGGGATCGGGCATAACGTTGTAGAAGGTGGTGTGAACGATGCCCATCTCGTCCAGCTTATTGGTGATGGGCTTGGTGTAGCCGTTCTGGAACAGGAAGGTGTCCGTTACGATGAAGGCTCTCTTCTTGCCAAGCACGCTGCCCAGCTCGTCAAGAGCAACGGGGAGACAGCCCTTCTTGATATAAACCTTTTCGGGAGCGCGGAACCAAAGCATATTTTCCCTTCTTTCTGCAACCGTCTTGATGTTGATCAAATGCTTCACGCCGACGTTCTCGGAAACGGAGTTGCCGCCCCAGGAGCCGCAGCCCAGGGTAAGAGAAGGCGTAAGCTTGAAGTTGTAGATGTCGCCGATACCGCCGTGGGAAGAGGGAGTGTTCACCACGATACGGCAAGCCTTCATCTTCGCGGAGAAGGCGTCCAGCTTTGCCTGCTGGGTGAGTACGTTGACATACAGGGAGGCGGTGTGGCCGTAGCCGCCGTCCTGAACCAGACGGTCAGCCTTTGCCATAGCGTCCTCAAAGTCGGAAGCGCGGTACATCGCCAGAACGGGGGAGAGCTTCTCGTGTGCGAAGGCTTCCTCCAGCTCCACGCTTTCCACCTCGCCGATGAGCACCTTTGCGGTCTCGGGGCAATCAATGCCCGCCATGGTGGCGATCTTGTACGCGGTCTGACCGACGATGCCTGCGTTCAGCTTGCCGCCGGGCAGGATGGTGTTGCGGACGGCGTCCAGATCCTTTTCGGGAATGAAGTAAGCGCCTCTTGCGGCAAACTCTGCCTTCACGGCGTCGTAAATGCTGTCAAGCACCACGACGGACTGCTCGGAAGCACAGATCATACCGTTGTCGAAGGTCTTGGAATGGAGAATGGAGCTGACGGCCAGCACGATGTTTGCGCTGTCGTCGATGACGGCGGGCGTGTTACCTGCGCCAACGCCTACGGCGGGCTTGCCGGAGGAGTAGGCCGCCTTCACCATGCCGGGGCCGCCGGTGGCAAGGATCAGATCCGCCTCCGCCATGATCATGTTGGTCAGCTCCAGGCTGGGCTGGTCGATCCAGGCGATGAGGCCCTCGGGAGCGCCTGCCTTCACAGCCGCCTCGTTAACGATCTTGGCCGCCTCGATGGTGCTGGCCTTAGCGCGGGGATGGGGGCTGATGACGATGGCGTTGCGGGTCTTCAGCGCCAAAAGGCACTTGAAGATGGCGGTAGAGGTGGGGTTGGTGGTGGGAATGACCGCCGCCAGAACGCCCACGGGCTCGGCGATACGCTTCACGCCGTATGCCTTGTCTTCCTCGATGACGCCGCAGGTCTTGGTGTTTTTATATGCGTTGTAGATATATTCGGACGCGTAGTTGTTCTTGATCACCTTGTCTTCCACAACGCCCATGCCGGTCTCGGCAACGGCCATCTTCGCCAGGGGAAGTCTGGCCTTGTTGGCCGCCAGGGAAGCTGCCTTGAAGATGGCGTCCACCTGTTCCTGGGAGAAGGTGCTGTAGATCTGCTGGGCAGAGCGGACTTCTGCGAGAGTTTCCCGCAGAGTATCGGGCGTATTGACGATGCGATCCGTTCTCATAATGAATAACTCCAATGGAAAAATTTCTTTTTTGAATCAAAAAACCTGTCTGATATTATTATATCGATTGTACCCTCCAAAAACAATGGTAAAAACCGAAAGTTTTCACAAAACATAAGCCATGGTTTTGTGTATTGTGTCAAAAAACAAGGTGTATCCCTATTTTTGCGGCAAAAAAACGAGGCTCCCCAACCTGTCGGCCGCCTTGAAAAGTCCGCCTTTTTTCCAAGGAAAACAGGCTGTGGGCCTATGAAACGCCCGCCTTGCAAGTCCGCCGAAAATGCAAGAAAAACGAAGCGTCTTGCAAAATTGCAATTTTCGCCAAAAAATCCCTTGTGCATTTTCACCATAAAAAACGCCCTTTCCGAAGAAAGAGCGTTTGATTAGGTTATAGCACCCGTGTGACGGTATACCCCAAGGCTTTTAACTGATCCACGATGCCTCCCTCTCCCACCACGTGGGCAAGGCCAACGGCCACGAATACCGTCTCGCCGGACTCCAGATAGCCGCAGATGCCGTCTACCATGATCTTGTCGCGCTGGGTCATCATTTTGTCCGTGTATTCCTCGTAGTACGCCTTCTCCTCGGGAGTGGCGTCCTCGGGGAGAACGGGCATCACGGATTCCCGCAGAAGTTCCTCGTCCCCTTCGCACCAAAGCTCATAAAGGTATCCGGTGGAAAGGAAGGTTTCGTAGCGTCCGGCTTCCAAAGAGGCTTTTAGCATAGCGATCTGTGTTTCCTTGGAATAATCGGAAATTGCCGACAGATGCTCCTTGACGTTTTCGATCTCGTAGATCTTCTTGCCCTTCTCGGCGGCGAGGGTCAACAGACGCATATCCACGCCTTGTTCCGAGCTGACCATATTCAGAGATTCTTGATGCCAGCTATCGATTACCGAAGCAATGGCAGCAGGCTTCATGGTATTTGCCATTGCGCCGTAGCCCATGGCAAACAGGAGGTCGTTTGTACGGATATACAAGTCGTCGTCTTCTAAATAACTTTGTAAATCTGTCCCCGCGGAGAAGAAATAGGAGTCTGTGTAAGCTTGCTCTAAAGAAGCGTCTTCTTCCTTTTTTTCTTCGAATCCCAACAGATCCATTTCTACCGCCAAGGCATCGGCGGCGTCCAATGCTTTGTAAATCTTATCCGGCAAAGCACTTGTCAGGGAGTCGCCTACGTGGATGGTGCCCAGCAGATAAGCGATATTCCCATTGTCATCGGTAACTTTGTAGAACAAGGGATCGGGTTTGTCCGCCTCGGAAAGATTTTCGTCGGGAACGAGTTCTCCAAACAATGCATGGTAGGCGGAAAGATCGCCCGCCTCCGTGTAGAGATACCGCTCCATGGAGACGTCCCCCTTGTGAAACCAGTGATTGAGAGTGGCCTCCATTGTATAGTGCATGGCAGAAAGAAACCCGGTGTCTTTATCTAAGGAAAGGCGGCATTTTACGGTTTTGACGGTTGCTTCTTGAAGAATATCGAGAGGCAAATCAAAATTGTCTTCCAACGCCGCCATGCCCGCTCCTGCGTACGGGGTGATCAGATCCCCCTCCAGCAAGAGGAAATCGCCCAGATCCTTCACGTTAAGCGTTGCAAATTCACCGTATTGCGGAACGGGGATCTCTGCGGCGTGGTTGTGTTCCAGATACTGCCGGAATATACTTCCGAAGGAGGGGGAGATCTCTCCGCTTTCATCGATGGAAAAGCCTTGGTCACCGATATAGGCATAGTAATTAATAGCCGGAATATCAAAGGTGGAACGGTTGTAGTAATGGGAACAGAACATAGCCGGGGAATCGTTTCCGTCGGGGCAGGTGTTGACGATGAGTTCTTCGTCCCTGGTCTCGCCATCGCCGTTTTGCAAATGATCGGAGACTACGGTGCGGCCCACGGCGAAGTTATCCAGATGCATGGATGCGTATCGCAACGCACGGGGAAGGGACAAATCCGTTACGGCGATCTGCTCTCCTTTGGCGGTCACTTTCAACGAATCTTGATTGATTTCTTCCTCCTCCAGGGAGATGTGGCAGGTCATAACGTAGGTAGCCGCGCCTTGCCTGAATGAGGCTGTGTACTCAAGCTCCTTGGCAACACCGTTCGCCATTTGTAGCCATCCCTCTGCCTCGAAAGATATGGAGGCGTACTCCTCCGTGACGTACGGCACCCATTCCTCCGGTGCGTTGGCTTCCAAAAACAGAATACGATCTTTTTCTTCTCGGTCCGTCATGATCGTGTCGTATCGCTGGGGATCAAAGAGACGGCAGGGGATTTGACGTTGTGTGAATTGATCAAAATTCTCTTCTGCCCGGTAGGAGTAGTCTTCCCCGGAGATCAAATAGAGCGTGCTTCCGTTTGCGTGATATTCCGTGGCGTTAAACGCGTCATGGATATCCTTGAGAGCGTGGATCGTAGTGATCCGAGCTGTTGGTGTATTTGTGTTCATGCCGGCGTATTTTGCCGTGATCGTCTCCGTTTCCGTGGTAGGCCAGATGCCTACTTGTTTTTCTGTGGTAACGACAATAGACATGGAGTAACTGTCTGCCGCTTCGTATACGGCATAAGCTTTTTCATAGGCGTCCAGAGCCTCCTGCTCTACGTGACGGCCGTCATCCGGTTGGAAGGGGTGGCTTGTTTCTGTTTGCTCCGGCTGAACCTCGCAGGCGGCCAAAGCGAACAGCATCAAGAGAGACAGAAAAAGTGCGAGTGATCTTCGGAACAGGCGCATAAGCGTTCCTCCTTCTATAAGTTATTGTACCCGTGTGACGGTATACCCCAAGGCTTTTAACTGATCCACGATGCCTCCTTCTCCCACCACGTGGGCAAGGCCAACGGCCACGAATACCGTCTCGCCGGACTCCAGATAGCCGCAGATGCCGTCTACCATGATCTTGTCACGTTGGGTCATCATTTTGTCCACGTATTCCTCGTAGAGAGCCTTCTCCTCGGCGGTGGCGTTGGGAGGCAGCTCCATAGAGGCGGCCTGCCGCAGGAACTTCTCGCTCCCTTGGCACCAGAGCTGATTCAGATAATCGGTGGAAAGATAGCATTCGTACCGCCCGCTCATCAAAGCGGATTCCAGTAAGTAGATCTGCGTCTCCCTGGAATACCCGGAAAGGGCGTCGTAATGCTCGATGGGATCCTCGATCTCGTAGACCTTCATGGTGGGCTTTTTGGCCGCCATGTTCAGAAGGGTCTGATCCACACCCTTCTCGGCGGTGAGCCAGTTGACGGAATCCAGATACCAGGTCTCCAGCACCGAAGCAATGGCGGCGGGCTGCATCATGTCCGCGTACCCGCCGTAGCCCATGGCAAACAGCAGGTTGGAGACCTTCTCGTAAAGGGCGGGATTCCCCAGGTATTCTTTTAACTGCGTTCCGTCGGAGAAGAAATAGGAATCGTCGTAGGCTTTTGCCAGCTTTTCGTCCTCCAACAGCCGTTGCTCAAAGGTGTTCAGATCCAATTCCACCGCCAGGGCGTGGGAATTGTTGAAGGCGCTGACCACGTAGGAGGGAAGATTGGCGGTCAGGCTGTTGCCGATATGGATGGTGCCCAGCAGATAGGCCATGTTGCCTTTGCCGTCCTCCACACGGTACAGCAAAGGAGAAGATCTGGGCCCCGTGGAGGCGTCTACCTCCCTGTAAGGCTCCCCGGTGATGCGGTAGTAGGCGGAGGTGTCCCCCGTCTCCAGATATACGCTCCGCACCAGGCCGAAATCGTATGAAACACCGGTTGCGGGGAATGCGGCGGAGATAGCGTACTCAATAGCGGTGACGTAGCCTGTATCCTTGTCTATGGCCAAACGGTAGGTGAGGCTTGTCACCATGGCGGTGTCGTAGAAGAACCCGTCGGAGTCGTCAAGCTCCTCCGCCAAAGCGGTTCCGTAGGCGGCGAAGGACTCCTTCAGCTTGCCCTCCAGAATGAGGAATTCTCCTTCTTCGATGGCGGTGACGCCCACAAGATCCCCAAAAGCGGGAATGGGAATCTGCTTCAGGAATTCCCCGCGGAGATAGCGGTCAAACTCCTCCGTCTGCTGTACGGGGGAGAAGTCGTCCTGCCCTTGGGCGTAATAGGCCTGCCCGTCGATATATTTGCGGCGGACCGTTTCCGTCCGAACGCTTTCGAATCCCGCGTGGCTTTGAACCGTTTCCGTGGAAAGCACGGAAGGATTGCCGCCATCGTCGGTGAAAGAGTCCGTGATGATCTCTCTGGCGATAAAGCGAACCCCGCCGCCTGCAAGCTGATCCAGAACCCGGGAGGTTCCCACGGTATGGTTTTTATAATTTCCTGCGGCGTAAGCAAGCTTGTAGGGAAGGGTGATATCCTTCACGGAGACGATCTCACCCTCGGGCGGGAGGGTCAGCTCCTCCGCCTTATGCTCGGCAGGGGAGAGGGTGACCCGATAGGTCATCACGTAATCCGCAGGCCCCTGGAAAAAGGTGGCCGTGTATTCCATCTCCGTGGCCACACCGTCCTTCATCTGTACCCAACCGCTGGCGGAGAAGCCTGCCGCGGCGTATTCCGGGGTGACGTAGGGCACCCAGACCTCGGGGCCGTAGCTCTCCGAGAACAGAAGACGGCTGTCGTCCTTATTGTCAAATTTGACCTTGCCGTAAAGATCCGGGTCAAACATTTGGTAGGGGATCTGCCGCTCCATAAATCGGGCAAAGCTTTCCTGTGCCTGATAGGTATAGGGATCTCCTCCCAGCCGATAAGTGGTGACCCCGGATGCAAAATGCTCTGCGGTGGTCACTTCCTCGGGCGCGGTGAATTTCCCTGCGATCAGCACCACGGGAGAGTCGGAGCGCATCCCGCCGTAGGATGCGGTGTATTCCGCCGTCTCCGTAGGGTATTCCATCCCCACGCACTTCTCCGTGGTAACGGAGATCTCCATGGTGTAGCTGTCCGCCGAAGCAAACGACGAGAACCACTCCTCGTAGGCCTCCAAGGCGGCGGGATCCTTTTTGTGTACCACCTGGGGATCGCAAGCGGTCAAAGCAAGCAGTACCGCCATCACCAGGCAGAGGGAAAGTATACGTTTGAAAAGCTTCATAAAATCCTCCTTTTTGAGGGAATGGGATTATTCCTCGGGAATATCATCGGGATAGGGGTAGAACAGCATTTTTCCTTCGGAAATGCGGTATTCGTGGATGCCAACGCCGCAGCCGATGAAATAACTGTCCCCGATCTTCACGATAGAATTGTGGTAGACGGGCCCCCAGTCCTCTCCGTCGTAAAGTATGATAGTCTCCCCGGTGTTCACGTCCACGGTCAGCAACCCGTTTGCGGCGGCGATCACCAGCTTGTCACCGTCCAAAAGGGCGACGTGGGCGTTGATTTTCGGTTCCGCCACCACGTCCAATTGCCAGCCTTTTTCGTTCAGATCCGTGAAACGGTAGACCTTGTAATCTCTGTATCTCCCCGCTAAAATATATGCCACGGGATCATAGCGTTCTTTTTGGTAAAGCCCCGCAACGAAAACTCCGGTAAGGACGTTTTCCGGCTTGACGATCCCCTGGGAAAGCTCGCTGTAGAAATTCGCCGTGGAGACCCAGCCACCCCACTCTCCCAGATCCTCCGCAAACAGTTGGCGGGAGTCGGTGGATATGGAAAAGGGGCCGATATCGTTGGAGTCTGCCAAGTTCAGCCAAAGCTCGCCGTTTTCCTCAAACAGATGATAAAGCGGACCCTTGTAGCCGTATTTCTCGTCGGCGGACGCCCGCAGGCTCATCTGCAGGGCGGTGTATTCTACCGCCGTCAGTTCATCAAAGTTCATCCCCTGCACCGCAAGAGTCTCCCCACCCCCGCAGCCGCAAAGAAGCAACCCTGCCACCAATAAAAAAATATACGCAAGATGTGCTTTTTTCATAAAGAATCCTCCCTTTTTCTTTCCTTTTTTGACAGTATACCACAAACGGGACTTCCTGTCAAGAGAATGGGACGAAAAGCGCTTTTTGGGGATCAATGTGATCCGTCCCGCCGGGCTTTCCTCGCGTGGGATCGTACAAAACCCAACAAAAACAGCTTGCTGTTTTTCACGTCGGCAAAACAAAACTACGCATAAACCGAAGGCTGAACGCCGACTTGGCTTCGCACCGCAGTTCCAAAAACGACTTGTCGTTTTTGATGTCGGCGAAATGATACCACGCATACATTAAAAGCAATGCGCCGACTTGGTCACCTCTGAGCATACCAACCCTGCGGGTTGGCAGCGCGGGATGGAACCGCTGTGTCCGTTTGTCACCCTGAGCAAGCGCGGGTCGTAGTAGTTACGGCTATGCAAGACGGTATATCGCCGCGCGCGTCGAACTTCCGTGAGTGGTGTAAACCCGACCGGAAGGCAAAAAATGCCTGCATTTTTTGAGGGT
>JAFXBC010000030.1 GCA_017516825.1 Clostridia bacterium | reverse complement strand
GTGACAAACGGACACAGCGGCTACGACCCGCGCGAGCCAGCCCGACGGGCTGGGTTGCTCAGAGGTGACCAAGTCGGCGCATGGCCGTATACCGTTCATCACTGCACACCGCCGACGTCTGCAGTGCGTGACCAAGTCGGCGCATAGCTTTGGGCTTTTGCATGGTTGTGTACCGCCGACATCAAAAACGATAAATCGTTTTTAGAAAGAGGAACCTCATCCCCCGTATGCGGGGATAGGTAAAGGTTCTTTTATCTTATTTTTCCCGCCCGCAGACGGTCCCCCGAAAGTAATCGACCGAAGGGAGATTTCTTTTCCCCAACAGGGGAAGGCAGGCACACCTGCGGTGTGCGAATAAACGATTTCAATCGTGGGCAGCCGAAGCTGTGGCGGGAAATATACGGATTTATTTTCGCCCCGAAGGGGCATACGACAATTTCCAACTCCCGAAGGGAGTTTCTTGCCTTCCCCTTTGGGGAAGGGGGACCACAACGAGACGGAAAATCTCACGTCTGTGTAATTGGTTCTCTCTCGTAGTGGTGGATGAGGTTCCTCTTCCCAAAAACGGCTTTGGCCGTTTTTGACGTCGGCGGTATGCAACAATGTCCGGTATGTAGCCATGCGCCGACTTGGATCGTTTCCTCAAATCCCCAATGCCGTATACTTCGTACCCAGCTTTTGCAGGGTGGTTTCTTCCCTGTCGGTACAGCAAAGCAGGAAGATCTGATGCTTTTCTGCCGCGGCGGAAAGCACCTTCAGCATGGCGGTCAGGCGGTGGTCGTCCAATCTTCCGAAGGCGTCGTCCAGCACCAGAGGCATCCCGGCACCTTCGTAGAACAGCTCCGTCAGCGCCAGACGCAAGGACAGATAAGCGCTGTCCTTTGCCCCTGCGGAAAGGTAATCGCAATCTCTGCTGACCCCGTTTTCGTCCTGCAACTCCATGGCCAGACGGGTATCCACCGCCAAAGAGCGGTATTTCCCTTCCGTTGCCACGGCAAAATATTTCCCTGCCATCTCACCCACGCGGGGAGAGACCAGGCTCTTCATTTGGTTGGAGGCTTCCTCAATGCCTGCGCGGGCGGCCTCGTAGGCCTCAAAACGGGCCCGTGCTTCCTCCAATTGACGTTTCACCGCATCCCGCTTGCCGGTCAGCACACCGGGGTCTGCACCCCTGCCCTCGATGACGGCGATGCTACGCTGTGTCTCGGCGGCCTTTTCCCCCACCAGGCGGGCCTGCTTCTCCAGGAAGCGAAGCTCGATCTCCACGGCGGAACGGTCACGGAGCGGGGATTTGGCATCCCTTGCCAGCTCCTCCAAGGCGGGAAGATCCACACCCTCGAAGGCGATCTCCGTACCTTTTTTGGCGGCTTGGTAAGCGGTCTCTTTCTTTTCTCTTTCAAAGCAGGCCTGCTCCAATGCCGCAAGATCCTCCAAGCTGCAGGAGGTCTGCCCGATGGCCGCCAAGGCCTTTTCCAAACGGTCTGCGGTCTCCCGCTCCTCGATTTGGGCCCCTGCGATCAGCAGATCCCGTTCTCTTGCCAGAGCTTCCCGCTTGATCTCTGCGGCGGCAAGCTTTTGAGCGTATGCATTCCCTGCGGCCTTATGCTTTCCCGCGGACAGGAAGTGCCATACCAGACAACCCGCCCCTGCCACCAGCAAGGCGATGCCGACGGCGAGAAGCACAAAGCACAGCCCGATCCCCACCGCCGAAAGGACGGCGCCCAGGATCAAGGGCAGATGCCCTCCCTTGGGGGGTGCCGTAAGCTCTTCTTCGGGGATTTCCTCCCGGGGAAGCGCTTCCACGGTCTGTAATTTCTTCAAGGCGGCGTTGTGTCCCCGCAGGGCTTCCGCGGCGGTACGGACGTCTGCCGTCTGCACCTCCCCCGAGGCCTCCTTGGCGCGGAGATAGGCTTCCTTCGCCTTTTCCGTCTCCTCCTGCATACGGAGAAGATTCTTCAGCTTCAAGGCGGCGTCCCAGCGGCGGAGATTTTCCATCTCCTCCCCCACCTCCCGGGTGCGCTTTTCGTTGGCCTTCAAAAGAGCCTTATGCCCTTCCTCCTCTGCCCGCAGTTCTTCCAGCCGAACGCGTTCTGCCTTGGCGGTCTCCAGGGCGGATTCCAGGGTGGCAAGCTCCCGCTCCAGGGCGGGGATCTTACCGCTTCCCGCTCTCCCCTTCAGCTCGTTCTTGGCCTTGGTGAGGCGTTCCATAGCTTTTTTGGAGCTTGTCTGTTCCTCTGCGGACACGGCCACGTTCTGCAATTGCTCTGCCAGCACCCCGTCCTTGGATTGGGGCAGGGTCAGCTGACGGAAGAACAGCGTGCGGGAGAACACCTCCTCGGACACGCCGAAAAGCAGTTCCCCGGGCACCTCCCCCGCAGGCAGAGTTCTCCCCGTGGCGGTCTCCGTAAGGGTGCAGGTCTCCTTGGTTCCCGAGGAGGAACGGAAGACGCGGTATTGCTTCTCTCCCACCCAAAGGGTAACGCTTCCCTCCGTCAGAGGGCTGTCCCAGGGGGTGTAGAGCTTTTTATCGTTTTCGGCAAGCTCCTTCTTTCTGCCGTCGGTGAAGCCGTAAAACACGAACTTCAAAAAGGCCGCCAGGGTGCTTTTGCCGCTTTCGTTGGGGGCGGTGAGGACGTTCATCCCCTTGCCGGGGGTCAGCACGGTGTTTTTCAGTTTTCCGAAGGAATTGATCTCCACCTTTTCGATGCGCAGATCCTGCATATCCTCACTCCTCTCCAAGTTCTTCCGTGACGTTGCGGTCGTCCAATGCCAACAGGCCGTATTTCAAGGCGTCCGACGGGATCTCTCCCTTTTCCAGCTTTTCCGCCATCAAGCGATAAAAGACGCCCTTCAAGGTGTTGCTTTTTTCCAGCTCGGTGAAGCGGGGTGCCAGCACCGTGCGGTCCTTGATCTCTACGGAGGCGGGGTATTCCGCGCTGTGGGAGATCTCCCCGGGCAGGATCACCAAGCCCTCCTCCACCTGTCCCGTCAAGATCACCCGCAGGACGGTCTCTCTGCCGTAGGTGATGGCGGTCTTACGCACCTTTTCCAAGGCCTCGGTGCGGGTCAGCCCCGTCACGTCCACGGAGGCGATCTCGTAGCGGTGGTTGGAGACGGGGATGAATTTGGCGGCTACGTTGCCTTTTTCCATGGCGCCGAACAAAAAGCCCTTGTAGCCCGTTTCGTCAAAGCCTCTGCCGCGGATACAGCCGGGATAGGCCCAGTAGACCTCCCCTTCCTTCTGTAGCTCCGTGCCCTTGTGGATATGCCCCAAAGCCACGTAGTCAAAGCCGCTCTTTGCCAGATCCTCCTTGGTGAAGGGGCAGTAGGGAGAGGCGTTGCCGCCCTCCAGATCTCCGTGACAGCAGAGAATGTTGATCTTTGCGGGATCCTTGTGGGGATATCCCAGCATCGGGTTGGTGCCGCCGTTTCTGCCGTCGAAGCCGAAGCCGTAAACGTCCACTCCCAGGTCGTCCAGGCAGACCCGTTCCTTTTCACTGCCGAAGATATGCACGTTGGCAGGGAGCTTCATGGTACGGTAGGGGGAGCCTGCGGTGAGGGGATCGTGGTTCCCGGGAGACACGAAGAAGCGGCAATCGGGGCAGGAGGCAAACTCCCGTTCCAAAAGCGAAATGGTCTCCGGGGTGACGGCGGTGCCGTCGAACAGGTCTCCGCTGATGAAGCAGATAGCCACCTTTTGCTGACGGATATACAGCATCAGGGAGGACAGATCTCCCCGCAATTCCGTGCGGCGGCGTTCCGCCTCCGTGGGGGAACGCAGGGCAAAGGGGGCGTCCAGGTGAAGGTCTCCGCAATGTAAAAATCGAATCATACTTACAAGTTCCTTTATGTCAAACGGTAATAAACGCGCTCATGGTGCCACGCTCCGCTCCCATACGGCGGTGGGAGAAGAAGTATTCCCCGTGGCATTGGGTACACACCCGTGCTTCGTCGATATGGTCTTCCGTCAGCCCTGTACGGAGTAAAAGCAGGCGGTTGGCGGAAGTGAGGTCCAGCAGGTATTTCCCTGCTTCGGCATCGGGGGTAAAGCAGGAGGAAAAGTCCCCGAGCCTTGAGAAGGCTTGGTACACCTCCCCGCCCACTTGGTAACAGCAAGCCCCGATGCAGGGGCCGATGGCGGCCAGGATCTCCCCGGGTTCACAGCCCTGGGAGGTCATGTCCTGCACGCCGGCGGCAACGATGTTCCCCACCGTTCCCCGCCAGCCTGCGTGGATAGCGGCGCAGACCTGCTTTTGGGGGTCAAACAGCAGGATGGGAACACAATCCGCGGTACGGACGGAAAGCAAAAGATCTTTTGTCTTGCTCACCAGCCCATCCACCCCGAAATCGAATTTCGGCTTCGTGGTGCCAACCCCGCGGTGGGTATCGTCCACGGTGATGCATTTGGCGGTGTGGGCCTGGTAGGAGCGGCAGATATCCGAAAGGGAAAGGCCGAACAGCTCCGCCGCCCGGCGGTAGTTTTCCAGCACGTTTTCCTCGGTGTCGGTGGTCTTCCCCACCCCGGAAGCGAAGTTCCAGCCGCCGAACACCCCCTTGCTCACCCCGCCCTTGCGGGTGGCGAAAAAGTGCTTTGCCCCCGCCTCGTCAAGGAGGGGGGAGGTGAGGTAAACAGCGTCGCCTTTTCGGTGAAGACGGAAACGGGTGGTCATGGGCAGGCCTCTTTTACGGTATAGTTACCTTATTATATCAAATCGAGAGAAGAAATGCAATAAGAAATTGTAAAAAAGAGTGAGCGGAAGTGTTTACGCACGGAGGAGAACGGCAAAAACGCAAGCTCTTTTTCTTTTCCCCCGATATTGACATTTCTCCCAAAATAGGCTATAATAAAACGGAATAGGTGAAAGGAGGCGTTTCCCATGGTTTTGGATCGTAGCGGCAAGGAAGTTCAGGAATCTGCCGGCCAGGCGAAGTTTCTGGGCTTTTTGTACCGCGGTATTCCGGGGCGAATCCTTTTACACCTTATCCGTGCCCGCTGGGTCACCAAGCTGATGGGCGCCTACATGGACAGTCCGCTTTCCCGCGGGCGTGTGAAAAAGGCCTTGCAAAGCGGCATGGACATGGAGGGTGTGGAGGAGACCGTTTTCGGAAGCTACAACGCCCTGTTCACCCGCAAGCGGAAGGACGGCACCTTCCCCTTTTCCGAAAAGGCAGAAGACTTCTGCTCCCCTGCGGATTCCCGCATGACGGTGTACCCCTTGAAGGACGGCACCGCCTTCCCCGTAAAGCTTGCCCCCTATACGGCCTCGGATCTGTTGGGCAGTGAGGAGGAAGGGGCGTATTTCCGTGAGGGCTACGCCTTCGTGTTCCGTCTTTGCCCGGAGGATTACCACAGATACGCGTTTTTCGACGGTGGAAAACTGCTTTCCACCCGCTATATCAAGGGGGAATTCCACACGGTGAACCCCATTGCCCTGGCAAAGCTTCCCGTATTTCACCGCAACTGCCGCAACGTTTCCATTCTGGAGACGGAAAACTTCGGCAGGTGTGCCTACGTGGAGGTGGGCGCCATGATGGTTGGCAGGATTATCAACCACGGGCAGGAGACCTTCTCCCGCGGGGAGGAAAAGGGCTACTTTGCCTTCGGCGGCTCCACGGTGGTGGTGCTGGTGGGCAAGGACGTGCTTACCCCCTGCGAGGATATTCTGCGTAACAGCAGCCAAGGGATCGAGACCTACGTTCGCGCCGGGGACAGGGTGGCAGGAAGATGATCTATCTGGATCACGCCGCCACCACACCGTTGCATCCCGCCGCCAAGACAGCCATGGCAGAGGCCATGGAAGTGGTGGGCAACCCCTCCTCCTTACACGGAGCGGGAAGTTGCGCCAAGGCACTTTTGGAGGAAAGCCGCAAGGCGATTGCGGATTGCTTGGGATGTGAGACGACAGAGATCCTGTTCACCTCCGGAGGAACGGAGTCCAACGCTTTGGCACTCCACGGAAAAAGCAGAGTCCTCACCTCTCCCATGGAGCATCCCTCCTTGGTGAAAAACTGCAAGCAACCGCTGTTCTTCCCCGTGAAGGACACGGGCATCGTGGACGATTGGGATTTGGAGGGCTTTTTACGGCAGGGAGTGGATCTGGTCTCCCTGCAATACGCCAACAGCGAAACGGGGCTTTTACAGCCTATTGCCCGGGTGGGCGAGGTGTGCCGCAGATACGGCGTACCCTTCCATTCCGACGGGGTACAGGCGGTGGGCAAGGCGGAGCTTTGCTTACGAAAGCTTCCCGTGGATCTGCTGTCCTTTTCCGCCCATAAGTTCGGCGGGCCTGCGGGCATCGGCGGGCTTTACCGCAAGGAGGGCACTCCCCTGCTTCCCCTGTATCAAGGGGGCAAGCAGGAGCGGGAGATCCGTCCCGGTACGGAAAGCGTGCTTCTCGCCCGGGGCATGGCGGCGGCCTTACAGGCGGCGGTGCAAGAGCGGGAGGAGACCGCAAAACGGCTTTCGGAGCTGGGAGAACAGATCCTTCGCAAGGTCATTTCTCTGGGCGGTGCGGAAACAGGAAGGGGCAAACGGATCCCCGGACATCTCCATTTCCGATTCTCCGGGAAGGACGGGGAGGCGTTGGCGGCGCGGCTGGATCTGCTTGGATTCTGCGTTTCCGCCGGGGCGGCCTGCCACAGCGGCAGTCACACCCCCAGCCCGGTTTTGCTGGCCATGGGCTTTTCGGAGAAGGAGGCCTCGGAGGGGTTGCGAATTACCCTGGGGCAAACCACCCAAAGGGAGGACGTGCAGGCCTTCCTTGCCGCCTTGGAAGGCATCAAAGATTGACAAAAAAACAAAAACCATAAAAACCATAAAAACAAAAAAGGAGAACAATCATGGAAGAACTGAACAAGGAATTCACCTTCGGTAACGAAGTGGAAGATGCAGACGTCGACGAGGTAGATCTGCTGAACGAAGAGATCTCCGATCTGGAGGAAGAGCTGGACGAATACGAGATCGCCGAGGCTGCTCGCCGTTCCAAGAAAAAGAAGCGCATCATCCTCATCGCGGGCATCGTAGTAGGCCTGGCCATCGCCGCCGTGCTGGTTGCCATCTTCGCAGGCAAGAAGAAGGAAGACTAACGCATCTGAAAAAAGGATCCGAAAGGGTCCTTTTTTTCATGGGAGAAACGTCTCCCGCAGGAGAGCACCGTCTCTGCACGTGGAACAAACGAAATATTTCAACCTTCCCCTCTGCGTGAACGTAGGGGTTGACGTCCACGGCAACCCGCATTGCGTCAAAATACGCGGCGGATCCGCACGGCCTTGGTGCGTGGGACTTACACGGGCGACGGCCACGAACGGGATACGGTGAAAAATCAAACCTCGTCTCTCGCAGAGCGGGGCGCCGGAGGACGTCGCCCCCTACAAACACGAACCGGGCGAGGATGAAAAGCAAACCTCATCTCCCGTAATGCGGAGCGTCTTGCCGCCGCAGGCGGTTTGAGCCGCTCCCTACGATGACGAACCGGGCGAGGATGAAAAGCAGGCCCTATCCCCCGCGATGCACGTGGTGCGAACCGTGAATTTCATCCCTTACCTTCTGCGTGTTCGTAGGGGTTGACGTCCACGGCAACCCGCATTGCGTCAAAACACACGGCGGATCCGCACGGCCTTGTTGCGTGGGACCTACACGGGCGACGGTCACGAACAAAACGAAGCAAAAAATCAAATCTCGTCCCCCGCAAGCGCCGCTTGACAAAAAGAAAGCAAGAATTTCTTGCATTTTTCCGCGGTGTATGGTAAGATAAACGTAGAAAACGAGAAAGGTGGTTCGCCTATGACCATCGGTGAAAAGATCCAATACTACCGCAAGCAAAAAGGACTTTTCCAGGAAGAGCTGGGGCAGTTGTTAACGGTGAGCCGTCAAACGGTGAGCCAATGGGAGACAGGACAGACTTCTCCCACCATCGACAATCTTACCCGCCTGAAGGACGTGCTGGGAGTCTCTGTGGACGAACTGCTTTCCCCGGAGATGGGCATACAAGCCAAAGTGCCCTCCGAAACGATAAAGGAAGAACCCTTGGAACGCTACGAGACTCGCATGAACGCTTCGGAAGCCAAAGATTTTATTGATTGGTTTACTGCCGGAGCAAAGCGGGTGCGTATTTCCCGTATGATCATGGACTTGCTTTGTATTGCCGTGCTTTTCCTGTTCTTCGGCGTTTCATTGGGCGAGATCTCCCTTGCTGTCGGTTTTTCTTTGGGAATGGTATTTTACGAGATTTATCTTTCGGTACAACATCGTAAGTATCTGGTTGCGGCAGGCAAAACGGGGCTTTGGCTCACTACTCAAACTTACGTATTCTCTTTATATGAAGATCACATCGTCCGTTCTACAGAATCTGAGGAACGGGAGACTGCCACCATGCGTCTGGAATACAGCGACCTCCAAAAAGCGCAAGAGCACGGGGATTTCTGTATATTCTTTCACGGTGAAAAAGGACTTCTCATAAGAAAAAGCTCGGTAGCCCCCGGCTCCCGTATGGACAGCCTGTTGCAGAATGGCTTACAAGCGGGAGAGAAGGCGTTTTTTAACCGCAAAGAGCATGTGCTTCACTTGCTTTTTGGAGATTTGTGCGGTCTTTCTCTGATGGCGATGATCTGTTTCGTCTGTTACCCATATACTATCTACCTCAAGCCTTGGATAACGGCGGTTATTGCTTTGGTGATGGCACTATTCCCCGCGATTCAGCTCTACAGTCTCGTTCATTTCATTCGGCGTGGAAAAGAAAAGCTGAAGTCTATATTGGCTGTTTCTATCTGTGCGCTCGCTTTGGTAATCGTCTTTGGAGTATACGGCTACTGTCAATCCGTAGACTACTATCAAAGTCCGGAACAAAAAGCGATGGCGACCGCGCTAGCGTATTTGGAGGAGGTGGAGCAGCTGACAGGGTTGGATTTCCCCGCGCCGGTGGATGCAGCCTTGGATTTTCTTGTACCAAGTGAAGAAACCTTTTATATCAGCAAGCTTTCCGTTTACAGATTCAAAAGCAGTGCATTGGATGCTCTGCTGCAAGTCCAAAAGAACGGCAAGGCCATTTGGGGAGGCGCTGAAGCCGTCTTAAAAGAGGATGCTTTTTCGTATTTCTACATCGGGGACGATTTTATGGATCGCTCCGCTTATTACAACCTCTCCACTCAACAGTGGAACACCTTCACCGGGTCGGGGAGTTATCTGCTTTTCTACTGCGATCACGATGAGTCAGCCGTTTTTATCTACGTGGTGGGCCTCCCCGAAGGCCAAGAAATCGAAGGTTAAGCAATCAAGGGCGAGAGATTTTCTCGTCCTTTTTCTTTATTAGAATGCTTTTCTCGCCACTCCACCCACGAAGACGAACAGTGAACGGTGAAAAATCAAACCTCGTCTCTCGCAGGGCGGGGCGCCGGAGGACGTCGCCCCCTACGAACACGCCGAGAGTAAGGGTTAAATTGTTCGGCTTGTTCCACGTGCAGAGAACGATTCTCCCTTGTGGAAGATGCTCTCCCTCTCCCGAAAACGACAGTTTTCGGCAGTATGGTTTCTTTGGGGTCTAAGGGGCCTTTCTTTTTCTAAAGAAAGACCCCTTAAGCGGTGAACTATGCGGCGGATCCGCACGGTCTTTTTGCGTGGGACAATGCGGGGCGCCCTGCCGCCGCAGGCGGTTTGGCGTCTTGCCC
>JAFXBC010000029.1 GCA_017516825.1 Clostridia bacterium | reverse complement strand
TTTTGTGACAAAAAGCAATAGAAATCTTCAAAGCCCTTCCCGAAAGCCTCCCTTCGAGGCTTTCTTTTTTGTAAGATTCCTTTTTTGAAATTCCCGCCCGTGTAAAAAAGGCTCCTTTTTGCATATACTGAACCTATGGGAAAGGAATGATCTGACTATGTGTTCTATCTGCGGCATCTTCGGCAATCACAATGAAACAGCAATTGGGGCAATGAATACCCCCATGTACCGCCGAGGCCCCGACCAAAACGGCCTCTACCACCACGGAAGCCTCACCTTCGGTCATAACCGCCTGGCCGTCATCGACCCTGCCAACGGCATCCAGCCTATGACCGTCACCTACCGTGACCATGGGTATACCATGGTCTATAACGGCGAGATCTACAACCGGGAGGAGCTGAACCGAGAGCTTTCCCTTGCGGGGATCGACGTCAAGACCCGATCGGATACCGAAACCGTCCTGTGGGCCTACGCCCTCTGGGGGAAGGACTGCCCCAAAAAGCTTAACGGCATCTTCGCCTTTGCGGTGTACGATACCGCTGAGGATCTGCTCTTCCTCTGCCGCGACCGTCTGGGCGTCAAACCCCTCTACTATACCTTCGCAGGGGAGACTTTCCTCTTTGCTTCGGAGCTGAAGGCCCTCCTGGCGTATCCGGGTGTGAAAAGGGAAGTGGACAAAAAAGGCCTTCACGAGCTGTTGTTCTTAGCCCCCGTCACCCTGCCGGAAAGCGGCACATTCAAGCATATCAAAAAGCTTCTTCCCGGGGAGTACGCCCTGGTGAAGGATGGCAAGCTTACCAAAGCTCCCTATTGGCAATTGACTCCCAAGCCCTTTACGGATACCCGGGAACAGGCCGTGCAAACCGTCAGGGAGCTGGTTACCGACGCAACCCGCCGCCAGATGGTCAGCGACGTCCCCCTGTGTACCTTGCTTTCCGGCGGCCTGGATTCCTCCGTGATCTCCGCCCTGGCGGCAGAATACTGCAGGGAGCAGGGAACTACCCTGTCCACCTATTCCTTCGAATACGAATACAACCGCAAAAACTTCAAAACCTCCCTGTTCCAGCCGGAAAGTGACGACGTCTACGCCTCCTGGTTGGCAGAAAAGCTGGGAACCAACCACACCGTCCTCACCGCGGAAAGCAAAGAGGTCTTCCGTCTTTTGAAGACCGCCGTGGATGCCAGGGATCTTCCCGGGCAAGCGGATATCGATTCCTCCCTTCTGTATTATTGCAAAAGGATCAAGGAACGTCATACTGTGGCTTTGTCCGGAGAATGCTCCGACGAGATCTTCGGCGGCTACCCCTGGTTCTACCGCCCGGAAATGCTAAGCCGCCCCTTCTTCCCCTGGCTCCACGATCCCTTTGCCCGCGCCTCCCTGTTCGACCCCGCCTTCGCCTCTCCCGAGGAAGGCTACCGCACCCTTTCCGCTCATTACACCGACTTCCTGGCCTCGGTGGAGCGGCTTGAGGAGGACTCCGACGAAATGTACCGCTCACGGGTGGCAACACAGCTTTCCGTATGGTACTTCATGCAATCCCTTCTGGAGCGGAAGGACCGTATGTCCATGTACAACGCCGTGGAGGTGCGGGTCCCCTTTGCGGATCACCGCATCCTGGAATACGTCTACAACGTTCCCTGGGAATACAAGTTCGAAAACGGTGTGGAAAAATCCCTCCTGCGGAACGCTATGACGGGAGTCCTCCCCGATCGGGTGCTGTTCCGCAAAAAGAGCCCCTATCCCAAGACCCACGACCCCGTCTACGAGCTGCTCACGAAAACCGCCCTCCTGGCAATCCTCAACGATCATAACAGCCACCTTGCCCACCTTCTGGATAAAAAGAAGCTGCTTTCCTTTATGAACGGCGAGGATGCCACCTGGTTCGGACAGCTGATGGCAAGGCCCCAGCTCTACGCATGGCTGATCCAGATGGAGTATTGGATGGAAAGCTACGGCGTTTCCTTCGTATAATCACAGGATGTTTACATTTTTCCTGTTGACAGAATAGAAAATCTATTGTAAAATAGAGTCAATAGGAGGTGTAAGCCGTGTTCCCGACCAAAAAGATACTGAAAACCATGTTGTTGCCCTTGTTGCTGGCACTTCTCGTTTCGGCCTTTGCCGGCTGTGAGACAGAGGAGCCTCCCGTGACAGCTTCTTCTGCTGCTGAAAGCGTTTCTTCGGAAAGCACCGGAGACCTTTCCACCGAGGAATCCTCCGAGACCCCCTCCCAGGAGCCTTCGACGGATACCTCTTCCGAGCCGGATGTCCCTCCCGCAGAGCCCGTCTACGAGCTGTATACCCTGAGTGGCACTTCCCTCCCCGCGGCAGGGGATCTGACAGCCACCCTGGTGAACAAATCCAACGACCCCGTTTTGGAAGCTTTTCTGAAATCCTATACCGGCACCTACCCCGCAGTAGGGGATATGGTCTATTCGGAAAACGCCCTCCACGTCTGCGTGGTGTACGAATCCTCCGCCTTCTACGGCGCTTTCCAGGTGAAATACCTCTGGTACACCTTCGACTTCGCTACCGGCAAGCTGACCTCGCCCGTCAACGAACGTCCCAAAGCCTACGAGTATGACAAAAACGCCCATAACCAAAACGGTTATTTCTGGGTGGACTACGAGACCACCGTTTCCGGCGCCGCCTGTCCCTACGTGGTGGTGTATAACGAAAACGGAACCAACCGTACCCTCTGCTTTGAGGAGACCGCCCTGGAATACGTGCGGATCATTCGTCAGACCGATACCCACGCGGTGCTGTCTGTCCTGCGTAACGGGGAGCGGTATTACCGCATCCTGGATCGGGAAGGAAAGATCATCGCCCAGCTGGAATGGATCTCCGACGTCAGCTCCATCACCCCCCTTATGTTCGACAGCAATTACCTCTATTGCAAGAAGGACGCCGACGAGGACTTCGTGTACGATACCATCGGCGCCATTGATTTGAGCAACGGAAAATATCAGGATCTTCTCTACGTTGGCAATTCCGATTACTGGACCTATTTCGCTGACGGCAAGGGCATCGCCATCTACGACAATGCCGATCAGCCGGATTCCATCCTCTATTACGCTACTCGAACCCAATCGTTGGTGACCTACCCCGCAAAACGCCGGGTCAACTATCTGGACACGTTCTTCAGTACTCTCTACGGTACCTTACAAGGGGAGACGGAAGCCCACGTTTTCCTTTGGAATAACGATGCGGGAAGCCTCTTTGAAACCGAGGAGGCCTATTCCTCCAATTGCCGTATCGCCATCGGTAAAAAAACCTTTTCCGTCTTGGACGAAGGCGTTCTTGCGGTATACGTCCGTTCCAACTGAATCACACCATGAAAAAAGGCGCAACTTTTTCCGTTGCGTCTTTTTTTCGTCTGTTTCACGTCATCTGCTTTTTTACCTTCTGCAAGGCGCCCTTCTCCAGCCTGGAGATCTGCGCCTGGGAGATCCCGATCTCCTCCGAGACCTCCGTCTGGGTCTTCCCGTTGTAAAAACGCAAGGTCAGGATCCGTTTCTCCCTAGGGGTCAGGCTTTCCATGGCCGTGCCGATGGCAATGTGATCCAGCCAGCCTTCGTCGGTGTTCCCGGTGTCACCCACCTGATCCAGCACGTACACAGAATCGCCCCCCTCGGAATATACCGGCTCAAACAGGGAGATTGGATCCACGATGGCCTCCAGGGCGTTCCGCACCGCCTTGGGGGATTCCCCCAGCTCCTTTGCAATCTCCTCGGGAGTGGGCTCCTTTTGCAGCTCCCTGCTCAGCTTTTCCTTGGCCTTCATGGCCTTGTAAGCCAGATCCCGCATAGAACGGGGCACTCTCAGCATACTGTTGTCCCGCAAATACCGTCGGATCTCTCCCACCACCAAGGGTACGGCGTAAGTGCTGAACTTCACCTCCTGGTCCAGATCAAAATGATCCACCGCCTTGATCAGCCCCACGCAGCCCACCTGAAAGAGATCGTCGGGATTCTCTCCTCTGTTTTGAAAGGATTGGATCACGCTGAGTACCAAACGCAGATTTCCCGTGATCAGCTCCTCCCTGGCGTATTTGTCACCTTTTCGGGCCTTTTCCAGCAGCTCCCGCTTTTCCTCCTCCGTGAGTACTCTTAATTTCGACGTGTTGATTCCGCATATTTCTACCTTATGATACATAAAAGCCTCCGCTTTGGGATGTTGACCTTAGTCTTCCCAAGAACGAGAGGCTTTCTGTGTATAGTTTGTGACCTGTTTATGAAAGTTGCAGGGGATCAGATCCGCAAGGTCTCCAGTTCTACTTCTTCCTTCTTTGCTTTGGCCTTGTCCTTCAGACCCATCAGGAAGATGATAACGCCGATCAAAGCAAACAGCAAGCTGAAGCAAAGGAGCTTGTAGAAGGTGGCAGAGTAATCAAACGCCGCATCCGTGGCCGTGGAGCGGAGATGGATCAGCCACATTGCGGGGATCTTGAAGGCGGCGCCCAGAGAGAATCCCTGGAGCTTGGCAAACTCCGCAAAGGTACCCAGATACTGTCCCAAGGCCACGCAGACCAGGGACACGGAGGCCACGATGGCGTAGGTGCTGTTGCAGGGCTCCTTGCAAAACAGGGTGAACCCGCGGTATACCAGGAAGGCGGCACCGAAGCCCAGCAGACTGAACACGTAGCTCATCTCAAAGGCGGAATCGTCAAAAATGGGGGAGATAAAGTAGTAGACCAGGAAGTAGGCCAGAATTCCGATGATACCACCCGCCAATGCACCCAGCAACCCCAATCCGGTCTTGGAGGGCAGGGGAGTGCCGTCGCTTTCGGGAGCCTTGGATGCCTCCTCCATCTTCTCCAACGCGCAATGCTCGCAAAGCAGGAAGTTGTTCTTCCCCTTGGTCAGCTTCTTGGGCAAACGCTTGCCGATCTTGTTTCCGCAGCAGCTGCATTGGGTCACACCCACCAGCTCCTCCTCCTGCAAAAACGCCACCAGCTTGTCCACCAGAGGAGCCAGCTCCTCGTCCTCACAGCTCACCGTGCAGGAAAGCCCGTCCACGTCCATATGATAATCCGCCACGGAATACTCTGCCGTAACGGACTTGAACCCCTCGGAAAGCTCCAGCAGGCGAACGGAATCGTCCTCTGCATCATTGGGTGCCAGATAGTAGTTGATAAAAACGGTCTTATGATTCCCGCTGTCGTAAAGGGTGATCAGATACCCGCCGTAGACCCCATACATATGGGATTGCTTGGAATTTTGTTTTTCTGCATAAGTAAAGCCCAGTGCCTCAGCGGCACCCTGCAAAGATCTGCTGACCATAACGGAATATGCTCCTTACAAAAGATTATCTTAGTATACTCCTTTTGGAAGCTTTTTTGATTAACACATTGTTAATATTTTGCCTAAACTCCAAATTTTTTCCAAAGAAAACCTTAAATTCACCCCTCTTATTGACTTTTTTTCGGAACGTGCTATAATGAAAGAAATCAAACGTAAAGGAAAGAAGCCATGAAAATATTCAAAAACAACCTTTCCCGTGCCCTGGCGATCCTTCTGGGGATCTGCCTGTTGCTTCCCGTGCTGACCGCTTGCGGTACGGAACAACCCTCCGGTGAGTCCTCCGCTCCCACCCAGGAGAGCCCTCCCTTCGAGGGGCACTTCACCGTAACCCTGGGGGGCAAGGAATTCACCGCCACCCATCTGAACTGCACTCCTCCCGCAGACTCCGTGGTGCTGTACACCAGAGCCTATACCAAAGAGGATGCCGTCTCCTTCACCCTTGGAGAGGATCAGACCGGCCGCACCGCCGTATCCGTTCGTGGCGAGCTTTCCAACGGAAAAACGGAGTATACCATCATCAGCGTTACCGAAGATGCCGTGGGAAGCGTGATCATTCCCTACAACGGCTTCGTAGTGACCCTGCCCACCGCCGCATTGGCCGACCTCCGTGTCCGCGCAGGCCAGGAGGTAACCGTGGCGGGCGAAGAAGTGATCGGAGGCTTGGAGCGTATGGACGTAGGTACCTTCCGTCCCAATAACGAAAACAGAAACTCTCTCAGACGTCGCATCCATTTCCGCAACCCCGTATCCGCCATCACCGCAGAGGGGATCTATTACCTGGATGCTTCCTATACCGAAAAGGCCGTCTCCCTCCCTGCAGGCTCCGTGTCCGTGGTGCTGGAGGATGGCAAGATCGCCGCAGTCACGGAAGGGGAAACCTCCGCCGTGGCCAAGGATCAGCTCGTCTTCGTGGGGGACTATAACGCCGCCTTCGCCAAGACCCTGCTTCCCGTGGGTACCACCGTTGCCATCTCCGATCTGGACATGGTCTCTCCCTACCACGATGCCGAGGCCTTCGTCATCGGGAACAAGGTGTACCCCATCGCCGCGGGTGGCTATAACAACGACCGCATCACCGCAGACGGCGTTTACGTTTACGATATGAACGGCAACAGCGTTTCCACTCCCGAGTCCGACGTGGACCGTGTGGACGTGGTGATCTTGAACGACGTGGTTACCTACGTGGGCCAAAAGAACATCCGCAGTATGCTGCCCTTGTCCGGCGGCGTGGCCCTCACCTTCGCAGGGGAGATGGCCTCCGTGGCAGAAGGACTGACCATCGGTGACAAGGTCATCTCCGTCCTGGTGGATACCGCCACCCTCCCCGAAAACCACGTGCGAATCGGCGGCGTGGCCTACGATATTCAGAAATTCAACACCGTTCGTGCCCCCGAGGGTGTCAGCCTGCTGTATACCCCCGAGTTTGGCACCACCACCCAGACCAATCCCTACGGTGTGGAGATCGCTGTAAAGGACGGCAAGGTGGTTGCTGTGGAAAACGGCATGGGCGATATCGAGATCCCCGAGAACGGCTTCGTCCTCAGCATCCACAAGGATCACCCCTTGTTCCATAAGACCGGTAGTGTGAAGGTGGGAGACGACGCTCGTCTTTCCTTGGGCGAGCAGAACTATAACGTCACCCCCTTGACCGTCTCCGGCATCAACGTCACCCGCCAGGAGAACTTCCTGGTGATCTACCGCAACAAAGCCACCACAGGCAGTAACGAATACGGCTACGAGATCCTGGTGGACAAGGACGGCACCATGGTAGGGGATTCCTATTCCGGCAACGCCGTCATTCCCAAAGGAGGCTACGTCCTCTCCGGCCACGGCACCAATAAGACCGCCCTGGAGAGTGCGTATTGCTACGGCGCCAAGGTGTTCTTCGACGAGGATACCATGACCGTTACCGCCATCTCCACCCCCGAGACCCAGTTCATCGACGCCGCCGTCCGCCTGGACGACGTGAAGGACCGTCTGGAAAACGCCAAGAAGACCCTGGTCTACCTGGATTACGCAGGCCTGGACGGTAAGGTGTCCGCTTTGGAGACCACCATTGGGGAAGCCAAAGACGCCTTCGCGCAGTGCAATTACGACGAAGCCCTTTCCAAGCTCTCCGCAGTGAATGCCTCCTGGGATTCCATGCTGTATTCCCTCATCGAGGCTCATCCCGTGGAAAACCGCGCCGTCTGGTACCGCAGTTCCGAAAAGAGCGACGACCAGGTGAGAGCCGTGGTGGAAAAGATGAAGCAGTTGAACATCAACACCGTCTACCTGGAGACCTGGTATAACGGCAGCTTCGTAGGCTTCTCCGACAACAAGCTCATCAAGCATTGTACCGCCAACGGCAGCTACGACGCCATGGAAGGCTTTGTACGCATCTGTCACGAAAACGGCATCGAAGTCCACGCCTGGGTGCAGAACTTCTTCATCGGCACCGTAGAGGCCCAGGAGCAGGCAAATATGGAGCTCGCCAACGCCTACCCCGATTGGCTGAAGGATAAGAACGGCAAGAATACCTTCTTCTACTCCGCCTCCAACACCAATTTCATCTTCCTGAATCCCTACGACAAGGAGGTCCGTTCCTTCCTCATCGACTTCTATAAGGAAATGCTGGAGAAGTACGAGATCGACGGCATCCACCTGGACTATATCCGCTTCCCCGAGCTGAACTACGGAAAGACCGATTTCGGCTATAACGAAAACATCGTTACCGCATGGCAGATCGAGAACTCCACCACCGTCAACCCCGCCACCCTCACAAGCGGCACCTTGCATCAATCCTGGCTGAAGTTCCGCCAGGACATCATCAACAGCTTCGTGAAGGAAGTCTACGAGATGATCAAGAAGGAAGATCCCGATACCTGGCTTACCGCCGCAGTCTATCCCGGCATCCCCTCCATCAAGAACGATATCTTCCAGGATTGCGCCAACTGGGTGGAAAACGGTTACGTGGACGAGCTCTTCTCCATGTCCTACGGCGCGGACAACGCCTACGTTTCCAATAACGCATCCAAATTCGTTTCCTTGTCCGGAAACAACTGCTTCTATTCCACCGGCATTTCTGCCTTCGGCGAGACCGTTCCCATGAACTTCGCCTTGCAGATGACCGAGGTACGGCAGACAGGGGCAGACGGCGTCGCCATCTTCTCCCTGGCCAACATCGACGTCTCCAACTACCTCTATCCCGTGACGGAAGGCGCCTTCCGCAATCCCTCCGTCCAGGTGGATAAGCTGAGCGTCACCGCGGCGGCACAGCTGAAGTATATCTTGGAGAAGGCGAAGAACGTGTATATGCCCTACGCAGGCCTGACCGAGGAGGACTACCAAGCCCTGTCCGCCCTGCTCACTCCCATTTTAGAGGATGCCGAGGCCTTTGATCTTGCCAACGCAAGCTATTCCCAAAAGAAGAACTATTGTGTCTCTGCCATCAAGGCGTTGAGAGACGTCACCGACGACGTCAAAGCCCTCTTTGACGATCCCGCCCACGGCAACACCGCCGCAGAGGATTTGGAGGAGCTGATTTCCTGGCTGACCAAGAGCCAGCACCGCATCGATGCCAGATTGCATTGATTTTTTGCAGTAACCCCTTGACAACCCCCAAAAACTGTGTTATATTGAACCATCATTTTTACGAAAGGAATACGGCAATGGCAGTTTATACTTCTGCAATGAATATGACTAACCAGCAGCTCTGGACTCCCGTCACCTATACGGGCACAGGCTTGTATTGTCGTACTCATTTTTCGTAAGAAGTAGCCTTTTTACAAGATTTAGAGAAACGGTGCAAGTCGACGTGTTTCGATTTGCACCGTTTTTTATTATTTCCTCATCACCTCTCGCCCCGTAGAGAATACGATAATTCCCGCTCGCCGCAGGCGTGCCTCGCCTTCCCCTTTGGGGAAGGGGGACCACATCGAGACGGAAAAAATTCACGTCTGCTTACTTTGCTATTTCTCGTAGTGGGGGATGAGGTTCCTATTAAAAAAGAATTCAAACGAAAGGATACAACCCCATGAAAACCATCGACACCACCGTGCTGGCAGGCTATAACGCCGGCATCGAACGGGACCGCCTGCGAACGGGTATGGGTCTCATTGAATTTGAACGCACCAAGGAGCTTCTCACAGAATACCTCCCGAAGCCTCCCGCCGTGATCTACGATATCGGCGGCGGATACGGAGAATACGCCTGGTGGCTTGCCTCCCTGGGCTACGAGGTGCACCTCTTTGACATTGCCGAAACCAATATCGCCATGAGCAAAGACCTGGCTTCGGAATACCCGGGCACCTCCCTGGCCGCCGCCGAAGTCTCCGACGCCCGAGAAATTCCCCGTCCCACGGGGACCGCAGACGCCATCCTCTTTATGGGCCCTCTCTATTCCATCACGGAATACGAGGAACGCATCCTTGCTCTCAAGGAATGCAGCCGTCTCTTAAAGGATGGGGGAGTCCTCTTTACCGGTGCTATCACTCCCTACGGCGCCCTCATTGCCCGCATCATCCTCTACCACGCCACGGAAAAGAAAAAGAGCTACGAGCTGGACGACCCCGCCGTCCTTTCCATGATGGAACGGGCCTTGACCGACGGCCGTTACGAAAATCCCAAGCGTAAACTTTCCGCAGGCCTGGGCAGCTCTCATATGCACACCGCCAAAGCCCTGCGGGAGGAGCTTTCCGCAGGCGGCTTCCGCACCCTCTCCGTCCACGGCGTCATGGGCGGCGCCTGGCTGGCACCCAACCTCCATGCCTTGATGTCCGATCCCGCCACCAAAGAAACCCTCATGAAAACCGTCCGTATGCTGGACACCCACGAGGAGATCCTCGGCCTCTCCGGCCACCTCTTGGCCATTTCTAAAAAGTAATTTTGCCCCGCCCCACAGGGGCATACGATAATTCCCGCACGCCAACGGCGTGCCTCGCCTTCCCCTTTGGGGAAGGGGGACCGGCGCTTGCGCCGGTGGATGAGGTTCCTATTAAAACGAAAGGAAACGTCCCCATGGAAACCAAAGATTACCTGAATACATTCTACCAAAACACAGACGAAGACAGCCGCCTTACCACCCGTTACGGCATGGTGGAATACCTCACCACCATGCGCTATATCCAAAAATACCTCCACCCCAACGCGCACATCCTGGAGATCGGCGCCGCCACGGGCAGATATAGCCACGCTCTGGCAAGGGAAGGCTACCGGGTGGAAGCCGTAGAACTCTTAGAGCATAACATCGAGATCTTCCGCCGCAACACCCTCCCCGAAGAATCCGTCACCGTCACCCAAGGAAACGCCACGGATCTCCATCCCTTCCCGGATAACGCCTACGACCTCACCCTCCTCCTGGGCCCCATGTACCACCTGTTCACCGAGGAAGACAAGCTGCAAGCCCTCTCGGAGGCCATCCGCGTCACCAAGCCGGGCGGGGTGATCTTCGCCGCCTATTGCATGGCAGACCCCACCGTCCTTACCTACGGATTCATCCGTGGGGAGATTCATAACATCATGGAAAAATGCATGGTGGATCCCACCACCTTCAAAGCCTTCTCCCACCCCTGGGATATCTTCGAGCTCCACCGTAAAGAGGATATCGACGCTTTGCGAAACCGGTTCCCCGTGACCCGGCTCCACTTTATCGCCTCTGACGGCTACGCCCAGCATATGCGCCAAACCATGGAAGCCATGAACGACGAAACCTTCCAACTCTACCTGAACTACCACTTCGCCACCTGCGAACGCCCCGACATGATCGGCCTCTCCCACCATACTCTGGATATCTTCCGAAAGGAGTAACCCTATGAACCCCGTCACCATCCGTCCAACGGTTCCTGCCGAAGCGGAGCTGCTGGCAACCATCCAAAAAGCCGCCTTTCGGCCTCTGTACGAGCGTTTCCGTGACGAACGAAATCCCTTTCTTCGGGGTGCGGAGGATATTCTTTGCAGACTGAACAAATCTAACCGCTACTTTACCATCCTGTACAGCAACACGATCGTAGGCGGCATTTTCTACCTCTTGCAAGGCAACCGAGGCCCAAACGTCCCCCTTGCCGAAGGCGAGTATTATTTGTCCCGCATCTATATCCATCCCGCTTATCAAAACCAAGGAATCGCCTCCCAAGCCATCCTTTTGTGCGAAAAAGAATTTCCCGACGCCAACACCTATTACGTGGACTTTCCCGCCGACCTCCCTATGAACCGCAAATGCTACGAAAAAGCAGGCTATCAGGACACGGGAGATGTTTTTGCAGAACCCGGCTCCCCGTCTCTGGCGTCCTTTCGCAAGACCGTCGCGGAGCACTCTTCTCCAAAAGCCGTCAAGCACCCCCTTATTTATCCCGTAGACTCCGCCGACCTCCCTGCCTGCCTTTCCGTGATCTGGGAAAGCTTCCGCACGGTGGCGGAGGACTTCGGCTTGACCCCGGAAAACTGCCCCAAGCACACCGCCTTTTTGCCCCTGTACTACTTGGAGACCCAAATGGATTGGGGCTGGCACCTCTACGCCCTCTATGCGGGGAAGAAGATCATCGGCTATATGTCTTTGTCAAAAGAAGGGGAGACTACCTACCAACTCCATAATCTTGCCGTCCTCCCCGCCTACCGCCACAACGGCTTCGGAACCCTCCTTCTGAACCACGCAAAAGAAACTGTCCGTTCCCTTGGCGGCACCACCATCCAAATCGGCATCATCGAGGAAAGCGCCCTGCTGAAAAATTGGTATATCGCCAACGGCTTTACCCCAACCGGCACGAAGAAATACCCCCACCTGCCCTTTACAAGCGGCTATTTAGAATATACATCCAAGGAGTAACCCATGAACAAAACACTCGTCCTCATCCTCGGCCCCCACGCCGTAGGAAAAATGACCGTAGGCCAGGAGCTTGCAAAAATAACGCCTCTGCGCCTGTTCCATAACCATATGTCTATCGAGCTTGCCCGTAAGCTCTTCGCCCATAACGAACCGGAATTCCGCCTCCTTAACGATTCCATCCGCCAAACGGTGTTCCGCCTGTTCGCCAAAGGAGACTTCCCGGGGCTGATCTTCACCTATATGTGCGATTTTGACCAACCCGCCGAATTCGACTACCTGCAAAATCTTATACACCTCTTTCGCGGTGAAGGCGCCGACTGCTACGTTGTGGAGCTCACCGCCAACTTCGACGTTCGATTGCAAAGAAACAAAACGGAAAACCGCCTCTACCATAAGGAATCCAAACGGGACCTTGCCTGGAGCGAGCAGGAGATGCGTCATACCTCCTCCACCCACCGCCTCAATTCCTACGACGGGGAAGCCCTCCCCTTTACGAACTTTCTGAAGATCGACAATACCCACCTTTCCCCCGATGCCGTCGCCCGACAGATCAAAACCCACTTCCACCTTCCCGACAAAAAGGAGTAAAATATGATTTTTCAACCTAAAACCATCACTCTAAAAAATGGCAAAACAGCCGTTCTCAAAACAGCGTCTCCCGAAAACGCCGCGGAAATGCTTTCGTACATCAAAACCGCTTCCGGAGAAACGGACTTCCTTCTGCGCTACCCCGAAGAATGGAACCTGACCGTAGCCCAGGAGGAAGCCTGGATCCAAAACCTCGCCGCCTCTTCCGGAACCCTCGCCATCGCCTGCTTTGTAGACGGCAAGGTAGCAGGAAACTGTGAGATCTCCTTCAAAAAAGGCATGAAAGAAGGACACCGTGCCTCCGTCGCTATCGCCATCCTCAAGGCGTATTGGGGCTTGGGAATTGGCTCCGCCATGTTCGCAGAATTGATCTCCACCGCTAAGAACTACGGCACCGAGATCATGGAGTTGGACTACCTCCAAGGCAATGAGCGGGCTTTGCACCTCTACGAGAAATTCGGCTTCAAAACCGTCTCGGAAATACCCAACGCCATCAAACTGAAAAACGGCACCTATCTCTCGGAATTCCACATGCAAAAATATCTGTAAATAAAAAAATGGAGCTTCACCAATGAAATTAAAAGACCTACACGATTATGACGACGTAGCGGAGAACTACGACCTTTACCTGGAAGAAATGTACAGCAGGGGAGACAACCATGCCGGATTTCTGGATTTCTACCTTGACTTTGCCAAAGAATACGGCAAGGACGGTGTGATCGATATTGCTTGCGGAACGGGAGCGGTCTTGCTCCATCTCGCAGAGAACGGGATCCTTGCCGACGGAACGGATCTATCGGAAGCAATGTGCCGTGTGGCTGATGAAAAGGCAAAAGCAAAAGGGTTTGATTTGAATATTTTCCATGCCAATATGACGGCGTTCAAGAGCGACAAAACGTATTCCTGCGCCATCATTGCCCGAAGCGGATTCATGCACCTTTTGACTCCGGAACTGCAGAAAGCTGCGCTTTTGAACATTCGGGAAAACTTATCCGACGGCGGAATGCTGACCTTTAATACCTTTGATCCGCATCCGTTTATTCAAGCACAGCAGATGCAAACGAAAGATACGGACTATTCCTTCCGATTGGAATATACCAATCAGCAAGGAAAACGCGAAAGGATTTACAACGCCATTTCCTATGATCCGTATACCCAGATCATGAGCGGAAATTGGAAGTTTGAAACCCTGAACGACAAAGGCGAAGTGATCGCCGAAAGAGTCCGTCCCCTTAGAATGCGCCAGACTTATCGCCAGGAAATGAAATACTTGCTGGAATTGACAGGCTATGAGATCGTTAACGTCTACGGCGGTTATCATAAAGAATCCGGCGAGGGATCTGCCAAAAACGTTATTTGGTGCGTCAGAAAAAAATAGCTTCAACCCCAACCCCTGTTTCGTCCACTTATGTCCACCCACACCCACCGCGAGTCCGTAGGGGTCAAGACGTCATACCGCCTGCGGCGGCAGGGCAGCCCGTTTCGCCCCAAACTTAATTCGCCCACCTATGTCCACTTACACCCACCGCGAGTCCGTAGGGGGTTAAGACGTC
>JAFXBC010000028.1 GCA_017516825.1 Clostridia bacterium | reverse complement strand
TCCTTTGAGGGCGTAGGAAAGCTCCAACGTTAAAATGGTGTTGGGCTTGGGGCTTTTGGCAATGGCGGCTTTCAGTTCTTCGTAGGAAGCGGCAGGAGGCAAGGGGAAGCCTTCGCACATACAGAAACGGCTTTTTGCCGCTACCATGGGTTGCGTGGATTCCAGATCCCAAAAGTCGTTTTCATGGGTGAACACAAGAAGGTGCTCCATCATAGCGTCTTCCAAATATTGATCCAAGACTCCTAACCGCCGCTCCTCGTACCATTCGTATTCGATACGCTCTGCCAAGTCCATGGGATTTACTTGAATCACTTCCCCAAAGCGACATTCGCCCTCAATGGTGAAGCTTCGTCCGTATTCCCGCGTCGGCTCTGACATAGCGTAAACGTCGCCGTTCATGCTTTTCAGAAATTCCAAGGCACGGTCAAAGGAGATGGCTTGGTAGGAAGGCATTTTATCCCAAAGGAGCAAGCGATCATAACTCAAGGGATGTCCTTGGGCGGCGTTTCTTTCGATCCAATCCTTGTGGTGAAGCTCAAACTCAGCTTGGGTATAAACGAACTTTGCGTTAAAATTCTTGCGGATCTCCTCGTGGTTTTCAAGTAGTGTGACGTTTAGCATAACAGCTGCTCCTTTCTGTAAAATGATGAGCGCAAAATCAGTTTTCGATCTTATAAATAAGGACTACGGGGATCTCTTTGCCGTCTATGGAAAGAATGAGATCCACGTAAGTATAGTCTTTGGTACGGTCAGTCACAAGAGAAGAAGGAAGGATCTGCAGGTAGACCGTTCCGCCGTCGAAGGAAAAGCGGGAAAAGGATGTGCTTTGGTCTTTTGTGGCAGAGAGAATGGCGATAGGATCAAGCAGTTCGTATCCCCTGCCCAGGCTGTATTTGTCCCCGTTTTGCTCCATTTGGTAGCATACAATGGCATTGTACTGCCGATGGCCATCGGAAGCATAACCTTCTCCGCCCGCCAAAGCCACCCAAAGAAGCTCTTCTTCGTTTACGGAAATGGTGACAAGCTCTTGAAGGATCTCGCCGTAAAGCTTACCTGCAACGGAATCGTTGATGGGATCTGCAAGGTATGCCTCTGCAGGCGATGCGCTCCCCGAATGGAGGATGAACAGCAAAACGGCTACCGCAAGCACGGCAACGACAGCGATATATTTTAAGTTGTTTTTCATGTTGGTACTCCTGCTATATCAAATGGTGGGTGTATGCTTGACGGAATGGATCTCAAAACGGACGGTAGGGTCTGCGGCCACGATGAGCAAGGAATCCTCGTAGAAGGCTTTGGCTTGTTCCAACCCCTCGACAGAAGTGTAGCGGATCTCGGGGGCGTGGTCGAACCAGTATTCGTAGCCTTTGCGATCGGATGCAAGCCGTTTGCAGACGGTGAAGGCGCGGAAATATCCTTTGAGGGCGTAGGAAAGCTCCAACGTTAAAACGGTGTTGGGCTTGGGGCTTTTGGCAATGGCGGCTTTCAACTCCTCGTAGGAAGCGGCAGGGGGCAAGGGGAAGCCTTCGCACATACAGAAACGGCTTTTTGCCGCTACCATGGGTTGCGTGGATTCCAGATCCCAGAAATCATTTTCATGGGTGAACACCAGAAGGTGCGCCATGGAAGGGTCGAAAACGTAGAGGTCGTCGGGAAGGAGGTGTTCTACAAAAGGGCTGTCCTCTGTGATCTGATAAACCTCGTACCATTCGTATTCGATACGATCGGCAAGTTCAACGGCATCCATACGGATCACACCGTGAACGTTTTGCAGGCCAAAGCCTTGGTTGTGTTCTCCGGGAGGCTCTGACATAGCGTATACGTCGCCGTTCATGCTTTTCAAAAATGCCAGTGCGCGGTCGAAAGAAACAGCTTGATAATACGGCATTTTGGACCAAAGAAGCAATCGTGAAAACTCCAAGGGATATCCTTGAGCGGAGCAGCTCTCTATCAGATCCTTGTTGTAAAGCTCAAGCTCGGCTTGGGTATAAACGAACTTTGCGTTAAAATTCTTGCGGATCTCCTCGTGGTTTTCAAGTAGTGTGACGTTTAGCATAACAGCTGCTCCTTTCTGTAGAGTTTTTTCTTTTATCATACCATACATTTTCCATAATTGCAAGAAAAATATTGCATTCGGCGGGAAGGTATGGTAGAATGAGAAAAACGGAGGAATGGTTATGAACTTTACAGAGATCGCGGAAAACAGGCAATCCTGCAGAAAATACGATCCCGCACGGCAAGTGGAGAAAGAGAAGCTTGACGCTGTTTTGGCTTGTGCGAGGCTTGCGCCCTCTGCCTGCAACGGTCAGCCTTATTTGGTGACGGTATGCAAGGGAGAGGCGGCCAAAAAGGTTGCGAAAGCCGTTCAGGGGATGGGGATGAATAAGTTTGCGGAGGATGCTCCCATTCAGCTTGTGATCTCCGAGAAGCCTTACGTTGCCACGGCAGCTTTGGGTGCCAAGGTGAAGGGAAACGACTACCGTTCCATGGATATCGGGATCCTGGCGGCTTACATCACCGCAGAGGCTACCGCACAGGGGCTTGGGACTTGTATGCTGGGGTGGTTTTCCGATGGAGAGATCCGAAAGATCTGCAATTTGGAGGGTGCCGTGCGCTTGGTGATCACCCTGGGGTATGCCAAGGAGGGGGATCCTTTGCGGCAGAAGAAACGGAAGGATCTTGGGGGTCTGTTTAAGGTGATTGAATGAAGGGAGGCCTTTATGTTTTCCATTGAAATGGCAAGAGAACAGCAACGGAAAAAACAGAAAACCGTTCTGTTGAAATTCGTCGGACTTTTGGCATTGCTTCTTGCGGTATTGGTAGCGATGGCGCTTTTTACCGGGTATTTACAGCAGTACCCCGTTTTGTATTTTGTATTCGCCTTACTTGTGTTTTTGACGGGAAAGTCTTCCGGGATCTTTGGGTTTCTGGAGGCAAAAGAGTGCGAGGGCATTGTGGTGGAGAGCACTGTTAAAATGGAGCCTCAGCGGAGATATGCCGCAAGCAATCAGCCCGGGACGAACTATGCTTCCCACGACGTGCCGGTTCTGACCTTGACGGTGGAGACCGCTCAAAAGAAACGGAAGAGAAAAACAGTACCCTATCAATGGGCATGGGGAGAATACCCTGCGGGAGAAAAAGTTGCCCTTTTGCGGTTTGTGGATCGCCCTGTTTTGTTGAAGGATTGAATAAAAATGCTCCGTGGAGACGATGGTTTCCACGGAGTTGTTTTTTGGTAAGTTCTTTTACGCGGGTGACAATCCCCTCAGTCAAGGCATTCGCCTTGACAGCGTCTCGCTGCGACTCGGTCACGCTCGCGTTCTGACAGTCCACCGGACTGTCATTCATTACGCTCACGCCGCTTCGCTACCTTACTAAGGGGAGCCTATGCGCTGTGCAAATTGGAGTTAATCTACTAAGGGGAGCCTATGCGCTGTGCAAATTGGAGTTAATCTAACAGCGCTTTGAAGTCTTCCCTGTGGCGGAGGGGGTCGTAGCGTTTTTGCTCTCGCAATTCGGTTTTCATGTATTCTGCACAGCTACCGATGGGGCGTGAGGAGGAGAAGTCGTAGTCGTAGTGATCTAAAATAGGACAGGTATAGGGGTGCTTGCCCCCTGTCATGGAGCGGTCTCTTTCCGAGGCGTGGTAGAGGGCTTTGGAAAGCTCCTCCACTGCCAAGGCGGGGTCTCCGTCCGCTTGGGCGATGTCCGAAAGCTTTTCGTGGACAAACTGCATCCAGAAGTGGAAATAGTGATAATTTCCGTCGGGGATGACCGTCTCGATGATGGTCTTGGTGGCCAGGACGGCCTCGCGGGTACGGGGAAGCGAAGGGCTTTCAAACCGCCAATGCTTTTCCAGCTTACTGCAAAGATTCGCCAAGGCGTCGGAGATCATTTCCTGTCGGAGGATCCAAAGCTCCTCCCCTTGGAGGCACATTTCCAGGGCGTCGTTGCGGGTGGTGGGGCTCCCCTCGGGGTACATCTCGGCGTATTTTTTTGCCTCTGCAATACGGCCGCTGTAACGGTAGGCGCAGATCACAGTCCACAGGGCGTTGCTTTTCAGCTCCTCGTCGGCGGCATTTTCGTAGACCAGCAGGTTATGGGCGATGGATTCGTCCATGGCGGCAAGGAATTCCGCTTGGTCTTTGTGGCGGAAGGCTATATAGTATTCTACGGTTCCCAGCCAATGAAGGTAGCGGTAGTCCCCGGGGTATTCCGCCACGGCTTCCTTGGCGATGAGATAATCCGCTTCGTGGTCGTCCTTGTTCCAAAAGTCAAAGTATTCTTCGTCGAAATAGCGTTTCCGTTCGTCCTGCTCCGGAGGTGCGTTTCCGAGAAGGACGTCGGTGCTGACCTTCAAAAGCCTTGCCATGGGGACGATGAGAGCCAGATCCGGCATGGTGGCGCCGCATTCCCATTTGGAGACGGCCTTGTCCGTGACGCCCAAGAGGTTTGCCAGCTTTTCCTGGGTGAGGTCGTTTTGCTTCCGCAGGTCTTTGATGCGTTTTCCGATGTTTTGCATAGGGTTGCTCCTCGTTTTCGTTCTTTACGGGGATAGTATAGCACAAAGGAGATTGCCGTGCAACCCCCGCTTTTTTGAGGGGAAGTCGCTTGCGGGGAGAGTTTTTGCATCAAGAAAGCCGCCAAAACGGCGGCTTCCATCATTGATCTTTTAAGAATTGCAGGAAGTTCTCTCCGAAGAAGAATTCTCCCTCCAGGGCTTGGTCGTGGGAGCCGATCTCCTGCCGCTGTTTCCGCTCGTTATGTTCCCGCAGGGTGACCTTGACGCTGTGGGGCACCATAACGATGCAGGGGTGAGTCCCTTCGGGGAAACGGTAGGGCTCTTTTGCTTTGAGGACGTAGTTCACGCTGTCCATGGCGTTGGGGAGGACGAAGGTGTAGTCTTTTATCTCGTAGGTAGTCTCGTTCACAAAGCCAAAGAGGATGGCGGGGTTACGGACGCCGATCAGCTTGACGGAATAGCTCTCCTCTCCGCAGGTGACGGTGAAGTTGTGTTTTCCGCTTTTGTTTTTGCCAAGCCACCAGAAAAAGCCATTCTTTTCCAAGGGGAATTTTTTCTTTTTGCAGATCCGTTTCACCCTTACGGCGAAACGAGCACGTTTGAGGATCAAGCCGATCCAGCCTGTAGGTGCACCGAACATAGGCTTAATTCAGGAAGCCGCGGTACATCTCGCGGTAGTTTCCCAATCTGGAGGCGATGGAGAGCATGGAATAGACCAGCAAAAGCTTATGGGTTCCCCAGGCGCGGTATACGTAGAGGATGCCGTCCCCGGTGTCCACGTCGTTACGGGAAACCAGACTCATACGCAACAGGTTTTCCAAGGCCCTCTCCGCCAGAGCTACGTCGATGCCGCACTTGGCGGCGATCAAGGAGGAGGTGAAGGATCTCTCGGTGTTGCATACGATGAATTTGAACACGGCGCGGGTCTCCCCGTCGGCAAAGCGTTTGAGGACCGTCCAGGCCGTGTCGTCGTCCAGCAGGTCGCGGATGGTAGATTCCTCTCTGCGGAAGATCAGTGCGAGATCTTTGTTGGCGTAGACACCGTTGCCGGTGAGATTGGATTGCACCATGGTCTGTACGTCGGGATTGGCGATGATGTACTGACGGGTTTCTTCCGCGCGCTCCTCTTTGGGAAGTTTGTCGCTTCCGTCCTGCCAGAAGCAAGCCATTTCATAGAAGAAGCGTTTGTAAAGATCCTCATGGAGGGTATTTTTGGAATACTTCCGCTCTTTCGAAGCGGGCTCGATGCCGAAGAGGGCGTCGATGGTGGTGCCGAAAACGTCTGCGATCATGGGGAGCAACAGAATGTCGGGCATGGTGGTGCCCGTTTCCCATTTGGAGACGGTCTGGGGAGAGACGCCGAGAGTGTTGGCAAGGACCTCCTGGGTGAAGCCGCTGTTCTTGCGGAGCTGGGCAATGCGTTCGCCGATGCTGTTCATAGTGAATGCCTCCTGTGGTTTTCTGGGTTCAGTATACCACAAGAAATAGGTGAAATGCAATCACTTTCTTGGCGAAGAAAACGCTTATTGAGAGAGACCCTCACCTCTTCACGCCGCCTAAGGCATAAATGTAAGCATCCTCCAGGGTGGGAGTCACGGGAACAGAGCCTTCAAACAGAGGAGCTTCTGCCACGTATCTGACCCTCGGTCTGCCGTCTACGTACGCCACGGAGGTGACTATGGTGTCTTTCCGCAACTGCTCCTCCTCGTACTGGGAACCGGTATGCTCATACAGCTTGCCGTTGATGCGGTTGATGAACTCGGCTTTCTCACCGAGATACTTTACCTCGCCCTGCTCTAACACGCAGATGTTGTTGCACAAATGCTCAATATCCGCCGTGATATGGGTGGAGAAGATGATGGTTCTTTCCATGGCGATTTTGGAAAGCAAATTGAGGAAGTAAAGTCTTTCCTCGGGATCCAATCCCGTAGTCGGCTCGTCGATGATCAAAACCTTCGGGTCGCCAATCAATGCTTGGGCAATTCCGGCTCTTCGCAACATACCGCCGGAATACTTGCCCAAACGCTTCTTTTCTTCTCCAACAAGACCAACCGTCTCAATGGCAGAAGCGATTTTCTCCTTCCGCTCCGCCTTGTTCTTGATCCCCTTGAGAATACAAACGTAATCCAAAAACTCCACGATGTTCATTCTCGGCATCAGCTTGGTACTCTGGGGAAGATACCCGAGAGAAGACCGGAACTCATCCTTGTTGGCTTTCAGCTCCTTGCCGTCAAAGTAAATTTCGCCGTCGGTAGCGTCCATAATCGTCGCCACAATACGCATCAGCGTGGTCTTTCCCGCACCGTTGCGCCCGATC
>JAFXBC010000027.1 GCA_017516825.1 Clostridia bacterium | reverse complement strand
GCGGAGGTAATGGTAATACCGCGCTCCTGTTCCTGTTCCATCCAGTCCATCGTAGCCGAGCCTTCGTGAGTCTCACCAATCTTGTGCGTCTTACCGGTGTAATACAGGATACGCTCGGTGGTGGTCGTCTTGCCGGCGTCAATATGAGCCATGATACCGATATTTCTCGTTCTTTCAAGCGGAGTCTTTCTCGGCATGATCTTGTTTCCTTTCCTTTAAAAGTTCAATGCAGTTTTAGCAAACCTGTTGCAATTCTCTCTCGAAGCGTAGAGGCAAAGCCTTCTTACCAACGATAGTGAGCGAACGCCTTGTTTGCTTCTGCCATCTTGAGAGTGTCTTCCTTCTTTTTAACAGCACCGCCGGTACCGTTGCAAGCATCCATGATCTCGCCAAACAGACGATCTGCCATGGTTCTCTCGCTTCTCAGTCTTGCGTAGTTGACCAACCAACGCAGGCCGAGGGTCTGACGTCTCTCGGGACGAACTTCCATAGGAACCTGATAGTTGGAGCCGCCGCGGCGAACTGCCTTGACTTCCAACTGAGGCATGATATTTCCGAGAGCCTTCTTGAACATCTCCAGAGCGTCCTGACCGGACTTCTCTGCAACCTTCTCGAATGCTTCGTAAACGATCTTCTGTGCTACGCCCTTCTTACCGTCCTCCATGACACCGTTGATGAGCTTGGTGACAAGCTGGGAACCGTAGACGGGATCCGGCAGCACTTCTCTTTTGAATCCATGTTCTCTTCTGGGCACTTTACTTCCCTCCTTCATTAGTGATAGCATTTTCCATGCTTTCGATGAGTTCATAGGTACTCGAAAAATTTCTTTCCGTCAGGCACAAAAGAAAACTTCATCATCTATATATAAAAGTGACAACGTTTCTTTGCTGCACTGTGTAAGCATTTTTCGGAGTGTTCGGCAGATTACTTGCCTGCCTTGGGTCTCTTTGCGCCGTACTTGGAACGGCTCTGGTTTCTCTTGGCAACGCCCTGGGTGTCCAAGCTACCGCGGATGATGTGGTAACGTACACCGGGGAGGTCCTTTACTCTACCGCCGCGGATCAGAACCACAGAGTGCTCCTGCAGGTTGTGGCCCATACCGGGGATGTAGGCGGTTACTTCCATACCGTTGGAAAGTCTTACTCTGGCGATCTTTCTCTGTGCAGAGTTAGGCTTCTTAGGGGTCTTGATAGCAACCTTGGTGCAAACGCCTCTCTTCTGAGGTGCGGCTTGCTCCACGGGAACGTTCTTCAGAGAGTTCACAGTCTTCTGCAGAGCAGGGGACTTGGACTTCCAAACCTTGTCCTGACGGCCTTTTCTTACCAGCTGGTTAAATGTAGGCATATTCTTCTCCTTTCACAAAAATTCGCAATTACTGATTATACACAAACTATTGACGTTTGTCAATAGCAAATGCCGTTTTTTGACGCATTTTTTTGCGTGATTTGCAGGGGAGCCGCCGTTTGGGCTTCTCCCCTGCTGTCTTATTGGTCTTTTTTCACTTCCGTAAGCACGGCAGTGAACACTTCCACGCCTGCCATTTCGGCAAGCCGGTCGCCCGTTTTCGTCTGATCGGGGGAGATACCGGCGGCTCTCGCAACGGCACATACCGTAGCGGCAAAGGCTTCATCGGCGTCGGAGGCAAGGTACAGGGTCTTCACCCTCCCCTTCTTCAACAGCTTTTTCGCCTGATTCCAGCCGGCCTCCCATATTCGGTCGTCCATGGCTATCAGTTTTCCTCTGCGTCGTAGACGGTGGCAATAGGCTCCTCGCCCAGGTCTACGTCGGTGTCGCGGTACTGCTTCATACCCGTGCCCGCGGGGATCAGCTTACCGATCAGCACGTTCTCCTTCAGACCCAGCAGGGGGTCTACCTTACCCTTGATGGCGGCGTCTGCCAGAACCTTGGTGGTCTCCTGGAAGGATGCCGCGGACAGGAAGGAGTCGGTGGACAGGGAAGCCTTGGTGATACCCAGCAGCATGGGACTGCCCTCTGCGGGGAGAAGCTCGACGCCGCTTTGGTTCTCTGCGTTGGCGGCGGCGATCTTTTCGTTTGCTTCCTCGAACTCGCCGATGGAGACGGAGGAGCCTACCAACAATTCGGTATCGCCGGTGGCGTCGATACGGATCCTGCGGGTCATCTGGCGGGCGATGATCTCGATGTGCTTATCGGAGATCTCTACCGCCTGCAAACGGTACACGCGCTGTACTTCTTTGATGATATACTCGTAAACGGCGTCCAGACCGTTGATCTCCAGAATATCGCCGGGATACTCGGTACCTTCGGTCAGCTTCTGGGCCTTCTCCACGTGAGTTCCCTCCTCCACTGCGATCTTGGTCAGCAGAGGAACGGAGATGGTGGTGATATCGCCCTCGTCGCCGGTGATGGTGATCTGCTTGGTCTTCTTGGCCTCTTCCACGGAAACCGTACCGGCAAAGGGAGCCAGAGTAGCGGTCTTCTTGGGACGGCGTGCCTCGAAGATCTCCTCAACGCGGGGCAGACCCTGGGTGATATCGCCGCCGGCGACACCGCCGCTATGGAAGGTTCTCATAGTCAGCTGGGTACCGGGCTCACCGATGGACTGGGCCGCGATGATACCAACGGCTTCACCGATGGAAACGGGCTTGCCGCTGGACATATCTGCGCCGTAGCAGTGTACGCAAACGCCATGCTTTGCACGGCAGTTGATCACGGAACGGACCTTCACACGGGTGATGCCCGCGTCGATGATCTTGCTGATATCCTCCTCCTGGAGCATGGTGTTGTGGGGAACAAGCACCTCACCGGTTTCGGGGTGAACCACGTCGCCGATGGTGAATCTGCCGGGGAGACGGTCTGCAAAGGGCTCGATGACCTCTTCCTTACCGCTGCCCAGACGATCCACGATCTTGGAGACCCACAGACCTCTGGTGTCGCCGCAGTCCTTCTCGCGGACGATCACGTCCTGAGAAACGTCTACCAGACGACGGGTCAGATAACCGGAGTCTGCGGTACGCAGAGCGGTATCGGACAGACCCTTACGGGCACCTCTTGCGGCGGTAAAGTATTCCAGCACCTTCATGCCTTCGCGGAAGTTCGCCTTAATAGGCATCTCAATGGTCTTACCGGAGGCGGAAGCCATCAGACCGCGCATACCTGCCAGCTGACGCATCTGCTTGATAGAACCACGGGCACCGGAAACTGCCATCATGTTGATAGGATTGTATTTGTCCAGATTCTTCTGCAGAGCGGTTGCCACGTCCTTGGTGCAGTCTTCCCAGATCTTGATCACGCGCTGGGAACGCTCCTCCTCGGAGAACAGACCCATGCGGAACAGCTCGGTGATCTGATCCACTTCCTTCTCGGCGGCCTTGATGAGAGGCTCCTTCTCGGGAGGAATGGTCATGTCGTACACGGAGATGGACAGAGACGCTCTGGTGGAATATTTGTAGCCCTGTGCCTTGATCTGGTCCAGCACCTCACAGGTCACCACGTTGCCGTGCTTCTTGATGGTGCGGTCCAAAATCTGGGACAGCTCGCTGTTGGTGGTTACGAAGTCGATCTCGGGCTTGAACAGGTTGCCGGGGAGGCTTCTGTCCACGAAGCCGAGATCCTGGGGGATGGGACAGTTGAAGATCAGTCGGCCCAGGGTGGTGTACACCACGCCGGACTTCATCTCCCCGTCGATCTCCTTGAAGACACGGATGTAGCAGAGGGTGTGAAGACCCAATTCTCCGTTTTCGTAAGCCATCATGGCCTCGTCGAAGTTACGGAAATGCTTGTCCTTGCCGGGCTCGCCGGGCATCTCCACCGTCAGGTAGTAGGAGCCCAGCACCATGTCCTGAGAAGGCACGTTCACCGCGTGACCGGTGGCGGGCTTCAACAGGTTGTTGGCGGACAGCATCAGGAATCTTGCCTCTGCCTGTGCCTCTGCGGACAAAGGCACGTGAACGGGCATCTGGTCGCCGTCGAAGTCGGCGTTGAAGGGGGTACATACCAGAGGATGGAGCTTGATGGCTCTGCCCTCTACCAGTACCGGCTCAAATGCCTGGATGGAAAGTCTGTGGAGGGTAGGCGCACGGTTCAACAGAACGGGATGCTCCTTGATCACGATGTCCAGTGCGTCCCAGACCTCGTTGTTTGCCTTTTCCACACGCTTCTTTGCGTCCTTGATGTTGGTGGATTTTCCGCTTTCCACCAGCTGCTTCATAACGAAGGGCTTGAACAGCTCCAGCGCCATTTCCTTGGGCAGGCCGCACTGATAGATCTTCAGCTCGGGGCCTACCACGATAACGGAACGGCCGGAGTAGTCAACACGCTTACCCAGCAGGTTCTGACGGAAACGGCCCTGCTTACCTCTGAGCATCTCGGAGAGAGACTTCAGGGGACGGTTGGAGGGGCCCGTTACGGGTCTGCCTCTTCTGCCGTTGTCGATGAGGGCGTCCACCGCTTCCTGGAGCATACGCTTCTCGTTGCGGATGATGATATCGGGTGCCTGCAGCTCCTGGAGCTTCAGCAGACGGTTGTTACGGTTGATGACTCTGCGGTACAGGTCGTTCAGGTCGGAGGTGGCGAATCTGCCGCCGTCCAGCTGAACCATGGGACGCAGTTCGGGAGGGATGACGGGCAGAGCGTGCATGATCATCCATTCGGGCTTGTTGCCGGAGGTACGGAAGGCCTCCACCACCTCAAGACGCTTGATGTCACGCACCTTGCGCTGACCCTGGGCGGTCATCAGCTCCTTCTTCAGTCTTGCGGCTTCCTCCTCCAAGTCCAGCTCGGAGAGCAGCAGCTCGATGGCCTCGGCACCCATGCCTGCCTTGAAATCGTCCTCGTACTTCTCGCGGTATTCTCTGTACTGCTGTTCGTTCAACAGCTGGTATTTTGCCAGAGGGGTCTCACCGGGATCGGTAACGATGTACTGTGCGAAATACAGAACCTTCTCCAAAAGCTTGGGAGAGATGTTCAGCAGAAGACCCATACGGGAGGGGATGGCACGGAAGTACCAGATATGGGAGACGGGAGCCGCCAGCTCCACGTGGCCCATACGCTCACGGCGCACCTTGGAGGTGGTGATCTCCACGCCGCACTTCTCGCAGACCTTACCCTTGTAGCGGGCGCCTCTCTTGTACTTGCCGCAATGGCATTCCCAGTCCTTGGTAGGCCCGAAAATGCGCTCGCAGAACAAGCCGTCCCGCTCGGGCTTCAGGGTACGGTAGTTGATGGTCTCCGGCTTCTTCACTTCGCCGTAGGACCAGGAGCGGATCATTTCGGGAGAGGCAAGTCCGATTTGAATGGACTCGAATTCCATGTTGTTAGTCTGTTCCATAGCGTTCGACTCCTTTCCTTAATCGATATAATCGTTTTCGTGTTCGTCGTAGACGTATTCTTCCTCGTCGGAATCCGCCTCGGCGATCTCCTCGTCGGAAAGCCCTGCGTGTACGCTGTTCTCATCCTCGTAGACCAGACCGTCTTCGGAATCCAGAACGCTTGCGCCAAGCTCTGCATCGGAGAATTTCTTTTCATCGGGACCGTCGTCGTCGGTGTAATCCTTCATGGGGATCTCCTCACCGTTCTTATCGCGTACGCGGACGTCCAGACCCAGAGATTGCAATTCCTTAACCAGCACCTTGAAGGATGCGGGAACGCCGGGAGTGGGGATGTTCAACCCCTTGACGATGGCCTCGTAAGCCTTTACACGGCCCTTCACGTCGTCGGACTTCACCGTCAGGATCTCCTGCAGGGTGTAAGCCGCGCCGTAAGCCTCCAGAGCCCAAACCTCCATCTCGCCGAAACGCTGGCCGCCGAACTGGGCTTTACCGCCCAAGGGCTGCTGGGTCACCAGAGAGTAAGGACCGGTGGAACGGGCGTGGATCTTATCGTCTACCAGATGGTGGAGCTTCAGGAAGTACATAACGCCCACGGTAACGGGGTTGTCGAAGGGCTGACCGGTACGGCCGTCGTAAAGGATGGTCTTACCGTTTTCGTTACAGCCGGCTTCCTTCAGCCATTCCTGAATGTCTTTCTCGTTTGCGCCGTCGAAGACGGGGGTCATCACCTTACAGCCCATCTTACGTGCGGCCATGCCCAGGTGAACCTCAAGCACCTGACCGATGTTCATACGGGAAGGTACGCCCAGGGGGTTCAGCACGATATCCAGAGGAGTGCCGTCGGGGAGGAAGGGCATATCCTCGGGAGGCAGGATGCGGGAGATAACGCCCTTGTTACCATGGCGGCCTGCCATCTTGTCGCCCACGGAGATCTTTCTCTTCTGCGCCACGTAAACGCGGACGCACTGGATCACGCCGGGGGACAGAACGTCGCAGTCGTCTCTGGAGAAGACCTTAACGTCCACGATGATACCGGATTCGCCGTGGGGCAGCTTCAGAGAGGTATCACGCACTTCTCTTGCCTTTTCGCCGAAGATGGCGCGCAGCAGTCTCTCCTCCGCGGTCAGCTCGGTCTCGCCCTTGGGGGTGACCTTACCTACCAGGATGTCGCCGGAATGTACCTCGGAACCGATGCGGATGATACCGTCGGGATCCAGGTCGCGCAAAGCCTCGTCCGCCACGTTGGGCAGCTGACGGGTGATCTCCTCCGGGCCAAGCTTGGTGTCACGGGATTCACAGTAGTATTCTTCAATATGAATAGAGGTATAAACGTCGTCACGAACCAGACGCTCGTTCAGCAGAACTGCGTCCTCGTAGTTGTAGCCTTCCCAGGTCATGAAGCCGATGAGGGCGTTCTTACCCAGAGCCACCTCGCCGTCCTTGGTAGCGGGGCCGTCCGCCAGGACGTCGCCCTGCTTCACGTAGTCGCCCTTGCTGACCACGGGACGCTGGTTGACACAGGTGCCTGCGTTGCTTCTCTTGAACTTGGTCAGGGTGTAAAGATCGCTCTTACCCTCGTCGGTGCGGATGATGATCTCGTCGGAGGAAACGGATTCTACGTAACCGCTTCTCTTACAGATCACAAGCACGCCGGAGTCGTAAGCGGCGCGGTATTCCATACCCGTACCGACGATGGGAGCGTCGGTGATCATCAGAGGCACTGCCTGCTTCTGCATGTTGGAGCCCATCAGCGCACGGGTATTATCGTCGTTTTCAAGGAAGGGGATCATTGCGGTAGCAACGGAAACCACCATCTTGGGAGAAACGTCCATCAGGTCGATACGGCTTGCCTCGAACTCGCCGATCTCGTCCAGATGTCTGCCCACGATCTTACGGTTGACAAAATGGCCGTTCTCATCGATGGGCTCGTTGGCGGTAGCAACAACGTACTCGTCCTCCACGTCCGCGGAGATATACACCACGTCCTTGGTGACCACGCCGTTCTTTACCACGCGGTAGGGCGCCTCGATAAAGCCGAAGCGGTTCACCTTGGCGTAGCAAGCCAGAGAGGAGATCAGACCGATGTTGGGACCTTCGGGGGTCTCGATGGGGCACATTCTGCCGTAATGGGTATAGTGAACGTCACGCACCTCGAAGGACGCTCTGTCACGGGACAGACCGCCGGGACCCAACGCGGAGATTCTTCTCTTGTGGGTCAATTCCGCCAGGGGGTTGGACTGGTCCATAAACTGGGACAAGGGAGAGGAACCGAAGAAGTCACGGATGGCGGAAACGATGGGACGGATGTTGATGAGAGACTGGGGGGTGATGGTGTCGATGTCCTGGGTGGTCATCTTCTCCTTCACGATCTTATCCATACGGGAGAAGCCGATGCGAAGCTGGTTCAGCAAAAGCTCGCCCACCGCGCGGATACGGCGGTTGCCCAGATGGTCGATATCGTCGGTGACGCCCACGCCGTGGGACAGCCCCAACAGATAGTTTACGGAAGCCAGAACGTCCTCCACGGTCACGGTGCCGGGGATCAGCTCTCTCTTCTTCTTATTGATCTCCTTTTTCAGAGCCTCAACGTCGGTAACGCCCACTTCCTTCACGATGGAAAGCAGAACGTCCAGGGAAACCCGCTCGTCAAGACCCAGTTCCTCGTCGGAAACGGAAAGACCCATGGCGGAAAGAACGCCGGAGGCCTCTACCATACGGTTGGTGAACACCTTCACGGGGGTGTTGACGCCTTCCTCCTCCTCAACGAAGATGAGCGCCTCGCAAACGCCTGCGCGCTCGATGGCCTCTGCCTCTGCGCGGCTGAGCTTTCTGCCCGCCTCGTAGATCACCTCGCCGGTAACGGGGGAAACCACGTCCTCCGCCAACACGTGGCCGATCAGACGGCGGCCGATGGAAAGTTTCTTATTAAATTTATATCTGCCCACGGCGGAGATATCGTATCTCTTTTCGTCGAAGAACAGGTTGTTGATCAGGATCTGGGCAGACTCCAGAATGGGGGGCTCACCGGGACGGAGCTTCTTGTAGATCTCCTTGAGAGCCTCCTCTACGTGGTCGGTCATCACGCCCGCCTGCAGCAGACGATCCACCTCTGCGGGAATGGGATCCTTCTCGAAGGAAGCCTTCAGCAGAGGCTCCTCGCCGAACTTCTGCAGGATCTGCTCGTTGGTGCCGCATCCGAAGGCGCGCAAAAGCACCGTAATGGGCATTTTACGGTTCTTGTCGATACGGACGTAGAAAATATTGGAGGAATCGGTCTCATACTCCAGCCAAGCGCCGCGGTAAGGGATCACCGTTGCGTTGAACAGCTTGTTGCCGGATTTGTCCCCGGTCATTTCGTAATAAATACCGGGAGAACGGACGATCTGAGACACCACCACACGCTCTGCACCGTTGATCACGAAGGTGCCGGAGTCCGTCATCATGGGGAAATCGCCCATGTAGATCTCCTGCTCCTTGACCTCGCCGGTGGCGCGGTTGGTCAATCTCACCGTCACGCGGAAGGGAGAAGCATAGTTGAGGTCCCGCTCCTTGCACTCCGCAATGGTGTACTTGGGAGGGTCGCTCAGCGTGTAATCGATAAACTCGATCACCAGATTGCCGGAATAGTCCGTCATCGGGGAAATGTCCTTCAAAACCTGCCCGATCTCCTTGGTTACAAAGTCGTCGAAAGACTTCTTCTGCACCTCGATCAGGTTCGGCATTTCAATGACTTCCTCAATTTTGGAGAAAGACATTCTCTTGGTTTTACCCAGAGTCTGTTCATGTACCATACCGATCATTCACTCCATTTCTTTTTCACTAATTGGAAATATTTACGTAGATATTCGCCCATATATTTCTATATGTAGCCGCTTGGTTTCACCGCATCCACAACCCATGGTGCTTTTCCCTGTAAAATGAGCAATCACAAGGCTTTTCCCCGCCTGCCGATTTGAACCCATCTTAATTTTTGCATACTTATGGATTATAGTGCAGTATGATATACTATCACAAATAGGCCCTTTTGTCAAGAGGAAAAAGGAAAATTATGAAAAAATGTTTTTCCGTAAGGCAAGGAGGGCTATCCACCCCCTCTCGCCGCGGCGGCCTCCCCTCATAAAACCCCTTCCCTTTTGTGAATTTTCTTTTTTCCGTCTTGACAAGGGGGCAAAAATGGGATAGAATAGGCTGATGAGATAACTACTTTAATTTATATAGCGTTTGCAGACTGCGAGGTCTTTTATGTATCAGGATTATACCCTTACCAATCCGCCCCGTGTGCTGGAGCGGAAGGATCTTCCCTTTGCGGGGGAGACGGTGATCGCCATCGGTAATTTTGACGGAGTCCACATCGGGCACCACGCCCTTCTGAAGCGGCTTGCGGAGGAGGGGAAGAACAGAAACGCAACCCCTTTGGTATTCACTTTTACGGAAAATCCCAAGGTGCTTTACTTCGGGGCGAAATATCTTTGCGGAGACACGGAGCGCCTGGAGGCCTTGTCGGATCTGGGGGTGGAGGCCGTCTACCGCGGGGACTACTCCTACCTCCACGATTTCTCCTGCGAGGAGTTCGTGAGAGATTTCCTGGTGGAAAAGCTTCGTTGCGTCTGTACCGTGGTGGGGAGCGATTTCCGTTTCGGCAAAGGCCGTATGGGGGATCCAAACACCATGAAGGCGTTGATGGAAGCCCACGGAGGCAGCTGTGTGATCCTGCCCGCCGTGGAGCGTGAGGGGAAGAAGGTCTCCTCCACGTATATCCGCCGTTTGCTGGGAGAAGGCAAGCTTCCCATGGTGGAGGAGCTGCTGGGTCGCCCCTATTCCGTGATCCTGCCCGTGCGGGAGGGCCGCCGTCTGGGGAGAACCATCGGCTGTCCCACCATCAACCAGATCCCCGAGGAGGATCGGATGCTTCCCCGCTTCGGGGCGTACCTTTCCAAGGTTGAGTTTATGAAGGACGGGGAACGGCTGTGCTACCACGGCGTGACCAACGTGGGGATCAAGCCCACGGTGTCCTCGGAATCCAAGCCGGTGTTCGAGACCCATCTTCTGGATTTTGACGGGGATCTTTACGGCGTGACGGTGAAGGTCACCCTTCTGCGCTTTTTGCGGAAGGAGCGTTGCTTCAACACCGTGGAGGATCTGAAGGAACAGATCCGCTGTGACGTTGCCGCGGTACGAAAGGAATTGCAGAAATGAGAAGAAAACTGCTTTGCGCTTTCCTGGCGCTGGTATGCCTCCTCCCCACCCTGACCTTTTGGGTGGCGGCAGAGCCTGCCTCCGCCGCAGACGCCTTTGCGGCCAACAATTCCGCCGTGGCGTACTGTATCGACACGGAGCAGATCCTGTATGAGAATAAAAAAGACGACGTTCACGCTCCCGGGGTCACCGCCAAGCTGATGGCGTTGATGGTGGCCTACGACCTGGTGGAAAACACCGGGCGTAAGCTTTCCGAGAGGGTGACCGTGCGGGGAGAATGGGTGCGGGACACCTATATTCCCGGGGATCGGAGCAGTCCTTACCTGGGGCTTGCCCAGGGGGACGAGTGTACGCTGGAATACCTGTTTGCCTGTTCCCTGGTATCCAACGCCAACGATGCCTGCGCCGCCTTGGTGGGGTATTGCGTGGACGAATTGATGATGTCCACCCGGGAGGAGTTCCTGGAGCGGATGAACCAGAAGGTGGTGGAGCTGGGTATGCGGGACACCCGCTACGAGGACACCATCGGCTTCGGCGGTAAGGGGAAGACCACCGCCGGCGACGTGGTGAAGCTGGCAAAAGCCTTCTACCTGTACGACGAGCTGGTGAAGTTGGCGGACAGGGACGCTTACCGCGGGGCGGGAAGCACCATCCGCAATAAGAATTATCTGGAATGTGATTACCTGATGAAGGGCTACCTGATGGAGGAGGCCATAGGCCTCATCGCAGGGCATACCACCAACCAGGGCGGGTACCACCTGATCACCTTCTCCGAGCAGGACGGCATCGCCTACGTTTTCGTGGTGATGGGCGGCAGCCGTGAGCGCCAGGAGGCGGACGGCAGTCGTTGGTTCGATCCCGGCAACGCCTACGACGATATGCACGGCATGGTGCCCTACGTCCTTTCCTCCTTCACCTATCAATGCCTTTGCGTGGGGCAGGGAGAGCCTACGGTGACCTTCTTAGCCGACCTGCGTCTGGGCGGCGGTGCGGAGGCGGGGATCCTGCGATTGGTGCCTGCCGAAACGGTGGAGCTGATGGTGGCCAACCCGAACGGCGCGGAGATCGAGATCCGTATGGAATACGACAAGCGGATCTACGAGGTGGAAAAGGCCGGCAAGACCTATATGACCGTAGATGCTCCCGTTCAGCAAGGCGAGGTGCTGGGGAAAGCTGACTTCCTGCTGGAGGGCAAGGTGCTGGCCACCGTGGATATGCTGGCGGAAAAGACCGTGGAGGTAAACACCCTCCTTTCCGCTAAGAACTACCTGTTCTCCTTCCTGTTCGAAGGCCCCATGGGCAACATCCTGAAATGGGTGATCATCATCATCGCGGCGTGGATCGCCCTGGCGGTGTTGCTGTGGCTGATCCGTATGATCATCCGGTTTATCCTGTGGCGGAAGAAGAAAAACGCTTCCCAAACCACCGGAGAAAAGAAAAATGTGAACAAAGTGTGAATTTTTCACAAAAAACGAAAAACGCTCTTGCAAACGGGGGATTGTTGTGGTAATATATCCCGTAGTCTGCAAATTTCGTAAAATAGAAAGGTATTTGATCGTATGAGCATTTTGCAATATATCGTCGGCGGTTTGATTCTGGCACTGGCAGTTGTGCTGGTATTCCTGGTGAGCAAGCAGCAGGGTAAGAGAAAGGGTCTGGAGAACGTGATCTCCGGCCAGACCTCCTCCAACTCCTATCTGAACAAAACCGAGGCTGCCAAGAAGGGCAAGAAGTTTGAGAAGTGGACCGTGATCTGCGCCGTTGCTTTCGGTGTGCTGGTGATCGCGCTGTACTCCATCACCGCTATCTCCAAGAACGTTGAGGCGAACAACAAGAACAACTCCTCCGCCGCAACCTCTTCCACCGCAACCTCCTCCACCGTTTCCAACATCTCCGTGGATACCTCCTCCGAGGCATCCGAGGACGTTTCCGTAGAGGAGTCCGACGAGGAATCCAAGTAATTTTTTCAAACATAAAAAGAGACCTTCGGGTCTCTTTTTTCTGTCGCTTCGCTCCCGTCGGGTGTTGCAACACGGTTGCAAATTTTTTCCTGCGCTAACCGCCCGGAGAAAAGCCATAAAAGGTGTCTTTTTGCCCGAAATGAATTCGGGCAAGCGACGCAATTGAATCATATCCCCCTGCGGGGGCAGTTTTCCTATCCGCTCCCCAAAAAAACATTCCCCAAACGGCAGTTTGGGGCAATCAGGTTTCTTTGGGATTTTTAAGGGTGTTTCTTTTTCCAAAGAAACACCCTTAAATCGTTCCTGTTCAATTTCACACTTCCACCGTTTCATCGGGCTTTGCAACGTCCAAGGACGCCTTGCCCTCCAGACGGCGGGCGGATTCCTGGTAGGCCATCTCGGGGGTGTTGTTTTCCTCGGAAAGGTGGGCCAGCACGATCCGCTCCGTGCCGTAATGCACCAGATGGGGAAGCAACGCGGCGCAATCGAAATTGGAAAGGTGTCCGTAAGGCCCCAGGATCCGTCGCTTCAGCGGATAGGGGTACGGCCCTGCCTTCAACCGCTCAATATCGTGGTTGGATTCGATCACCACCCGCCTGCAGCCGGACATGGCCCGCAGGATCTCCGAGGAAAGATGGCCGATATCGGTGAAATAGGCCATGATCTCCCCCTCCAGCTCCATGCGGAAGCCTACGGAGGCGCAGGCGTCGTGGGGGGTGCGTACGGTGTAGATACGGGTGTTCTCCAGACAGGTGAGATTGCCGTGATCGTTGGGCTTCAGCCGGGGGAAGGCCGCGGGGGCGCAGGCAAGGATGCCCTCAAAGCACCCCGTGGGGGCGTAAATATCCATGCCGTAGCGGCGGGACAGGGTTTCCAGCCCCTTGATATGGTCGGAATGCTCGTGGGTGATGAAGATAGCCTTGATCTCCTCCGGGGCGATGCCCACCTGCCCCAGGGCGGCTTCGATCCGCTTGGCGGAGACCCCTGCGTCGATGAGAAACACGTCGCTTTTGTTCTTCACAACACAGCAATTTCCCTTGGAGGAGGAGAAAAGCTGGTAGACTTCCGCGGACATGGGGTCAGGATTCCTTCACGCCGCTTTGATCCACCACGGAAGCGCCGTAGGGGCGGATCCGCAAAAGCATACAGGCATTCTTGCCGAACACGTTGTTGATGGCCTCGCGGTAGGCCTCCACGTTGGCCGTGGGAACGTAGGCCTGGATGGTGCCCGCAAAGCCGCCGCCGTGAACGCGGCAGACTGCCCCGAACCGTTCGGACAGCGCCAAGGCCAGGGAGATACCCTGCTCGGACACGTTGCGGGTGGTGAACACGTTCTGCAGGAATTCAAAGGAGGAGCGGCCGGATTCCGTTACCAGACGGAAGAAGGTGTCCGCATCCCCGTCCTTCAAGGCGGCACGCTGTGCCTCTACCCGCTTGTTTTCTCCAAAATAATGCAAAGCGCGGAGGATGGCTCTGTCTCCCACGTTGGCGCGCATATAGCTGATCCGGGAGACGAATTCGGCCTCGTCGCATTCTCTCAGCACCTTCTTGCCCATCAAAGCGGCGCAGGCGTGCATTTCCTTGGGAACGGCGGCGTAATCGTCGGTGAGATCCACGTGGTTGCCGCCGGTGTTGACGATGCAGAAGGTGTAGCCCGATTTTTCCGGGTCAAGGGAAAGCTTTTCCGTCTTGGGAGAAGCGGGATCCTCGAAATCGATGTACAAAAAGCCGCCGCAGGCACAGGCCGCCTGGTCCATCAGACCGCAGGGCTTGCCGAAGTATACGTTCTCTGCGTACTGCCCCGCCATGGCAAGCTCCATGGGAGGCACCTTGCCCTCATTGTAAAGCTGGGACATGATCCGGGCGCACATCACCTCGAAGGCGGCGGAGGAGGAAAGCCCGCTTCCCGTCAGCACGTCGCTGGAGGTGCAGGCGTCAAACCCGCCGAAGGCGTAGCCCTTCCTTGCAAAGGCATCGCAGATACCGGTGACCAAGGCGGAGGAAGAGCCCTTCCGTACCTTTTTGGGGTCGGGAGAGGTGCAATCCACCGTGTCCTCGGGGTAGCCCTCGCTTTTGATCCGCACCGTCATGCCCTCCGTCTTGGCGGCCACGGCGATGATGTCGATGTCCACGGAGGCGGCCAGAACACAGCCGTTGTTGTGATCGGTGTGGTTGCCGGAGATCTCCGTTCTGCCGGGGACGGAGAACAAAAGACCCTCTCTGTCGCCGTAACGCTCCAGAAAATCGGCAAGCAGCTTCCCGTAGCGAGCGCGGGGACGGACGGTATCCCGATACAGGGATTCAAAGGTTTTATCGAAACCGCCGTTTTCCACGGCGGCGAGAATGGCGGAAATCTTCATACAGACCCTCCAAGGCGTTTTATTTCGGTGGTATTATATCACAAGAGGAAGGAAAAAGCAAGAGAAAAACGCCTTTTTTATGCGCCTCCGGCCAAGTCGGGGGATGCAATCATGCGCGGTATACGGCCGACCGCCCCACGTTTCGATCCCAAGGTTCCGAAAACGACTTGTCGTTTTTATCGTCGGCGAAATAAAACTACGCATACATTAAAAGCAATACGCCCCACGCGTCGCACTGCAGATGTCGGCGAAACGATACCACGCATAGATCAAAAGCTATGCGCCGACTTGGTCACGGCTTCTTGTCACCCTGAGCAAGCGCGGAATCAAACTGCAGTGGCTCCAAACACGACTACATCTCCGCGCGCGTCGAAGTTTTGCTTTTTGAAATTGCCCATTGTCTTTGGATACGTAGTTCCTTTTACAGCAATTTCGAAAAGCAAAACCGTAAGGGGTCTCCTACGAATCTGATCTACCCCTTGAAAGGCAAACTTACATCCTTTTTAATAAAACAGTTCTTTAGATTTGGCAGGGAACATCAGACTCTTATGAGATCCCGCCTGCGGCGGTTTTGCTTCGAACGGTGCATCGCGGCCAATACAAATCGAAATGCAGACTACTTTTAT
>JAFXBC010000026.1 GCA_017516825.1 Clostridia bacterium | reverse complement strand
CTGAGGGATATGAGACGAGTCTGATGTTCCTTTTTGAAAGCAAAGAACTGTTTTATTAGTAACAGGCAGAACGGAGAACGGCCGTATCGAAAGAGATTCCCATACCCTCAAAAAATGCAGGCATTTTTTGCCTTCCGTTCGGGTTTACACCACTCACGGAAGTTCGACGCGCGCGGAGATATACCGTATTGTATAGCCGTAACTACTACGACCCGCGCTTGCTCAGGGTGACAAGTAGCCAAAGCGGCTCCATCCCGCGCGAGCCAGCCCAACGGGCTGGGTTGCTCAGAGGTGACCAAGTCGGCACAGTGCTTTTGGTTTAAGCGTAGTTTTGCTATGCCGACATCAAAAACAGCTAAAGCTGTTTTTGGAACCTTGGGATCAAAGCGTGGGCAGACGGCTTTCGATCCATGCGTAGTCTTTATTCCCCCCGTCAAAAAACGACCCCTTTCGGAGTCGTTTTTTCTTTACTTCAAATAGCCTCTCAAGACCTCAAAGGTCCTGTTCAGCTTGTGGAAATCGATCGCCCCGGTGCTATCGAAGGAGGTGGCCTCCACGGTGAAGTCGCCGCGGTACCCCTGCTCCTTCAGGAAGGCAAACAGTCGATCAAAATCCACCCCGCCCTCTCCCGGGTGCAGGGTACGGAGATTCCCCCAATCCATATACCCGCCGCCGTAATCGTTGATATGGAAGTGGGCAAACCGAGGGAACAGAGAGCGGTTTTCTTCTTCATACAGCAAGTCTGTCTGCCGATGGAACCGGGCCATTTTGGTATCGAAGGTAAAGCGGATATCGGGATACGCCTCCGCCAGGGCAATCAGGTGGGTCATGGGGTCCTTGCGGTTGCAGACCACGTTTTCCACCGTGAGCAACAGGCCGTGTTCCCGGGCGACAGCGTCCAGCGTGCCAAAGCAGGCGATGTTGCGGGAGATCTCCTTGTCGGAATCGATCCCGCCCCAAAGGTGAAGCACCATTTTTTCGCTTCCCAGCTCTACCGCCAGCTCACAATTGTTTCGGAAGGCGGCCACAGCCGTCTCCACGTCCCCCGCTTCCCCGCGGCTGATGAGGTTGCCCACGGATTTCTCTGCGTGGAACACGGGGAAGGCGGCGCCAAGCTCCTTCAAGAACCCAAGAAGCCCCCGGAGATCCTTGTGCCAATCCTCGTACATCATGAATTCAAAGCCGTCACAGGTCAGCTTCTCCATGCATTCCCCAAGCAGTCTGTAATCCCTGCCGTTGGGTCTGCCGATCACCGCCCCCGTGGAGCATAAAATGCGGTTCATACAGTCTCCTCCGCGTATCGTACCGTCGCCATGGCGTCCTTGCCGTAGGCGTCGGCACCGATGTCACGGGCATAGTCCTCTGTCAGCACTGCGCCCCCCACCACGATCTTACAGAAGGGAGCCTTCTCCCGCAGGAGACGCACCGTCTCCTCCATAGCGGGGACGGTGGTGGTCATCAAGGCGGAAAGCCCTGCCAAGGGGGCGTTGTTCTCCAAAACCGCCTCCACAACCGCCTCGGGAGGCACGTCCTTCCCCAAATCGATGACGGTATAGCCGTAATTTTCCAGCAGAAGCCCCACGATGTTCTTGCCGATGTCGTGGATATCCCCCTTCACCGTGGCCAGCACGAAGGGGCCTTTCCCCCCCGCACCGGGAGGAAGCTTTTCCTTGATCTTCCCAAAAGCACGCTTCGCCGCCTCGGCGGACATGAGAAGCTGGGGCAGGAACAGGCTGCCCTTCTCGAAGCCCTTCCCCACCTTATCCAGAGCGGGAAGCAGCTCGTTTTCCACCAAATCAAGGGGTTCGCGGCTTTCCAAAAGGCTTGCCGTCAGCTCCTCCGCCTTGGCAAGGAGTCCCTTTTCCACCGCTTTTTGCAGCTCGGAGCCTGCGCTTTCGATCTTTTCCGCAGTGACAGCCGTCACCGCCGTGGTGGCAAAGCTTTCCGCTCTTGCCATGTATTCCATACAGTTTTCGTCCATGCCGCGAAGCATCAAGAAGGTGTAATACGCCTTCCGCATCTCCGCGGACAGGGGGTTGATGATGGCGGCGGAAAGGCCGTTTTCCAAGGCCAGGGCGAAGAACACCCCGTTGACGCCTTCCCGATTCGGCAACCCGAAGGACACGTTGGAGACCCCCAAGGAGGTATGGCACCCCAACTCGGTTTTGATCCGCTTCATGGCCTCCAAGGTCACGGCGGGGGCGCTCCTATCAGCACTCACCGTCATGGCCAGAGTGTCGAACACCAAGTTTTTCTTGTGGATGCCGTATTTTGCCGCTTCCGCGATGATTCTCTTTGCAATGGCAACTCTCCCCTCCGCGGTGGAAGGGATGCCGTTTTCGTCCAAGGTCAAGGCGATGACCACGCCGCCGTACTTCTTCACCAAAGGGAACAGGCTGTCCATGCTCTCCTGCTTGCCGCAGACGGAGTTCACCAAGGCCTTACCGTTGTAGAGCCGCAAAGCCTTCTCCATGGCGGTTACGTCCGCGGTGTCGATCTGCAAGGGCAGGTCGGTGACCCCCTGCAATTCCGCCACGGCGCGGGAAAGCACTTCCCCTTCGTCAATGCCCGGCAGGCCCACGTTTACATCCAAAAGATGTACCCCTGCCTCCGCCTGGGCGATGCCCTGCTCCAACAGGTAGTTCATATCCCCTTCCAAAATGGCCTGCTTCAGCCGCTTCTTCCCCGTGGGGTTGATCCGCTCGCCGATGAGAAGGGGCTTTTCTCCAAACTCCACAGCGTGGGTATAGGAGGACACCGCGGTGATCTGCTTTTCCCCTACGGGAACGGGGGGAATCCCCTCCACAGCGGTGTGTAACGCCTTGATAAATGCCGGGGTGGTGCCGCAACAGCCCCCCGCCAGGCGAACGCCTTCTTTCACAAGGGCGGCAAGCTCCGCGGCGAAGTCCTCGGGAGTCACGTGGTATTCCGTCTTCCCCTCCCGCACGACGGGCAGCCCTGCGTTGGGCTTCAGGATCACGGGAACGGAAGCGTTTGCCAACAGCTCCCTTGCCACCCCCGCAAGCTGTTTCGGGCCCAGAGAGCAGTTTGCACCCAAGGCACAAACCCCCATGCCCTCCAGCAGGGCCACCATGGCGGCGGGTGTGGCTCCCGTCATCAGCTTGCCGTCGCTTCCGTAGGCGTTGGTCACCAGAACGGGCAGATCACAGTTCTCCTTGGCGGCCAAAAGGGCGGCCTTGGTCTCGTAGCTGTCCGTCATGGTCTCGATCAGGATGGCGTCCACCCCCGCCTCCACGCCCATCCGCACGGTGGCGGCGAAGACCCGTACCGCTTCCTCAAAGGGCAGATTCCCCGTGGGGGCAAGAAGCTTTCCCGTGGGGCCGACGTCCAGGGCCACGAAGCGGCCCTCTTTGCCCTCGGCGGCCGTTCTGGCGCAGTTCACCCCTGCAAAGATGATCTCCCGCAGATGGGCTTCTTCAAATTTTAATGTATTCGCCCCGAAGGTGTTGGTGCAGACCAGGTTGCTCCCCGCTTCGAAATAAGCGCGGTGAACTCCCGTCACCACCTCGGGGTGGGAAAGGTTCCATTCCTCGGGATGCTCCCCGGGCTTCAGACCCGCCTGCTGGAGCAGGGTTCCCATGCCGCCGTCCAACAGCAGGATGCGGTTTTGTAAGTGTTCTAAGAAAGTCATATCGTTATTTTCCCAGGATATCCGAAAGATTTGCCATGATCTTTTCCGCCACGTCGGGGTTGTTCATGGTGTAAACGTGGACGTTTTTGATGCCGTTGGCGTACAGATCGATGATCTGATCCGTGGCGTAGGCGATGCCCGCCTGCTTCATGGCCGCAGGGTCGCTCCCGAAGCGGTCCACCAGAGAGATAAACCGTCTGGGCATAAAGGAGCCGGACAGCTTGATGGCTCTGTCCACCTGGGTGGCCTTGGTGATGGGCATAATGCCGGGCACGATAGGCACGGTGATCCCCGCCTCCCGGATCTTATACAGGAAGCTGTACAGCAGATTGTTGTCGAAGAACATCTGGGTGGTGAGGAAATCGCATCCCGCGTCCACCTTCTCCTTCAGGTAGAAAATATCCTCCCTGCCGTTTTTGCTTTCGGGATGGATCTCGGGGTAGCAAGCCCCGCCGATGCAGAGGTCGGGATCGGCCTCCTTCAATTCCCGCACCAGCTCCACCGCGTGATGGTACGCCCAGCCCGAGCGGTCGGCGTTTTCCAGCTCCTTGGGGATGTCTCCGCGGAGAGCCATCACGTTTTCGATCCCCGCCGCCTTGATGTCCGCGATCCGTTCCTTCACCGTCTCGCGGGTGGAGGACACGCAGGTGAGATGGGCAAGGGAGGGCACCCCGTGGGCGGCCTTGATGTTCTTTGCGATATCCAAGGTGTATTTGCTGGTGCCTCCCCCTGCGCCGTAGGTGACGCTCATAAAGGCGGGCTTCAGACGGGCGATCTCCTCCGTGGCGGCCTTCACAGAATCAAAGCTGCTTTCCGTCTTGGGGGGGAACACTTCAAAGGAAAGGGAAATGGTATCTCGTTCCAATAAACGGCTGATCTTCATAAAACTTCCTCCGTGGGTTCTTCATGAGAAAAGTATAACACTTGGGAAAATAAAATGCAAGAGGCTTGCTTTGGCAAATTGCAAAAAAATCGCGCCGCATAAGGATTTTTGCCCTCTTTTGTATAAAGCGACAAAAAAACAAAAGAAAATTTATGAAAAATTAGGTAGCAAAACACGCAAAAATGTGGTATAATATTGCACAATCCAAGAAACAACCTCTTTTGTCACGGGGAGACGGACGTACGCCCTCCCATGCAAAAGACCTTTTTTCTACCATCACTTTTACGATATAGAAGGAGCCGTTTCCATGGCAAGAACCAAGATCGACAGAAGAATCATCAAAACCAAACGTGCCATCTCCGTGGCCCTGCTCCAGCTTCTTTCCGAGAAGCCTCTGGAGGAGATCACCATCACCGAGCTGACCTTGAAGGCGGATATCAACCGCAAGACCTTCTATCTCCACTATACCGGCATTGAGGACGTGGCAAACGAGCTCATCGCCAAGGGAGACGCAATCTTTACCGAGGCTTTGGAGAGTTCCCTGACCGAGGGCAACGTGTTCATCCCCGCTAAATTTTTGGAATGCATCCACGGTAAGATCAACGAACAGCCCGAGATCTTCCGCGCCTTCTGCCTGGAAAACACCTGCGCCTTCTTCCTGCGTGCGCTGGGGGAAAAGTGCATGACCGCATTGATGGCCGTTTACCGCAACTATACCGACATCAGCGACGCCTCTCTCCGCCTCTGCCTTTCCTATATGGCCCACGGCGTGTTGAACCTGTACGTGGATTGGGTGCGTAACCCCTCTCCCCTGCCCCTGTCCGAGGTCACCGCGTTGGCGGTTCGCCTGGTAGAGCGGGACACCGCCTTGCTGGTGGAAAAGAACTGACCCAAAAGCTAAGTAAGATCATTTTTTCATAAACCTGATACATCCCCGGGGAACTTCCCCTGCGGAAAGAGGACGTGCCGGATGAAAAAATCCTACGGAGTGATCCTGATCGGCTGTGGCCATATCGGCGAACAGCACATTCAAGAGATCTATGATAAGCACGAGGCGACCATCATCGCCACCATTGATACCAACGAATCCGTCGCCCGTGAGTTTGCCCGCCGCTTTGAGGCGCAGCATTACGGGACGGATTACCGCCCCTTCCTGGCGGATCCCGGGGTGGAGATCGTGATCATCGCCACCTATACGGATACCCATTTCTCCATCCTCAAGGACTGTATCGCCCACGGCAAGCACGTGATCTGCGAAAAGCCCATTGCCACCAATCTGGAGGATGCCAGGGAGTTCGTCCGTCTGGTGAAGAACAGCGACAGCAAGGTTTCCGTCTCCCACGTGTTGCGTTACAACCGCTCCTACCGCAAGATCAAGGAGCTGATCGACGCAGGAGAGATCGGGGAGCTTCGCATGGTGCGTATGAACCAGAGCCACCGCGCGGGAGAGCCGGGACATCCCTGGGACAGATTCATCCGTCTCATGCAGGACTGCCCGCCCCTCATCGACTGCGGGGTGCATTACGCGGACGTGATCCAATGGTTTGCAAATTCCCCCATCGTGGCTGTCAGCGGCATTTCCGCCAAGCTGGATGAGGATTCCCCCATCGATAACTACCAGGTGATGAACATGGAGCTGGCCAACGGCTGCCGCGGCTACTACGAGGTGGGCTGGAGCAACAACATCTCCTCCAACAACGACAAGGACTTCATCGGCACCAAGGGGCACATCACCCTCACCATGGCCATGAACCGCACCGACGGCATCACCGATAAGGACCGTATCTGCATCTACTACGGGGACGAAAACAAGCACGACGTGATCTTGGATTACGATTCCGTATATAAGGATATGTACGGCCAGTATTTGAACCTCATCGACATGATCGAGAACGACGCCAAGGGCGTGGTTCCCATCGACGCGGTGTATTCCTCCTTCCGTACCGTGATTTTGGCACATCAGGCCATCACCGAGGGCAGACGGATCGTCATCCCTGAGGAAAAGGATTTGCTTTCCGATCTTTAATTTGATATGACAAAACCCCGCTTTACAGCGGGGTTTTTTGCGTCATTGGGTTATTCGGACAAGTATTCGATCACCGCTTTTTCGTTTTCCACAGAAACGGAACAGCCGATCCCCAACTCCTCCAAAAGGGTCAGCATTGCGGTATGGGAGATCATCACGTCCCCCTCCACAGGGTAATAGACGCTGTATCCCCCGGCGACGAGGCACTCCCCAAGAAGATCTTCCTCCGCGCCGAAGGTGACAAGCTCCAGATCCAAGCCATAGGTTTCCCCGCCAAAGCAGACGGAGGCTTTTTCGGAAGTTTCCCACGCCACGGTTGCACCAAGCTTTTGAAGGACTGCAAGCATCGGTACGTCGGCGGAAAAGCCGTGGAGGATCCCGGGAACGGCGGAATCGATGTCGTCTCCGTTTACAAGCACTTTACACTCTTTTTCCGCAAAAAAGGCGGAAAAGTCGGAATCCCGGGAGAAGACAAAAGTCAACTCCCCGGTTGCAAAGGTTCCCCACAGGAAGAAAGAACGATCTTCCGTTTGCAACCAAGCCGCGGGAAGCTCCTCGTAGGTCATGAACAAGGTGACTTCCTTCAGCTCTTGCTGAACGCCTTTCTCGGAAAGGAGCGCCTCAAAGCCGGCTTTGGTACAGGTGAATTCCCGATAAAACTGCTCCCAGCGAAGACGAACGGGCTCTTCAAGCGCTTCGTCGTCCGGTGCATAGCTGACCGCCTCCGTGGGGAAAGTCTCTCCGCCGATATCCTTTACAAAGGCTTGGAATTCCTCGCGGGTCAAGCGGTAGATCCTGTGGATGAGTGCTTCCGGTTCCGGCTCCGCCGAATCGGCTCGGCTTTCCTCTTGAGGAACGGAAACGGCAGGTGATCCGCTTTGATCGGAGGATTCAGCCTCGGGTTCGGAGGAGGTAGCCCGGCTTTCCTCTTGAGGAACGGAAACGGAAGGCGGTTGGCTTTGATCGGAGCCTTCCAAAGGAGCACTGCAGCCTACCATCAACAACGCCAAGCAAATACAAAGCACGCGTTTTTTCATACTTGTGACCATTCCTTTCACAGCCCGCCGGAGCGGGGTTTTTTGCGTTATTGGGTTCTGGTATAGAAGGTGCTTTTTCCTGCGCCGTGCTTGGCAAGGTGTCCCTCTGCCGTCAGCCTTTTCAGATGGCGCTCCACGGTGGAAGCACTGAGCCCGGGGCAAAGCTCCAAGATCTCTTTCTTGGTAAACTTCCCAAGCTTGCTTTCGACTGCATTTTTTACAGTGCGGTAGGAGTCGGGGCTGATGATCTCCATACGATCGTCAAAATCCCGATACGCCGCCAAGATCACGCTGAGCAGATACGTGACGAAGGGCGCAGGATCGTCCTGCCGCACATGCCAACCGTGCTGGGAATCTTCCAATGCGGCGTAATAGGCGTCCTTGTTCTTTGCGATCTTAGCTTCCAAAGAGATATACTTGCCCACCTCGTAGCCTGCACGGTACAACAGCAAGGTGGTCAGCAGACGGGACATTCTGCCGTTGCCATCCAAAAACGGATGAACACACAGGAAATCATGGATGAATACGGGAATGATCAGCAAGGGATCCACCTTGCCCTCGCCGATGGCACGATTATACTCACGGCAGATCTCCTCCACGGCCTCCGGCGTTTCGTAGGGAGCGGGAGGGGTGAACAAGGTAAACTGATTGCCCAGCCCATCCGTGGCGCTGATATAGTTCTGCACGCTCTTAAAGCTCCCGCCGAATCCGAAATCGGTATGGCTGAGCAACACCTTGTGAAGCTGCAAGATATAATTGGACGTCAGCGGAATATACGCAAAATTTTCGTGAACGATGTTCAGTGCGTCCCGATACCCGGCGATCTCCTTCTCGCTTCGGTTGCGGGGGGTGGTGCGTTCCAGCATCAATTGGCGCAAACGGGTCTCCGTGGTGCGGATCCCCTCGATGGAATTGGATGCCTCGGTACTCTGCACCTTTGCGATCTCCACCAACCGTTCCATCTCCTCGGAGCGTTGTTTCATAAAAGCGGATTGCTTTCCCTTATATTCGTGAATGAGGGACAAGTAGCCCACAACACGGTTATCCCACGTGCGGTTTTTCAGTTCCGTATAATCAAAATGACGCATCTCGTCACCTCCATTTTATTCTCGTCAATTCTATCATATTTGACGAGAAAAGTCAATGGTTTGGGAGAAAAAACCTTCCGTGGCAAACGATTTGTTTGTCCCGGAAGGGTTTCCCTTTCATTCAAACCTAAGCGTCACGATCTCGTAGGGCTTCACCTGCAAAACAGGCTGTAATGCCAACGGTTCTGCTTCCCGCTCCAACAGATCCACACGGGTGCATCCGGTAAAGCCCAGGACGGGCGCCGTCTCCACGGTGGTTTCAAAGCTGCAATTTTTCGGGTTGTAAAGGCGGACGACAATCCCCCTGCCGTCCTCGGCAGGCTTCACCGTCTCCACGCAGAGCCCCGTCGCCCAGACGAAGGGAACGTCCAATTCGCAGGCGCCTTGATACTTTTCCACAGGGTATTCCATTCTGTACGCCTCGGGGATCACGGTGCCTATCCCCCTCCGGTGGGGATAGAAGGAATAGGTGAAGGTGTGTTCCCCAAGGTCTGCCCCCTCTCCCGGATAGGTGGGAGAACGGAGAAGCGCCAGGGAAAGATCGCAATCCCGCAGGCACACGCCGTACTTGCAATCGGACAGCAACGCCGCGCCCCGCTCGTCGTCGGAAAGATCCACGTATTTGTGGAAGCAGACCTCACGCTTGGCCTGTTCCCAGGTGGTGTTTTGGGTGGTGGGGCGGTTCACGGCGCCGAACTGAATGCCGCACAGGGCGTTTTCCCCGGTGGCCGCCATGGGGAAGGAGGCGCGGAGAAGCCGATGGGATTCCTTCCAATCCACCTTGGTGACAAAATCGATTCTGGGACAATCCTCCCGCAGGATCACTTGTTGCAGGATCACGCTCTTCCCGCAAACGTAACGGGAGGTACGCACCAACGCCGCCCCCTTCTGGGAGGTGCGGACGGAGGTGAGCTTGACGGGATACTCCTTGGTGAGCTGTTCGGGCTTGGGAATCTCCCAGCCGTCCTCGTTGTCAAGGAACACCTGCAATTTGTTGCCTGCGCCACGGAGATAATTTCTGCCGTCCTTGCCGTACGCTCCCCCGATCCCGCCGTAGATGCCCCCGATACTGCCGTCGGGGAGGAATTCCACCCGCACACGGCTGTTTTCCATAAAGTCACGGCTGTATGCCATCTTATGCCCCCGCTTCCGGGCGAAGGGGGTGAAGCAAAGGGGTTCTGCCTGTCCTTTTTGGAGCAGGTAGCCGTTTGCCGTCTCCACGGGGTAGCCGTTTGCGTAGGAAGAAGCGTTGAACAAGGTCTCCCCTTCTCCCGTGAGAAGCAGATCCAGCAAGCCCTGCTTGAGAGAATCCAATTCTGCCAAAAGCTCCCTATAGCGAACCTCCGCTTCCTTGTAGACCCTGGCGATGCAGGAGCCGGGAAGGATGTCGTGGAACTGGTACAGCAGTACCTCTTCCCAGATCTTATCCATCTGTTCCTTGGGGTAAACGTAGCCCTTCCGCAACCGCAAGGCCATGGAGGCCAACAGCTCCACCTCGTGAAGCTTCTTTTCGCAAAGGCGGTTGCCACGCTTGGTGCGTCCCTGGGAGGTGTAGGTGCCCTGGTGCTTTTCCAGGTACAGCTCTCCCTTCCAGCCGGGGAGCTTTTCTTTATAGGGAGCAAGCTCACGGAAGAAGTCCTCCCCGAAGCCCTGCTTCACCTTGGGCAGACCCAACAGGTCCTTTTCTCTCTTTAACCGCTCCAGATGCTCCATGCCCGGGCCGCCGCCACCGTCACCGATGCCGTAAAGCAGCATGGCACCGGGGAAGATCTTCTTTTCGGGGGAGTTCTGCTCTGCGCGGGCAAAGGAATCCGCTCTGGCGGCAGAGTTGTAGTTCCCCTCGGGAGGCATATGTGCCAGCACCTCACTGCCGTCGATGCCCTGCCAGCGGAAGGAGGCGTAGGGGAATTTGTTCACCCCGTTCCAGGAAAGCTTGGTGGTCAGGAAGTAGGGCAGACCCGCCTGCTTCATCAATTGAGGCACCTGGGCGGAATAGCCGAACACGTCGGGGAGCCACACCATCTCGGGGGTGAAGCCGAATTCCTCCTTCCAGAACCGCATACCGTGGATCAGCTGGCGTACCAGGCTTTCCCCGCCGGGGAGGTTGGTGTCGGATTCCACCCACATCCCCCCTTGCAGCTCCAAACGGCCCTCTTTGTAGAGGGTCTTCAATTTCTCGTAAAGTGCGGGAGACGTCTCCTTCACCCAAGCAAGCAGTTGGGGCTGGGAGACCCCGAATTTGTAGTCGGGATACCGCTCCATGTGGGCCACCACGGTGGAAAGGGTACGCAGAGCCTTCCGCTTGGTCTCCCGAATGGGCCAGAGCCAGGCCAAGTCCAGATGGGCGTGACCCAACACGGTGACCTCAAAATCGGAAACGGAGGGTTTCTTTAAGAATTCTGCGGCGATCTCCCGGGAGGAGGAAGCGTAAGCCTTCTCAAAGCAATCCCAAGCTTCCTTTCTCACCTGTTCATCGGGAGCGTACTTCCCAACGTAGGCAAGCACCTCCAGGTCGTAGTAAAGCTCCCGCAGAGCGGTGTTGCAGTAGGCACTCTCCCCGCGGATGTAAATGCCGTTTTCCGGCTTTGCCCCAAAGAGGTCGTTTGCCCCGCAGTCCACCCAGAAGGTGACGGTCTTGCCGTAATAAGCCTCCGGCAGAAGGTAGGCCTGCTTGGCAGGCTTGCCCAAAGCCACGGTGAACTCGCTTTGCACGTTGGTAAAGCCCTTGAGAGGCACCCCGTTTTCGTCGTACAGGCAGGCTTCGCCCCCCACGTCCAGAAGCAAGGCGGGAAGCTTTCCCTCCTCCGGCAGAGGGATCTCCCCCTCCAAACGGATCCAGGCGCAATCCCAGCCCTTCCCCCAGCGGGTGCCCCCCTCCAAGGGGATGCAGACGCCCTGTTCCTTTTCCGTAAAGGAAAGAGGCTCGGGAGAGCAGTACGCCGTCCCCGTCAAGGCCTTCACGGGGGTATAGATCCTTGCAAACAATTGATCCAATCTTTTTTCCATAAAGGGTACTCCTTTTGAAAACGTCTCTATAAACACAGAATACCATAGTTTCCCCTATTTTGCAAGGAAAATTCCCGTATTTTCGAAGAATCGTTCCCTTCTTTTCTTCACATACTAAAGCAAAACGCGAAAGGAAGACGAACATGGAACGACACGACGGAAGCTTACACCCTGCGGTGATCCTGGCGGGAGGCATGGGGAGCCGCCTTGCCCCCATTACCGACACCCTGCCCAAGCCCTTGGTGCCTGTGGCGGGAGTCCCCGTGATCACACGGCTGACGGCACTTTTGAAGCAAAACGGTTTTTCCTCGGCGGTGATGACGGTATGCGCCCTCCCCGAGGCCTTTGACAGCTATCGGGATCCCAACCTGCCCCTGGAAACGGTGAAGGGGAAGATCCCCCTGGGCAGCGCGGGGAGCGTGAAAGCGGTGTCCCACCTGCTGGAGGACACCTTTTTGGTGATCTCCGGGGACACGGTGACGGATTTTGACCTGCAAGAGGCCATGGAGACCCACAAAAGAGAGCATCGGAAGGTGACCATCCTCCTCACCCGCACCCCCACCCCGGGGGAATTCGGCATCGTTTCCCTGAAAGGCGGCAAGATCACAGGCTTTTCGGAAAAACCCACCTGGCGGGACACCTTCTCCAACCTGATCTCCACGGGGATCTATCTGTTGGATAGATCCGTTTTGGAGCAGATCCCCGGGGGGGTGCAATACGATTTCGGCAAGGATCTCTTTCCCGACCTTTTGAAGAAGGGCATCCCCCTCCACGGGGAGATCATGGAAGGGCTTTGGTACGACGTGGGCAAGCCGGAATCCTATTACCGCTGTAACATGGCCTTTACGGGAGGGAACACGGTGGTAGGTGAGGAATGTGATCTCCACCCCGCCGCCAAGGTCACCCGCAGTATTCTCCACCACCGCGTCACCGTCGGGGCAAACGCCAAGGTGGAAAACAGCATCCTCTGCTCCGGGGTGGCGGTGGAGGAGGATTGCACCGTCTCCCCCGGCTGTATCGTGGGAGAAAACACGGTGCTGGAAAAAGGCACCTTCTTGCCCCCAAACACCCACGTAAAGGGGGGCTTGCGGGTGAACGGCCGGGGCAGGGAGAGCCTTTTTGCCTTCGGCAAGGTGGCAAAGCGCTTGTTTGACGAGGAGGGCATCCGCGGAGAGCGGGCGGTTCTGGACGGCAGCTTCTGCACCGATCTCGGACGCGCTCTGGTACCACCGGAAAAGGCTGTCTCCATCGGCATCCTCCACTCCCCCACCGGGGCGGGAGAGCTGTACGGGGAGATGCTGGCTTTGGGGATCCGTGAAAGCGGGGGTAAGGTGTACCGCCTTGGAAAGGGCTTCCCCGGGGTGGCCCCCTTCGCCGTGGAAAGCTTTGGGCTGGATCTTGCCGTCTCCGTGGAGGTGCGGGAAAGCCTGGGGCAGGTAAGCTTCCGCTTCTGCGACAAGGACGGCCTGCCCCTTTCCGGGGAGGATCAACGGGCCATTGAGACCCGTATGCGGAACCGTTCCTTCGCCTCCTGCGTCACACCCCTGCCCGCCGTCACCCCCGAGGGAGAGGAGATGGTGCTTTGCCGTTACTGCAAATACCTCCAGGAGAAGGCAGGCTCCCTTGCGGGGGTGAAGTTCTCTATTTCCCGCAGGGACGACGGGGGGGAGTTTTTGGGCTCCAACGCCAACGCTTTGGGGGCGGACGTGTTCTACGGGGAGGAGCCGGGGGTGGACGCCTACACCGTCTCCCCCGACGGCAGGCGGGCCTGCATGGTTACCGCAGGGGGCAAGGCTGTGAGCTATTGGCACATGGTGGCCATTTGCGCCGCGGAAGATATGAAAACCGTGGTGCATCTCCCCCGCCGCACCCCCAAGGTGGTGGAGGAATACCTGGAGAACATGGGCAAGGAAGTGGCCTTCTACAACGATTCCCGCTCCCCTGCCCGCCTCCACGCAGGGGATACGCCCTACGTCAACGACGGGGTGTTGCTCTGCCTTTTGACCGCCGCCGTTTGCGGGCGGCAGAAGAAGACCGCCGACGAGATCTTGGCGGGGCTTCCCGCCTTCTCGGTGGTGAAAAAGGAGCTTCCTCCCCCTGAGGACGACGGCCGTGCCGACCGCCGTGCAGAGCTGATCGCCTCCCTTTGCGGGGACAGCGGCTACCCCGCCCGCATCTACCGCAAAACGGGGTGCATCACCCTGTTCCCCCGTGGGGCGGGGGGCTACACCCTCATCGCCGAGGCCACCGGCTGGGAGGCCGCCGAGGAGCTTTGCAAGACAGCGGAGGAATTACTGGAGGAATGACGGAAGGGAACGGAAGGGGACTTTCTTTCGGAAAAGAAAGTCCCCTTTGACCCCCAAAGAAACCTGTTCTACCGAAACCTGTCGTTTTCGGGAGAAAAAGGCGTTTGCAAAACCCGCCTCTCTCCGTCAAGAGGATAAAAATCGTATTTCGTGAACGTAGGGGCGATTCACGAATCGCCCGCAAAAAGCGGAATGAAAAAGCGCACGCACGGAGCAAAGCGGAAAGTCGTTTTATTGTTCAACGCAAGCGGGGCGCCGATACCGCCCGAGGCGGTATGGCGTCGCCCCCTACGTACCCGAACCGAGGAAGGGTTAAAACACAGCCTTTTCCCCGCAGGTCGGACGGTGAAAATACAGTTTATGCCCGGCTTGTTGCGTGAAAAAGCAGTATGATTTTAGCCCTTGCATCCTGCGTATTCGTAGGGGACGACGCCCACGGTGTCCCGGAACCGAAGGTAACGATTTTCGATGGCGCAACGATCGTTTACGCCAAGGCAATCTGCGGCAAAAACCCGCCCACACAAAAAGGCAGAGAACTGCGGTTTCTTCCGTTTCTCTGCCTTGTTTTTATTCTTTTCTTCCTCTTTTGTGAACGGAAAAACCGTCCAGATTGGCCCGCTCGATGGCGCCGAACAGCCGATCCTTCACCCCGGGGTCCTTCCGCTCCATCTCCGCAAGGAACTGCTTCCATTCCTCCCTCTTGGTATTCCCGTCGGCGGGACAATACTTGGGAGAGCAGGTGATCCCCGCGGCGGTGACGAAGGATCTCAACTCCTTCTCCTTGGCGTACAGCAAGGGGCGGATCATGGTCACGTCCATACGGTCCAGGTAGGTCACCGGGGAGAAGCACCCCAGGTTCCCTTCGATAAACAGGTTCATGAGCAGGGTCTCCACCGCGTCGTCGAAATGATGCCCCAAGGCGATCTTGTAGCACCCGTGTTCCTTGGCGGTGCTGTACAGGATGCCGCGCCGCAAATTGGCGCACAAAGAGCAGGGACTTTTTTCCTTCCGCACCTCAAAAACCACCTCGTAGATGTCCGTCTTCACCGCCACCAAGGGCAGGTGCAACGCCTCGCAAAGCTCGCGGATGTTGCTATCGTCACTTCCGGGGAAGCCCATCTTCAGATGGATGGGAACGATCTCAAACTTTTTTGGGTAAAATCTCTGCAGTCCCGCCAAAGCGGCCAGGAGCGCCATGCTGTCCTTCCCCCCGGAGATGCCCACGGCGATGCGGTCGCCCTCATTGATCATCCCGTAATCGTCCACCGCGCGGCGGGTGGAGGAAAGAAGCCTTTGCAATTGGGGAACGTTGGTGTTGATCATAAGCCTTCTCCGTGGTCACAAAGATCCTTCAAAACGCATTCATTACACTTGGGACGGCGGGCGATGCACACGTCTCTGCCGTACTGCACCAGGCGGTGGCAGAAGTCGCTTTGCTTTTCCTTCGGCACCAGGGGATCCAGGGTGAATTCCACCTTCTTGGGGTCGTCGCTGTGGCAAAAGCCCAAAAGGTTGGTGATGCGGATGCAATGGGTGTCCGCCACGATGCCCCCCAGCCCGAATACGTCCCCGCGGATCAGGTTGGCAACCTTCCGCCCCACCCCCGGGAGGGTGAGGAGATCCTCCATGGCGGAGGGCACTTCCCCGCCGTACACTTCGTGCAGCCGCTTGGCGCACAAAGAGAGGTTCTTGGCCTTGGAGCGGTACAGCCCGCAGGAGCGAATCAGCTCCTCGATCTCGGATACTTCCCCTTCCGCCATGGCGGCGGCATCGGGAAACCGCTCAAACAACCCCACGGACACCTTGTTCACCCGTGCGTCGGTGCATTGGGCGGACAAAACGGCCATCACCAAAAGGCGAAAAGGGTCTCCCTTCGCCTCCAAAGCGCAAGCCGAATCGGGATAATATTCTTCCAAACGGCGGATCACTTCTTGCATTTTTTCTTGTGGTGTCAATTGAGGTGTCATACGTACGACTCCTGTAAATCGTCAAAATCGGGGTTGGTGGTGCGTCTCGCGATCAATGGTATCCGGCATGGAAGCAAAGCTCTCCGCGTAAACCGGCTTGCGAAGGTGATACTTGGCGGTAAACGTCCCCGGATGATCCGCCTGATACTCGGAAACCCTGGGGGGGTGGTATGCTTAGAGCCGAACAAAACCCAGCAAAAACAGCTTTAGCTGTTTTTGACATCGGCGAAATGATACCACGCATACATCAAAAGCTTTGCGCCGACTTGGTCACGGCTTCTTGTCACCCTGAGCAAGCGCGGGTCGTAGTCGTTACGGCTGCGCAATACGGTATATCTCCGCGCGCGTCGAAGTTTTGCTTTTTGAAATTGCCCATTGTCTTTGGATACGTAGTTCCTTTTGCAGCAATTTCTAAAAAGCAAAACCGCAAGGGGTCTCCTCAAAGTCTGATCTACCCCTTGAAAAGTAAACTTACATCCTTTGTGATAAAACAGTTCTTTACCCCAAAAAGGTACATCAGACTCTTATGAGATCCCGCCTGCGGCGGTTTTGCTCCATCCACTCCGTTCCTTCCGCAAAACTTCGACGCGTGCGGAAAAGGTCTCCATTGTAGCCACATCTACTACATTCCGCACTTGCTCAGGATGACGGTTGGGGTGGGTTTTGCCGCTCAGCTTCGCTTCGACTGCAAAAACTTCGACGCGTGCGGAGATGACTGTAATGCGTAGCCATAACAACTACATTCCGCACTTGCTCAGGATGACAGAGGCCGTGGCAGCTCGACCCGCACGGCCAACCCGCAGGGTTGGTATGCTCAGAGATGACGAACAGGACAGCTTTATACTCATTACGCATTATTGTTTGATTTTTTGTAAGAAAGGGATTGTATGGTCGTACACGATTACTACGTTTACATACTGACCAACAAGACCAACAGCGTTTTATACATCGGTGTCACCAACGATTTATCACGGCGGCTGGCACAGCATCAAGAAGGCGGGGAGCTTCACTTCTCCGCGCGGTACAACACCCGCAAATTGGTGTATTTTGAACCCTTTGCAGGGGCGGAAAATGCCATCTCCCGGGAAAAGCAGTTGAAGCGCTGGACGCGGGATAAGAAATTTCTTTTGATCCAATCCAAAAACCCAAATTGGGAGGATCTGGGCGTATCGTTTTCGCTTTGATCCCTTCCAAAGGAGACTGTTATGTCCATTCCCAACGAAACAATCGCATCTCTTGAGGCGGTGCTGTTCGCCTGCGGCGGCCCTGTGGAGGCGGAGCGTCTCCGTGAGCTGCTGGCCCTTTCGGCAGAGGAGCTGGAGGAGGCGGCAAGCGCTTTACAGGCAGAGCTGGAGGACGTGAACCGCGGCATCTCCCTGATCAAGGTGGAATCCGCTTACCAGCTTTGCACCAAGCCCTTCGTGGCGGAGACGGTGAAGAAGGCCCTGGAGCTTCGGAAAGCTCCCCCCCTGTCCAAGGCGGCCCTGGAGGTGCTGGCCATCGTGGCCTACCACCAGCCCGTCACCCGTTCCTTTATCGAGATGGTGCGAGGTATCGACAGCTCCTCCATCGTCAATTCCCTGTGCGACAAGGGGTTGATCGCCGAGCGGGGCTTTTTGGATGCCCCCGGCAGACCTGTGCTGTTCGGTACCACGGAGGCATTTCTGCGTTGCTTCGGGCTGGAATCCATCCGTGACCTGCCGGAAGCATCCCCCGTGCCGGAGCAGCTTTCTCTGCCTGAGGAAGATCTTCCCGTGGAAGCTCCCGCCGAGGAAGTGGCAGAAGCATGATCGTTTTGGAGATTATCGGCTGGATCCTGCTTTCCCTTTTGGGGCTTGTCCTGTTGCTTTTGGTGTTGCTTTGCAGTCTCAAGCTGTCCCTGCAGGCAGGGTACTGCGAGACCCTCCTTTTGAAGGTGGGCATCGGCCCTGTGAAGCTGAATCTTTCGGACTCCATGCAGATGTCCAAGGAGGAGGCGGAGGAATTCACCGCCAAAAAGAAGAAAAAAGCGGCCAAGCCCAAGGAAAAGCCTAAGAAAAAGAAGGAAAAACCGCCGAAATATACGGAAAAACCCTCGCTTACCGCCGTGGTGACCGCCTTTAAGGACCTGGCGGTGGGGATCTTAACCCGCTTTGCAAAGCATATCAAGCTGGAGGAATTGCGCCTGCGGGTGCTGGCCGCCTCCGACGACGCGGCGAAGACCGCCCTGGAATACGGCTCCTTCTGCGCTGCGGCGGGAATGGTACAGACGGCGGCGGAAGCCCTGCCCCGCACTAATCCGAAGAAGGTGAATATCGCCGTGGAATGTGATTTCCTGGCGGATACGCCGGAAATTGATGCGGAGATCCGCGTTTCCATCCGCGTCTGGCGTTTGGTATGGATGGCTTTGTTTGCCGCCAAGCCCTTGATAGAGGCGCTGGAGCTTTTGAAGGCCTACAAGCACTTCAAAAAAATCGAAAAAGACGAAAAAGACTCTAAGTAAGGAGATTAAATAATGGAAACTCCCATGAAACAGCTCATTGAGGAAGCCCTCAAAAACATCAACTCCGTAGCGGACGTGAACACGGTGATCGGCGAGCCGGTGACCCTGCCCAACGGCGTGACGGTGGTGCCCTTCTCCAAGGTGAGTGTGGGCTTTGCCACCGGCGGTACCGACCGCAACCCCAAAACCACCGACAGACCTCTTTTTGCAGGGGGAAGCGGCGCGGGAGTCTCCGTGGTGCCCATGGGCTTTCTGGTCATCGGGGCAGAGGGGAACGTGACCCTGCTGGATCTGAAGAACCCCGATTCCTATACCCCCAAGCAGAACCCCGTGGAAAAGCTTCTGGACGGCGCCAACGCCTTGATGGACCGCGCCCCGGAAATGATCGCCAAGTGCAAGGACGCATTCGGCAAAAAAGAAGAACCCAAAGAAACCGAGGAGAACTGATATGGCACTGAAATGTATCGTTCTGGCAAACAACCCCGATAAAGAGGCCCGCCACGCCGCCGTTCTGGAGGCTGTACGGAAATACTTCAATTCCGACGAGGTCATGGTGAACTACGGTGAGACGGGCAAGCCCTCCATCACCGGTGCCAAGAAGTATATCTCCGTCACCACCACCGGGGAAAAGATGATCGTGGCCCTTTCCGACTCTCCCGTGGGGATCGACGGGGAGTACCTCCCCCGCTACGCCGAGGGGAAGACGGACTACGCCATGCTGGCGGACAGATTCTTCTCAGGAGAGGAATCGGAGTACGTCCGCGCAGGTTCCACCGTGATCGAGGAAAAGGATCGCTTTATGAAGATCTGGACCCGCAAGGAGGCCTACGTTAAATGCACCGGGAAGGGCGTTGCGGATTTCCCCACCTTCTCTGTCATCGAAGGGGACAAGCTCCTCACCAAGGTGGGCAACATCCCCCTGCGGAAGTTCTCCATCTCCTTTGAAGGATCCGAAAACTACCTCTTCGCCATCGCGGGAGAATTGAAGTGACGTAAAACGTCAATGAAGTGTCCCTGCGGGACAATGAAGTGGCTTCGCCAATGAAGTTGCCTGCGGCAAATGAAGTGTCCCTGCGGGACAATGAAGTTGCACGCAAGGCGTGCAAATGTTCAGTTGTTAAGCGATGGAAAATAAACTCGTGCTGCAAACAACTTAACATTTGCGACCTTTGGTCGCAACTTCATTGACGCGATAGCGTCACTTCATTTCGGCTTTGCCGAACTTCATTGTTTTCGCAGAAAACACTTCATTTGCCTTTGGCAACTTACCGAAAGGAATTCTACATGATCACAACCAAACAGCGGGCGTATCTCCGCTCCATCGCCGCACAGCTTACCCCCATCATGCAGGTAGGCAAGAACGGCATCACTGACAATCTGGTGAAGACCCTTTCCGATTCTCTGGAAGCCCACGAGATCATCAAGCTCACCGTTCTGGAGGCTTGCCCCATGACGGCGAGAGAGGTTTCCGACGCTCTTTGTATCGCCCTGTCCTGTGAGGCAGTGCAGACCATCGGGCGGAAGATCACCCTGTACCGCCAAGCATCTGAAAAGGAGAAGCGGAAGATCGTCCTTCCCAAAGAGAAAAAACAGGTATGAAGATCCTGATCTTAAACGGCCCCAACATCAATATGCTGGGTGTACGGGAGCCGGAAATTTACGGCAAGCAGAGCTACAAGGCCCTTTTATCCTTCGTTCAGGAGGTCTGTGAGGGCCTGGGCGTGGATTTTGAGTGCTACCAGTCCAACCATGAGGGCGCCTTGGTAGACAAGATCCAGGGGGCTTTGGGAGAGTTTGACGCCATCGTCTTCAACCCCGCAGCCTATACCCATACCAGCGTCGCCATCCACGACGCTCTTTTGGCCGTCGCCATTCCCACCGCGGAGGTTCACCTCACGGACACGACCTCCCGGGAGGATTACCGCAAGGTGAACTTCATCACCCCCTGCTGTGTCAAGACCTTCCAGGGGCACGGGTTTGACAGCTACCGCATGGCCATTGAGTACATGGCGGAAAAATATCGCTGAAATCTCTGCAATTTTCTCTTGACAAACAAGTACAAGGTGTGGTATACTACACCTCGCACGGGGCATTAGCGCAGTTGGGAGCGCACAACACTGGCAGTGTTGGGGTCAGGGGTTCAAGTCCCCTATGCTCCACCAGAAAAAAGCCATTCGCGTAAGCGGATGGCTTTTTTCAGTGAAATAAATCCCTTGCGGGATTTGTGAAATGCACTTCGTGCGTGAAATGCACTTCGTGCGTGAAATACGCTTCGCGTGTGAAATGCGCTGCGGCGCGTGAGGGGATTTATTTCATTTCACATTGCGACCGAAGGGAGCAATATTTCACAATTCACGGAGTGAATTATTTCACGGAGTGAATTATTTCACATTCGGCAACGCCGAATATTTCACTTAAAAAGTGTCCCGGAGCGAATCAAACAATTTTTCCTCGCCGTAACGGCTGCATCAAAAAATTCTCCCCCTCCCGAAAACGACAGTTTTCGGCACTACGGTTTCTTTGGGGGTGAAAGGGGGGCTTTCTTTTTCCAAAGAAAGCCCCCCTTAATCGCGTCCTTATAAACTCTCCAAAAGCGCTCTCAAATCGTCCTTGGAGTACTTGTAAATATGATCGCAGAACCGGCAGGTCATCTCTACGGTTTCTTCCTCGTCGTCAATGAGCTCCTGGAGCTGCTTCTTGCCCAGGGAGATCAGCGCACGGTCGGTGCGGTCACGGGAACAGTCGCAACGGTACTCACAATCAAACTCGTCGAAAATATCGAAGGGAATGCCGTCCAGATACCCTGCCAGAATGTCTTCCGGAGAAGCCACCTGCAAGGCGGTGGTGATGGGAGGCATTTTCTTTGCGTTTTCCTCCAATCTTTCCGCCACGGCCTCGTCGGCAAAGGGCAAAAGCTGAACGATGATGCCCCCCGCCTCCTTGCAGGAATAGTCCGTGTCCACCAGCACCCCCAGGGCGCAAAGGGTGGGCACCTGCTCGGAAAAGGCGTAGTAGTACGCAATGTCCTGGGCCACCTCGCCGTTCCGGATCTCACAAGTCCCCTGCCAGGGCTCCTTGCCCCCGGCATCGCGGATCACGGTGAGGTAACCGTTACCGATGCACCTGCCCACGTCCAGCTTGCCGTCGCTCTCCCGCAAAGGTAAGTCGCAATCCGGGTTGCCGATCAGCCCCCGCACGTTGCCGCTGTAATCGGAGGAGGCCAGCACGGTGCCCCCTTCCCCGTCACCCTGGAAGCGCAAGGTCAAGGCGTCTTCCTTTTCCCCCATCATGCTTCCCATAAGGGAGGCGGCCAACAGCACACGCCCCAAGGCCGCGGTGGCGGTGGGTGCGGTGTGATGGATCTCAATAGCGCGGTTCACAATGTCCCGCCCTTCAATGATAAAGGCTCTGGCGGAGCCGTCCTGTGTCATTGCACGGATGATTTTTGCCATATATACTTAGATCTCCTCTGTTTTAGCAGCTTTCATCTCCCCCTTGCTCATCCGCAGGGTGAAGACCTCCCCCGCCTGTACGTCTGCAGGGGTGCGGAGGATGCTGCCGTCCTCCTTCAAGGCCACGGAGAAGCCACGCTCCAGAATGGCCAGGGGGTTGAGGGAAGAAAGCTTTTCCGCTTGCAATTGCAGCTTTTGCTTCTTCCGCTCCTCCGATACCACCAAAGCCCTTGCCAAACGCTCCTCCAGGGACAGGATCTGCTGTTTTCTGTCGTCAAAATACGCCTGGGGAGAGGCCAGCACCGGGCGGGTGGCCAGAAACTGCAGTCTTTGGGACATGACGCTGACCCGATTCTGCAGAGAATTCTTCATTTTTTCCTGTACGTTGCCGAACTTCCGCCCCAATTCCACCATATCGGGCACCGCCAGCTCCGCCGCCGCAGAAGGAGTGGGAGCGCGGAGGTCCGCCACAAAGTCGGAAATGGTGAAGTCGATCTCATGGCCCACGGCGGAGATGATGGGGGTCTTACAGGCGTAGATCTCCCGTGCCAACCCCTCGTCGTTGAAGCACCACAGATCCTCCATGGAGCCGCCCCCTCGACCGATGATGATCACGTCGCAAAGGCTATTGTCGTCCAGCAGATGCAAAGCCCGAATCAGCTCGGGAGGTGCGTTGGGCCCCTGGACCGTGGCGGGGGCGATGAGCAGCTTTGCCGCAGGGAAACGGCGGCGGGTGACGTTGATCATATCCCGCAAAGCCGCACCGCCGGCGGCGGTAATGATTCCCACACGGAAGGGGATCTTGGGTATTTTCTTCTTGTGCATAGGGGAGAAAAGCCCCTCTGCATCCAACTTTCTTTTCAATTGCTCAAAGGCGATGGCAAGGGCGCCGATGCCGTCGGGCTCCATGGAATCGGCGTAGAGACGGTACTGCCCGTCCCGCACGAACACGGAGACTCTGCCGGTGCAGACCACCTTCATCCCTGCCTCGGGCTGGAAGTTCAGCTTGCCGATGCCGCCGAACATGGTGGCGGGAATGGTGGATCTTTCGTCCTTCAGGGTGAAGTAGATATGCCCGCTGGAGCCGTACACCCGCACGTTGGAAAGCTCCCCCTTCACCGTTACGTGGGAGAGGTAGGGAGCCCCGGACAGGTAGTCACGGATGTAGGTATTCAGTTGTTCCACCGTGACCGCTTTCACTGCCTGTTCCATAAAAACCTCAAAAGAAGAGTTATCCTCTGATCTTGATCACCTTTGCCAGCACGCCGTTGATAAAGGGAACGGCCTTCTCGCTGTCCAACAGTCTCGCCAGCTCCAAAGCCTCGTTCACCGCGATCTCGTCGGGAGTGGGGTCGGGCAGACAGCAAAGCTCCGCCGTGGCAAGGCGCAGAATGGCAAGGCTTACCTTGTTGATCCGCTTGAAGCTCCAGTTGTCGGAGGCGTCGGAAATTCTTGCGTCTACCTCCTCCAGGTTGTCGATCACCGTCTCGAACAGCATTCTGGCAAAGCCGCTGGTGGTCTCACCGCGCTCCTCTACCGCCGTCTGGACGATGGTGTCTGCGCTCAGCTCCGGCTGGCAGGCGTATTCGTATAAGTAACAAACCGCTTTTTCTCTCGATTCCCGTCTGGTCATACAGTAAGGATCCTTTCTGTTATGTCAATCGTAGTCAGTATAGCATTGATTGGAAAAAAAGTCAATGGGGAGGGACGGGAGAGAACCTACTTTTTTTCTTTGAGATTTCTACTTTTTTATTTGAGATTTCTACTTTTTTTCTTTTTGGAAAGAAAAAAAGTAGAGCAAAAAAAGAAAACCCGGTGCCAAAAACTGTCGTTTTTGGGAGGAGGGAAGGATGTAAGTTTACCTATGTAGGGGTTGGTATGCTCAGAGCGTGACCAAGTCGGCACAATGCTTTTGGTTTAAGCGTAGTTTTGCTATGCCGACATCAAAAACGACAAAGCCGTTTTTGGAACTGCGGTTCGAGGCCAAGTCGGCGTCCAGCCTTCGGTTTATGCGTGGTATCGTTTCGCCGACGTGAAAAACAGCAAGCTGTTTTTGG
>JAFXBC010000025.1 GCA_017516825.1 Clostridia bacterium | reverse complement strand
TATCTTTAAACTGCAACATAGTTTCCTCCAAAATGTTTTTTGAAAGCTTTCGACTATATTATAGCATACTATTCTAATAATTCAAGCAATCGTTTTGAGAAAATTTATAAACAAAACCGAGAGAAGAACCCGTACGATTCATACGAGTTCTCGATTGTAGTTTTAGAAGTGTTTTCCTTCACCGGGACGATCTTCGCCTTCGCCGACATAGTCTTCTACCGGTCGGTCATCGATTTCGGTAGGTGTGTCGTTCTCGAATGGATTCGGCTGACCAGCGATCTGCGGTTTGTATTCCACAAGGCTTTGGTCGCCTTCGTCGATGCATTCGACGGTTTCGTCTTTCGGTTTGGTAACGCTTTCTTCTGCGACCTCAGTGCATTCTTCCGTAACCGTTTCCTGAACCACGGGTGCTTCATCCTTTGTCCCTTTGGTCGTTGTTTCTGCCTCCACCACCTCGCCCACAAACGCCGTTTCTGCGGGCTTTTCGCTCTTTTCGGGCACTTGCTCCACCGTTGTCGTTATCGCCGTCTGTGGCGCTTTTTCGGCGGTCACGTGTGGTTGATCTGTGTTTTGATTCGGCGCGGAGAAGAACGTCATAATTAGTGCGAGGATGATGGTAATTAATCTTTTCATATGTATTTTCCTTTCTTCAATATCCTTCGTTCAAGGTTTCTTCTAATCTGCGATAAGATGCTCCGATACTCGTGTCGAACGTTTCAACATAGTTGATCAGCTTCCAAAACAACTCAAGGAACTCCTCTTCGTCGTAATAATTCAGTGTCCGATCAAGTGTAGATTCGATATAATTTTTATCTGTGATTTTATTGTCTATGATGCGTTGTACGTCTTCTCGGCATTGAACCAAATGCAGCGTTCTCAACTGATTCAGCCGTTTCAATGCACCTTCTAAAGTCTTTTCTTTCATTGCGGCGATCCCTCCTTGATACTATTCGATTTCCGTGTTCATCACCTCAATGATGATCCTGGCACCGAGCACGAATCCTCTTGCGAACGCTTCACGTTCCGCAATACCGTACATCTCGTTGGTACACTCGGTGAACTTTTCGAGTATCTCTTTTTCCTCATCGTTCAGCCGTTTCTGCAGGTCTTCCTCGTGCCGTACGATGTACCCGAGCAGATCAGAATACTTGCTGCCTTTCTTAAAGTCTCTCTCGCATGGGCTGATGTTGCCGTACCATAATTCTTCAATGATGTTCATTTTGCACCTCCGTGATAAAGAGAGAGCGGCTCTGTTTCGGGAAATCCCGATTCAGAGCCGCTCTGTTTTTGATTTTGCTATTTACTTGTCTTTTCCGTGTCATATGCACTACCTCCTTTTCGTGGCAGCACACACAATATCACAGAAGACGGGGAAAGTCCAGAGATAATAAACTGAAAAAACTATAAAATATCAGCGTAATAATGATTATCCTTATTAGTAAAAATTACTTCCGACGGTAATAAACTCATTCCACCATTAGCCATTGCAACCATTGTCACTGACCACTCTAATAGTTGTGCAGGTAACTTATAGCAAACTGATTTGCCGTTTTCTTTTATCGTAATCAATGGAACTCTATTTTTATCAAACCCAACTGAAAGAACCATATATTTAATGCTTACACCAGGAATCGGCAACAGAGGTTGTTTGCGTATATCGTAGTACACTTTTGCTCCACGTTGATTCAAATAATAGTCTTCCTTAAGGTGCGACGCTGGAATGGGGTCTATAGGTAATTTGATTTGCTTTCTTTGATAATCTTGCTCCAATGCTTGGCACGCGCACGTATTATAATATTCTCCCTGCATTTTTATATCTGCTCTAATTTGTTCTGTGTTCTCAAAATGATTCATGAAATTCAGAAGCGCATTAAGACAGACCAAATCATCTGCGTAAACTCCAGCAAACGATTTATACCAAGAGTTATTCAATTCACAAACGATGTGATGTAATTTCTTATACAGCGCAAGTTGAGATTCTGATACATCAAACCAATCGGACGATAAAACGGTCTTCTGCACAATATCGGGACTAGATGGATGAATGGCTTTACAAAGGGCTTTCATTAACTTCCCGAGAGTACCAGCCATCATATCTGCCATTCGAATTCCAAATTGATGATCCGATTCCTCATCGCCAACATTGTTCAAGCCCGCTTTCCTCGCTGCCAAAACAGTTTTTTGATGTTCTCCTTCGCGATCAATCGTGAGCGAATAGTCATCAATTGAATTTTCGTCCAAATAGCAACGGAAGCCAACGAACGGAGGCGTATAATCCCAATCAACACAAGCTATCGGCTGAACATCATCGAGAAATAACAATATTTGTTCAAACGATTCGGTTTCTCTTTGTTTCAAAGACGAATTCTCTTTGTTCTTTTTAATCCTATCCTTAAAAAAATCCTTTAGTGTTGAAACAATATTTTGTGGGTCATTGTATATAGCATCGACAAGTTCACGAGGCTTGTATATTACTAATGACTTGATAATGGAATACTTCATCATATCCATATCAAACATAAGGCTACTTTTATAATCCTTGAACAGCTGATTTACAATATATTCGACCTTGCTGAAGGTTGAAAGGTAAACAAAAACATCGTCAGAGAACAATCCAAAATAATCCTCAATAAAATTAATGTTACCTTTTTTAGTAGAAGCAAAACCGCAACGTAATTGTTTGTTTTGTATTGTATCGCTTTTCAGTTCTCCTTTGGGGTGACGATCAATGTATTTCTGTTCAAATTCGCAGTATTGTTCTTGAATACGCTGCTCGTTCTCAGCCTTCCATCCTACGATCACTGTAATAAAATTATCGTAGAAATTTTCAGCTGTAACTGTTTTGAACCCAATTGACCGGCTGTGCTCGGATTCATCATAATAGAAATTATATGCCAACTCAGTAACCGCCTTTAGTCAACACCTAATGTGATTTGTCTTTTGCACTTATCACATTCTACTTTGAATTCCTTTAACTCTCCATTTTTTATTACAGTTTTGCCAAAATGGAACTGTTTGGTTTCTAAATAATCTCTAAACTGAGTGTATTTACCTGCTGGAGCAGGAATAGTGATTTCGTTACCACAATCGCATTTAATTATTATTTCCATAGTTGACTTCTCCTTATTAATAAAACTATGCTGACACAAAATCAAAGAACAAATGATACAAACTGATTTCTTGGCTGTCGAGTGTTCTAAGATGGCTACTTTTGTACTGTGGATTGGTACTTGCGGATCGAGCCAGATTTGCCACGGGACTCCATTTTGCCATTTCCACCTTTAATTCATTCACTATGTCCGGAATTTTTCCCGATAGTACATACCCTATTATGGATGATTCGGATGATTGTGAACCATATCTACCCGTTGTATAATTGTCAACACCCGTAGAAACATATCGTTCAATTTTATCGGGTCTGCTTTCATACAAATTCTTTGCTTCTGCACCAAAATAACTATTGTCGGTTGACCAATCTTTGAAGCAGAAATCAATGGTGGGGGCTTTTGCCCCTTTACGCTTCTTCATCGTGTTGTCGCCATATTGGTGAATAGGACGAAGTCCATTAAGAGCGATAGATGTGGCTCTATTTCTGGAATCCCAAATACCAAGAATCTTTTCATACCACTTTTGAGTTATGTCATCTTCTTCAGATGACGAATCCACAATAAAAGTAGTGTCGTTTTTTAATTCTTGGTATCCTTTCCAAAAAACATCTAATATTTCATTTACACCACCAACCCCGATTTTCTTAGCTAAATCGGGGGGCATGGGCGTAGAGGAAGTGATATTTCTAATGCTACTCATCTAAATTTCACCCCTTTGCTTTCATAATGTCTGAAAACAACTCATCTGCATCACGGCAGGCAGATGAATAGTTCCAATATTTTTCTTGTTTTGGCTTTACAATATAAATGGCATCTTCTCCGTAAACCCTAACATTTCTTCGAATGTAAATGTTATGTCTTTCTTCAGTCAACAAAGAATCCAATTGTGAAAGACATTGTTCTGTAGACTCGTTACTTTCAAAAAACGTCAAGTTACCACTGTCAGGTCCTTTTACTGATAATACCAATATAGACAATGGTGATTCGCCAACATAAAACGATGCGTGAGGAGAAAAAGCTTGACCTAAAGAATTGTTTAATACATCTATCAAGGTGGAATAGTATTTCCGATACATTTCCTTGGTCGGTTTGTTAAACGCAATAGAATTCGATTTTCTATCAAAATAGTTATAAATATAATCTAACGCATCTGATACTAAATAAGTTTCGTATTCTTTCAACCGATAGACATCAAATACGAAAGCATCCATTGCAGATTCATCCCCGCAAAGTTTTATGTGGTCATAAATCTCGACAGCTCTTTCTAACATTTTATCAGAAGGCTCCGGAATAGGAATTGTTCGTATATCTCCTGCCTCTAAAGCATCACGTTCTACCATCCAAGTTCTACTTGTTAAAAGGTGATAGTAAGAGAACAACTTTGAATTGATAATTAAGCATAAGTATTTTAGCATACGCTCATCACCAGATATACCCAACAGGCTATGATTAAATATCGCATCGTAGTCAAGAACCGAAGCAAAGAAACGTCCTTTTCTATGACTTTGCTTCATAATTAAGTGCGGTGCTTTAAATATTACACGGTTATTTAAAGAGCAACGGTAGAACTGATCGTTTTCATTAATAACCAGACCTTCATTTGATGTGTAGAAAGGCACAAAATCTCTTACATCGACAATTGGATATCCTAAAAGGTCTTTATGGAAATAACCACCTCTACCTCTAATGAACCCTTCAGCACTGCACATATTGTGGTTAGATAAAAAATCATCCAAAGACGGATAGGAGCTTTGTATTCTATCGATTAACTCTAAATCTCTTGGATTACCCCACATAGCAATCTTCCAAATACGATCATCATAAATCAGATCACTTGGGATTCTACATATATCCGTTGGATCGATGGAGAATTTTTTAGTATCCTGGAGAGAGTACTGCGGTTTAGGAGTGCAATAGAAAATAGTAGAATTGCCCTCGGTGGCCTTTTGGGGATAATATATTATCGCGGTACAGGGAGCAGTTGCATTATCAAAAAGCACTCTTCGATAAATGGAAAAATTGATTATTACCGAGACAGTGTTTTCCTCAAAGAAGCGTTTTCTATAGATAGAACTTTGCGCCGATCTGTTAAACAGCAGTCCTTTACTCGGCATTAAAAGACAAATAACCCCTGCTTCTTTACAGATTGTAGAACATTTTATCGAGAAAGCTTGAGCGATTTGTTTGTCGCCAACAGTATAATTATTGTTATTGATATACTCGATTGCTTTTTCTGTTAGCTGACTCTGCCACGGAGGATTGCCAATAACAATATCATATTTTGTTAATCGAGAATCTAAAGCATTGTCAAAAAAGTCGCTGACAATTAAGTTTTCATTTACCAATTTTGGGAATGACAATTCATTCCATATACTGCGAGGATCCAAAAAATCACATAATGCCAAGCTTAAACTAAACGAAGCAACCCTTACTGCTTCCTCGTTTAAGTCTACACCATATATGCATTCTTTTAATATAGCTGTCAGTTGTTCATTAGTGATTTGAGAAACACCTTTTGTACACATCCAACGACAAACAATTCTTCGGTAAGCCTCAACCAAAAAGATGCCTGACCCGCAAGATGGATCGATAATCGAGATAGGCTCATAGTCCCCTTCCCAAGGGTACACTTCGTCTAACAGTGTATCAACAAGATGTAAAGGAGTGTAATATGTACCCTTATCATCATCTCCAATCTCCGAGAGGTGAAAGAAAAGTTCGTATATGCTACTTATGATTTTAATTGGAATAATATTAAAGTCATACAAGGGCCATAACGTCATCTGTTGACTTTCTAAATCTGAATCACCAATTAAAAAAGATTTTAATTCCTGCAAATCGCCTTCGGTGATAATTTCGCGTTCGTTGTCAATGAGCGGTAACATATCACCATTAAATTTGCTTTCTAACACACCAAACAGGTTGTATGTAGCCTCCTTATTCCCAAGAACATCTGTATACTGTTTGCACACAGTGTTATCGAAAGAAAATTGCTCATAAAAGTCTTTCGGGAAAACAGATTCGCCGTTAGAATCTTTCCTTTCCTCTAAATACTTTATCAAGATAGAACGACTCAACAATCCATGAACAATTGAAACTATATTTTCAGTAGAAATTTGAATATTAGTTACTCTTGATTTGATGCGAGTAATCAACCTTCTTCGCATAACTCGCAAGTTATTCATTAATGTTGTGTCTATTCTTGTGTTGACATTAAACCGACCCTCAGCACGCCGCCAATACTCACCGCTTTCCAATAACATACGGTTGTACGGAGCAAGCTTTTGTCTTTGAGTTTCAAGATCAGTAATCAAACTGATGGTATCTATTAAACCCGCTTTCGGATCCAAAGTGCCGTCTTTCTTTTGAGGTGTTTGGTAGTTATTATATATTTTTAATTCTGTTGGCGTAACTATAAAAAGCAGCGGTGCTTCACCCATGTTCCAAGACAAACTATGTAGTTGTGCTGCCTTTGCCGTATTATCATCTTCAAGCATTGAAAAGTAGATTAACGGAATTTTTGCTACGCCTTCTTCATCTCTTAAAAAATATACTGCATCTACGCCAATTTTGCTTCTTGCTTGTTCGTAGAACAATTTTTGAAAAGCGGATAAACTTTCTACGTTGTTTTCAGAAGCCAAACCCGTTTTATCATTGATATCAAGGTACGAAAAAATACCATTTAGTTTTTCGTTCATGCTGAACTCCCACTTTCATATGGTTTTTAACCGATAAATATCACTCCATCGGCTTAATCATATATTCTACAAATGTCTTTTCATCCTCAGCCAAGCGTTGAGCATAATCCTTTACCTTTTCTGCAATTATTTTTGCACCTTGCATCTGCAAAAAGTTTTCGGTGTTGATGTAGGATTGCTCAACTGTTGTTGGCTGAGATGTATTCACAGTATTCCAAACAAGAGTTTCAACAAGATACTTATTCATTAGCTTGCGAATATGATCCTGCATTTGAGAATACTGCTGTGTTGCATAATAATGTCGGAGGAGGATTACATCGTCGATGTAATCCTTAGCCTCTTTGACATCTTTGAATTTTTCGTATATCTTTAAGTAATCTGTCATACTCACTCCATCGGCTTAATCATAGATTCGATAAATGCGATTTCTTCTTGTGATAGTCCGTATTTTGCATATAACTGCTTGTCCAATTCAGCAACAGGCTTGCTCCAATCAATATCAGAAACATTAGTGAAATTCTGCATAGGAACATACTTATAAACCAACTGAGTTATATTTCTCGATACTTTCATAATTCCAACCATAAAGCGAAGGAATTTGGTCGCAAAATACTTTTGCAGATTCAAGGCTTCTTCTTCCGTATCAAAAGATCCTATGGGAAACAACGAGTCGGAACATCCACTTCCGGGCTTGCCTACAAATGCTTTTCCAATTATCGAAACGGGGATTCCATCAGATAATGTTCCGGCTGCACCATTACCTTTAGATGTGAACACTTTCCACTTATTAACCAATTCTTTATTCTTGATTATTTTATCAAGTGAAACATAGCGTAAATTTTCATATTTGCATCTGATTTCAACAGCGCCTTCGAAGTAGTCCTCTGAAGAGAATTGATCTTTTTCAATGTCTTTTCCTAAAACGCCAAAAGCATTTCGTCCATAGGTAATTGTTTGTAAAGATTCAAAATCCGGTGCATCAGTTATTTTCTTTATGATGTCAACCATTTCATTCATAGAAAGAATTACATCAAATCCTTCCTCGAACAATGGACGATTTCGAACAGAGGGCGTTCGTCCACAATTGTGAAACTCTACATCGCCCGTATATTCCTCATCATACAAGAAATAACTAACTGCTCCTACAGTTATATCAGGGAATATCTCCTCTCCGTTTCCAAAGTGATAGTACTTCTTAAAATGAGAGTTTTCTTTATAATGCTCTCTTAAAGGCGGAAAAGAATGGTCTTGTCCGTCGCCCGTAAACCATTTTGAGGGGGTTATAAGTGAAGTGTATCTGCCTGAAACCACATTAGATAACATCATAAATCCAGGGAACAATTCTTTTCCCAATGATTTATTAGCTGTATTGTTGCTAATTATTTCGTGATACGGAGGATTACCTAATACTACATCAAAATTCACTATCTCATCTCCTTCTGTAATTTCATCATCTTGTTTTATTCTATTAAACGGCTTGTTTTGTTTGATAAATTTAGAAATATATTCATACTCAACTTTACCATCACCTAAAGAGAGCAAATCATAAGTATTAAAATATTTTGCTAAATTTTCTTCGTTTAAGTCTAATTTTTCATATACAAATCTGGTGAATTCGTACGCTATACTTGAAGTAGGAATTGAATAAATACTGTTTTTTATTGATTCCTTAGGTATGCCCAAAGATTCCGCACGTCTATAAATAGCCACAGCAAATTCACCCATTTTAGAGGCAATATCCAAGAACTTATTGCCATTTTCAAAGACTTTTTTGAAATCTTCTTCGGGTATCAAATCGACCATTTCTTTTGCAATTCTTTGCGGAGTTACCACTTCGGAATCACTGATTTTACCAAACCTCTGGATAGCTGTTGTTGCGCGTTTAATGGGATCGTCGTCGCTATTTTCGTATTCATGAGACAAACGATATAAATCATAGATTTTGTTATCCAAAGAACGCAACGCAGCACCGGACATATTGTTCTTGAGAAATTCAACAAAATCTTTATTCATACCAAGATTGTTGAAAATTCTCTCGTTCTCAGCATCACTTAGGCTCTCAATTACCGCATTTAGGTTCTTAATCTCTTTCTCGCCTTTGCTAAGAAAAGCATAAAAGAGAATTCTACGATAATATGAACGGCATTTTTTGACAAAGACTTTTATATCGGTTTCTTTTTCTTGCGTTTCTCCAGTGCCGGTGTTATCGTCTTGTTTTGCTTCATGATCTTCATCGGGAGTTTCATCAGTCTCTCCGCCAGTGTGGATATCGTCATCGCCCAGATCGGTTTCATCACCTGAATAAGCTTGTTCTGCAAACCCTTTACCTGAACCTATTTCAAATTCCTTATCAATTACCTTTTTTACGTTCTCGAAATTTATTAGGTTTTCATCGACAATAATATCATTTGCGGCTTCGGTAATGCCACGATTGGTTGAATATTCACTAACTGCTTTCAGTATATCGGTAGGTGTGACTTCGACCAATTTATTCTCTGATATATGAATAATGGGTGAAACTTCAAGGTCTCGCTTGATTCGTTTCTCGCTTTCGTCATTACCGCCATCAGCCGTATTGATATTATTAATTCTTGATTTGGTTTCTTGTAGGTAAAACATTCTTTGCGGATTGAAGTCCACCAGGAGTGTTTGAGGCTTCATATCTTTTTTGATAACCTTCTTAACCTCTTGACCATCAACAATTTCTTTGCCTTCGTATTCAACCACATATTGGCTTTGAAGTCTGAAAAGTGCTTGGTCATAATCCTGCGGTGATGCTGTATCTTTCAAGAAAATCATCGTATCCCACTGAGGTACAGTGCAACCTGTAAGCATACGATTCACGGTTAAAGTTATCGTCTTTTTGTCTTCTGATTCGCAGGAGGCAATCTTGGATTTTACTTCTTGAATCTTCGTATATTGAGAATTAAGACCGGAAATATTTATTATTTCGTATTCCGACAGATTTTTCAAAAGTCCTTTATTGTCACTAATCAATTTCTCCATTGCGTCACAAGCGGCACAATAAGGCATAACCATTAGCATATGGCGGCAAAGTTTTCCTTCTTTAATACGCTGATTGTCAAGGAACGCTAAAACGTTTTTGTCGTTTTTAGTTCCCTCGATACTTTGAAGAAATTCTAATACTTCGTTTTCATATTCAAACTTTTGATATTTGCCTTCGTCATCTTTTTCAATCGACTGAGGAGCAAAAAGCGCAGACAAATGATATGAATATCCTTGCTCTGCCAATTCCTTTATCTTGCTCATGGAAGACTCGTTCAAATTAAACGCAAATCGAACCATTTGCGGGAAGCCATAATAAGGGTTATCCCATTCTTCTTTACCGGTTTCTTCCTGTCTTCCTCCAGCGATATTTTCTTTATACCATTTTTCTTTTTCGCTAATTATGTCAGAATATTGGCAAAAAGATATTACATCTTCTTTTTCAAACTCACTACCTAACAATATACGATAAGGCGTGCCTGATAAATGAAGTTTTACTTTTACATCTAATCCTTTTGTTTCTTTTACGAGTTCCTTTTCGGCTCTATCAGGTTGCAGGCTGCCCAATGCTTCGCTATTGATTCCATCTGCTTTTTTCAATCTGTTTTAATGCAGCATCTTCTTTGTAATGAGCATCAGAAATTACTTTTCCGAGTGTTTCAGCTCTTGCACCAAAATGAGTTTCGTCAATAATCATTAAATCGATTTTGGACGAAAACAGTTCGGAAAAGCGTTTTTTCTCTTTGGATAAATCCTGTAAAGTGAGGAATAAGACGATACATTTTCCGTCGGCTTGTGCATCAGTAATAGCTTTATCGTTTCTTTTTAATTTTTTAGAATTCAAAAACACAAAGCTTTCAAACTGCCCCGGCTTTTGAACATTTCGCTGCCACTCATCGGCAACATCCGCTTTACCCGACACCACTAAAACAAAACTTGCGTTCATCGCTTTAGCACAACACAAAGAGGTGAAAGATTTACCGAAACGCATCACCGCATACATTAGCAAATTATTTCTACCGTTCGCTTGGGCTTGTTGAAATCTATCGATAGTATCTGTTTGAAGAGGTCTACGAGGCTCCCAGTCAAAACTATCTCTTTTATATTCTGTTTCGACTGTAGTTCGATTGCCAATTGCATAATATATGTACCTTGTATAATCTTTCTCGCTTGAATCAACGATATCTGCAATAGCTTTTTCTACATCTTCTTTAGACGCATTCTTAAAAAACTCTTTGGAATACGGTTTGCCCGGATAAACATCCCTTGTTAATCTCGTTTTACCATTTTCTTCAAGATAACTATGGACAGCATAATCTCTAAAATAAATATCTTTTCCCGCTATTTCAGATGACCAATCTCCAACGTGTTTTAAATCACTAAAACCCGCTTTCTTCCATTCGCTCAAACGTTCGTCAACCGAACGAAAAGTATCTCCTACCTTGAGGTAGCTAGGAATAGTCTCAGTTTCAAAAGCATAGATCTTCGGTTCAATTCTACCCAAAATCACTTTTGCAATGATTGTATCATCTATATTGAAATTATTTGCCATAATTATTTCTCCTTTAACAACGATACAAACTTTATCTTTTTGTTCTCTTTCCAGTCTTTTATAATGCAGTAAACACCAGTATGAGCGTAGGGGTCGTTCTTGGCACATCCGGGACAAGGCTGCTTTTCAAGCTCGTCGTCAAACAGGGACAACTGAACTTCTTCGACTGCTTTACAGCTTTCGGGAATTACGAATTTCAAGCCGTCCATCTGCCATATGTTCCAAGAGAGGATTTCGGCAATCTTCTTGAGAATATCGATATCGGGTTCTTTATCAAACTTTGCCTTGTAGTAATCGATGAAGGTGAAGAGCAGATTTTCTCGTGCCAGAAGCACATTATCGCCCTGCCAATCGTAGCCATAGGTATTCTGAAAGGACTTGATTGCCCATTTCAGCCATTCTTTTTCTGTCTGTGTGTTCTCGCTTACAACACGGAGCTTTCTGTCAAGCAATCCAATGCGTTGTGAAAGCTCTATCATATATCCGCTGACGGTATCGTAACGGCTGACAAGGTACGGAGCTTCGCCGCAGGTAATCTCCAAGCGAACATCGTTAATGTAATCTTGCCATGTCTTGCCTGTTACGGTTGGAAAGGCAATCGGCTCGGTGGTTGCAATCCAAGTCTTTTCGGTTTCCTCGTTGAAGACGAAGTCCGTACCGAACCATGCATTATCTACGAGATTGTTCTGTTTGTTGCAGATCCAAGAAGGGGTGAACACCTCCGCTTTATCACGTATACGGTCTGTCTGCTCCTTTTTGGATTTTTCCGTTCTCGGCTTTATGATATTTCCGTGATAGCCTGTTATGGCTTCGACGGTTATATAATCGTAACTTTGATATCCACAGCCACGCGAACTATAGTTATCGGTTGCCCAAATAATGTTCTTGCCTGACGATCTATCTCGCAGAAAGATGGTCAGAAGCTCGTTATCCAAGCGATAAATATAGTTTTCTTTTATGTCAATTTTGTTCTTTTCCATTTGCTTATCCTGCTATTATTATTCTTGACAATACAATCCTCGTATTTCGTCAAGTGATAAGTTGCCATATATCGTTTTGTCAAGTAAAACTTCGCGCTCGGCAATAAAGTTTGAACTCTTTTGAATAAATTCTTTTTCCTTAGCCGCTTTTATCGTGTACGCTTGAGTAGCATCTGAACACTCCCTTATACATTTTGCAACTTCTGTTGAAGAATTACAATAATCTGAGATAAGAGATATCAATTCACGAGTTGAATCATTGTTTGGATACGTTTTCAATTCAGATAAAAGTTCAACGGTCGCCAATCTTATTTGTTTGTCCCTACTATCCATTTTGATTTTTATGTATATTTTCATAAAATCAGGTGGCTGTTGTGCAACATCAGACACATCATCAACTGTTTCTTGAGTGTTGCAAGCATCAATAAACATCTGCATTTTTGTTCTTAACCTAAGTAATTTATTGCTTTCATGCTCGACAATCTTTTGAACAATCGATATTTCGTTAGCGTCTTTTGTTAGTTTCTCCATTCGGAGTTGCGATTCGTCATTTTCTTCTTCAAATCTCTTATTTTGCCATACAGCCAACAATCCAAGCGCAACCGTGCTTACAAAAGTAAGAATATCTCCTGCTCCCCATTTCGCAGCAATCCAATCGTTAGGAGCAGGGGTGGAAAAGAGCCAGTGTATAATAAATGCAAATATTGCACTACTAACTATCCACACAAAGATAAAATGATCTGCCAACCATTTTCTTATTATCTTTCGCTTCGAAGTTTTTTTATCAAAGTTTTCAGCACTTTTCATTTTTATTCCTCATTCTTTTGTTTCGTTGTACGCTTCCTTCAGCCTATCGATCGCCATTTCGGGGCTCATTGTGTGGTACATGAGATAGACGATGTTCATTGTCTTTGCGGAAGCTTGTTTATAAATCTCTCGACTGTTTTCACCGGTGTAGAAGTTCCAATAGCGGTAAAGGTAGCCCGCCCAATAGAGCGTTTCCTTATCGTAGATCTCACCATCCTTGGTAAGCTGATCTGCAAGTTCATCCTCCATCCTGGATAGGATGTACGCCTTGCCTGCCCATTGAACGTGGTGAAAATCTTTATCCATATCGGCGGCAACCTGCGAGGTCATAAACGCCTTGATAAAGGCTTCGCTGCTATATCCTCGCTCTGCGGCAAGCTCGAAAAGCTGCCCTTGTGTATCACAGAGCGTGAGTTGTAATGATTTACACATATCATTCACCCTTCAATATCTCGTCGAAGAATTTGCCTTCTCGACGGTATTTCACTTCAATTTCCTCAGCCAAAGCGATTCCTTCTTTTCTTCGTTCGGCGCTCATATCCTTGAGCAACGCAAGCTCAAGTTGAGACAGAGAATCTTCTTTTATTACTTTGATTTGCATGCACGCCTTTTCGCTGACAGCAACATACTGCTTGCCGAGGTCAAGTGCGGAGAGACAGTTAATCAGAGCTACATCGGTGAGTGTTCTGTTAAAGAAGCGGGACAGCTCGGTATACATACGGTCATTGGCGATGTAGCCGATGATCACATCATAACCGTCTGCCATGTGCGCGTACTTTTCATAAATTGGCGTACCTTTGGCACTCTCCATCTCCTTGCGGTAGTAAGCAATCAGCATAGCCCAATCCATACCGATCTCAACGGTCAATACCTTCAATCCGGTCATATCAAGCTCGACGGTATAGAGCTTGGGCTTATCCTCGTTGCACACCAAGGTCAATGGCTGGAGCGTCGTTGTACCCATATAAAATCCCTTGCCGAAGTCACATTCGTTACGGCTGATAGGAGCGATGTCTCCGTTTATGCCTTTCTTTGAGCCGTGGTAGAGGACAAGCTTATCATCAGTATTCTCGTATGCTTTGGTATCTATAATGAGCTGCACAACATCGATTGCACGCTCCTTGCAAAAATTATATAATTGAGTCTGTGCCATACGGTTGGGCAGAGTTTTGCCGTTTTCCCAGCGGTTAATGGAAAGCGGAGTCGTGCCGAGGGCACTTGCAAACTGTTCCTGATTCATATTCGCCGCAGAGCGTATAGCTTTGATCAGTTCTTTCATGATATACCACCTATCATTTGTAGTCATATATTATTATATACTATGATAGGTGATTTGTCAATTACGGCAGTCGCCTAATTTACAATATTTCATAAAAAATTTGCAGAAATCGGGCGTATTCACGAATTTGTAATGATATAAACTGAAGAAAAATCTTCGGGAGCGGGACTCTCGAAGGCGTGGTGTTCATTAATTGAAATACTTATACAGCAGTTTTCTATGCTTCTCGCTTTTCTTGATGATTTGGAAGGCATAGTCGCAGGTGAAGTCGATGAGCCATTCGCGTGGGACAATTTCAAAGTTATGGGCTTTGGTGATTTGAAGCCAGCCGCGGTTGATCCAACGGCGGACAGACTCGTGCTCGTAACCGAGGATGGTTTCCACGTCCTTTGGGGTGATTACGTCGGGCAGGTCGTACCACTGATCGTCAAGCCAGGGGCGGAAGTCTTCGGGGACCTGATGCGGGTAGAGGTAGTATTTATCGGGCTCCCGTTTACCGGGGTTATTTGAGGTAAAGGTGACGGGGATAAAATACTTCTCGGGGTGCTCGGTGCTGTCTTTTATGTATGCGTCGAGGTCTTTTCGCAGGACGGTGTAACGGCGGGTTTTCTTGCCGGAGTCCTTGCAGGGGATCATTCCGTTTTGGAGCATCCAGGCGCATTTTCGCTTGCTGATATGTAAGATCTTGCAGATCTCTTCGGCGGAGAACTTTTCGCTTTTCTTTGTTTTATTCGTCATGGCTCATCCTCTCCCGCTGCCGCCTTTGCCATGCGGTTTCGTCGTCGGTGGTGGCGGCGAGGTAATCGATGAAGTCGGCTTTGCTGATCAGCCGCTTGCCTCGGTAGGCATATGCGATGAGCTTGCCTTCGTTGATTGCCGCGTGGATGCTGTTCTTGCTCACGTGGATCAGTCTTGACGCTTGGAGCGCGGTGATCACGTCGGGGCATTTGCGGAGTAGGTGCTCCAGCCCTTTTATCTTTTCTTCGGTTGTCATTGTTGCGACTCCTTTCCGTTTTGTCAGCACAAAGGATATCACAAAGAAACGCAAAGTCCAGAGAGAATCGGAAATAAAACAAAAAAGAGATGCCTGTTGCCCGACATCTCTTTCAGAGGTTTACAAATATGCTTCTTCTAAAGCTCAGATTCGTTTTTCGAGATCTTTTTCCAATTGTGTATAAACGCGATCATAGCAATAAAAACCGTTTTGCGGATAAGTGTCCTTGAGTTCTTTTTCAGCACTTGTATTGATCTTCACAAGCTCATCAATTGCTAAATCTTCGCTGAAATAAACCCGTTTTTCTAAAATGCTGTTTTTGCATTTAAGGGTTGCATCAAAACGGCTATCGTATTGCTCCATACCGCAAACGATTTGAATATTATCAAATCCTGTTTTGTTGGTAAAATAAAGGCTATACGTATTCAAGATCACGCAATTATCAAGGAGATTCTGCGTGTCTTCTTTGGTTGGTATACTGTCAATTATTACGGTATACACAAACGTGCGTTTCGCATAGCCGAAAAGCGGATAAAAACCGGATAGCTGTTGTTCAACAAAGATCAAATCCGTATCAAACAGCTCAGATAGAAAATTGCGATAGCGTTCAAGGAGTTGGTCGGATTCGTTTTCTGTTTCAACCTTGATCTTAACATATCCAACAAAAACATCCTTTCCGTCGACTCGGCATTGCTTCCAGCATTCCAAGCCTTGCGCAGCATCCAAGAAGTTTATCGCCTCTTCTTGCGGATCGTCCTTTTCGGCAGATCTTGCAATGATCTCATAATGGTTTTGCCTGTTTTGAATTTCAAATTCCTTCCCATTTGCTTTGAAGCAGGGGAATTTGTCTGCCTTCTCATCGTTGGTCAGAATGTGACAACAGATCAAATTATGATCTGCGGTTTTCCCGCCTCTTGATTCAGGCAGGATGTGGTCAACGTTCCAGCCGTATTCGCTGTTTCTGTCATTGTAGGCAGCTCGAGCAATGGTACGTCCGGAAAAGTCAACCGCCTTTTGTTTCTTGCCGAACTGCTTTACCCAGAGTCGGCTTGCGGTTTCTTTGTTCAAGTCCATAGATTGTTTCATGTGTCATACTTCCTTTCGTAAGTGAAACAGAAGTATACTTGCATTAACCTCCTTATCGTTTTGGCAAATGCTCTGAACGACACATAGGGCAACCTATTGCTGAAACCTCAAAGGGTAATCCTTATAACAGCTTGACTAAGGATTTGCCGATCATCTTTTGCTGATACAAAAGGGATAAGATTTGCCTGTTCATATTATATCACATATTTTCGAATTTTTCAATAGCTTCACGGGCTGTCGACTTGTAATCTGAAGAAAAATATGCTATAATTCATAGTAGTTATGCGGCAAACAAAAGTGACCGCCCGTCCCTTCGGCCCTGCATTAGCCGTGCATTTTTCTCGGAAGGGGCAAGAAAGCGGTCACTAATTGCTTGATTTTTGGTGCTCATTCCCCACTTTCGAGATAAACGCCTTTTACAGTCTTTCGGTTGCCTATCAATTTTCTGCAAGGCTATGCAAGGCTGTTCAAAAACACCCTATTTTTAGGGACGGATAGATACGGGTAGGTACGCAAATAAACTGAGCAGGTATCATCTTGTCCGTAACTACGAGAGAGTTCGAATTGGAAATAAGAAAAATTATATAACTTTAACTATATGTTTTCTGATATAATTACTGCGATTAATCATTAAAAGAAGGTAAAGAAACGTGAACTCTATTGATGTCGAATTCGATTTCACTACCGATACACCAAGATACTGGAATAATTATTGGGATAAAGACTCACTATTGGGTTGCTTCAACTGCGATCCTGATAGTGCAAGCAAAACAATGCAGTTATATCACAAATTGCTATATAGCAGACCCTTGCCCAACGGTGAAACGATGGATTTGCAAATCGGTAGTGGCGCGAATTATCTGACTTGGAAAGACTTTCGTTTTGGAAGCGATTCTATCGTTGCCAGTTTCAGATATAGTCGTTATCGCGGAATGATAGAACAGGTGGCAAACGCTTTGCCTGACTATCACGCCTACATGGAAAATTATATACACAAATCATATACCATTGGCGGTGAAATTATATTTCCAAAAAAGCAAGGTGGCATAAATCAATCTCGCGGTTGTAATCCATTCATTAAAGACCGCTGGGATTTAACCTTAGAGTGTATCCGAAAATTTTATCAAAACGAAGAGAGCCCTTTATACAATACACTTTTACAGAACAAAAACTTTTTCGATTTGTTTGTAGATTTCAAAGGATATGTTGATTTCTTCTTTTTGCAAGATTGCGTTACCGATGACTATAACCACGTTAACTTTTGGTTAGGAAGTGGCGCATTTGAGTATAATCCATTGCCCAAGACCGTAGAAGAATATTTATCATGGATTGAAAAAGAACTGGACTTCGTTGAAAAGCGAAATCAACGAATAAAGCAAGCTGTAAAGGAGTTAAAGCTTTGAAAATAATTGACTGGAATATAAGTTATGCAGGAGACACCGAGCGCAAAATAAAGTACTTGCAGACTCAAATCGAAGATGATACTTGCGTTATTTTGCAGGAAGTAAAACCGCACGCATACGAATACATTAAAGCCACGCTTTCCAATAAGTATGAATTGTTTTATTCGCTGGAGTATCGTAAGCCGAGCAAATTTGACTCAGACGCTCGAAGGTTGGGAGTCTTGGTAATGGTGAGCAAGAATTTCGAAATACTGGAAGCCGGAGTCATTGAACGCAGTCCTTTTCCTGATAGGACTGTATATGTAACCTTGAAGAAGAACGATAAAACTATAAAGATATTAGCGCTGCATTCATTGACTGGTTGCGGATATTATCGTTCGAAATCGGTGCAGTATGATTCTTTTGCAGAATTTATTGATGAATATCGTCCCGATATTATTGGAATAGATGCTAACGAACCGCAAGTCGATCATTATGATATGACGCAAATGCAATTCTTTGATAACGGTCCTGGTGCAAAGCATTTCTTTGACGAAATGGTTGACATTGGCCTCACAGATGCTTATGTGCGTTTCAATGGCATCGAAGGATACGAAGAAGGAAAGCCATTAACTAAGTCACATAACATTCGCAGGAAGGGTGCTGTTCGATACGACTTTCTTTTCGTGAAAAATAATTGTAGAGTAGAATCACTAACATACAACTACGACGAAGCCGTCGCAGCAGGAAGTGATCATGCAATTATTGTAGCAGATATTTCATTTGAATAAGGATAAAGCCCGAAGCGTGTGCTTCGGGCTTTGCTTTTGCGATTATGCTTTTACCCTAACGCCTTACTCATCGCGGCGTCGGTGTATGCCTTTGTCACGGCGTCGAGGTGGCGTATGCCGGCTTGATCACTCAACGTTTTCAAGCCGGGCAACCAGATCCAAAAACCAATCTTTGTTTCGGTACTCGTCGAAGCAGTTCCACGCCAATTCGGCCTTCAAGGTTCGCACAAGCTGCTTGTGATCGGAAGGAGCGTCTGCGACCTGCCAACCGTACAACAACGGATGCGTGAGCGTATGCGCTTTTACGGTCGATGACCTAACGGCACATTCCACTGCACGGGAAAGATGCTTTCTGATAACCACTTCCTCTTTTCCAAGAGATACTTCCTCCTCGGCAACAAGGCGGTGCAAAATACAAAGCTGTTCCAACGATTCATAGCTCATGTCGTCGTTGGGATACGCCGTCTCGAACATATTTGCTACGGCCATGCTGACTTTTTGAACGTAATCCTCCCCGAAGCATTTTACGTTACACATATTCAGCCGCGCCGCCATATAGAACAGCGTATTCAGGTACCAATGGTTGGCAAAGCTGAAGGTTTCGGTAAGCCAATCCTCCTCATCGTGGATCATCATAAACAGCATTTCCTGACAATGATTGATCTGATGTGCGCGGCGCGCCCATGCGTCTGCCTTTTCCGAATTGCCGTTAGCAGAGTAGGTACTTGCGATCTGGAGGATCGCCTGTCCTTGGTAATAGCTGTTCCCGCCTTCGGAGGGATCGGCATTGTAAATTTCCGTTCCAAGCTCGATGATCTCGTTTTGATACTTCACTCTGTCCGTATCAAAATAGGTTGACATCAGCATTTCCTTGACGCGAATATCGTTGGGAAGCTTCTTGTGCGCTTCACGCCACAGAGGAATGATCTCCGCCCGCTTTCCATCCCGGAAGAGTTTTTCGGCATTTGAACAAACTTCTTCAAAGTATTTGTCGGCGTCGATCTGTTCCACCTGTAACAGTTCATCCACGGTGATGCCGTAATAGCGGGCGATCTCCGGTAGCAACATAACATCGGGACAAGTAATACCGTTCTCCCATTTGCTCACCGCCTGATAGGATACGCCGAGATAGTCGGCAAGCTTTTCTTGGGATATCTTTTTTGCTTTACGAAGTTCTTTTAGTTTATCTGCAAGATTCATCATATAGGTTATTCCTTTCTTGATTTTTTGTAGCTACGCCTTTATTATAGCAAACCGCCCGGGAAAAGCAATAACCGAAATTTCTATTCGTTTGAGATAAGCTCAACCAAACCGATAGAAGGAGCTTCGCGTTTCTGCGTTTTTTCGGCACTTGTTATGCCGATGTCGGTCTGTGCATTGACTTTCCGAGGATCGTATGGTATACTGAAGGCAATCTATCCCACACCCCCAAAGGAGGCTTCCATGGCAACGTTTACTCCCATTCTTGAAGAGGTTCAAAGACTTTCAAGCTATGAAGAAAAAAACAACATTTTGAGATACATTCTCCACGCCTTTCAGCAAAAGAAGGTGAAGATCACCGCAGTTGATAAAAAGGAGCTGGCGGGCTTTGCCTTTGGGGAGGTCAAGGCGTTGATCGATCTGATCCCCACCGTAGAAAGCTACCGCAAAAAGGATGAGATCTTTGCATACGAGGACAATCTGCTGGGGCTCATTATGCTTTGCCACGGTTCCCCCATGGAGATCGGTGCAGACCACCTGCAGGATATCCAGACGCTGATGGAGCTGGTGAACAAAGAGCGGTTTGTGGAAAACGCTATTGACAACATTTTCAAGGAGGGACACAACGACAAGATTGCCGTTGCACAGCTGATCTCCGCGGTAAACGCCTTGAAGGACGAATACCACAAGGGCATGGTGTACCAAGGCCTTTTGCATTACACCAAGGAGATCGGGAACCTGCCCGCAGACTCCAAGGCCTTGTTCGCCCGCCACCTCAATTCCGAGCTGAAGCGGTATCTGGAGACGCCCCTTGACGACGTGATCGTCAGCGTTCTGGAGCTTCTCTGCGATGCGGTGCAGTACTTCATGGAGGAATCCACCATTCCCCTGCTGTACGAGGTTCTGAAGCTTGGCAAGAACAATATTTCCCATTTTGCCGTGGCAACTCTGTTGACCGCCAAGCAACCCATTCCCACGGAGGCCGTGGAAGCCCTGGCCGAGGACTTGAAATACGCCCATATGACCTACGGTCTTTTGAGAAAATACGGTTTGACCTCCCTTTTCCCCGCAAAGTATGCCGACAAGGAATATCTGGCCAAGAGCGATCTGGTACATTGGTTGACCTATCCCACAGAGCTGGGGAGAGTGCCGGATGAGATCGAATTCCTGGGCGTGGTGGATAAGAAGGGAGAGGACTACTACGTCTTCCGCTACACCTCCCAAAGCGATAACCTGGGCGACGAGCTCAAGGGCCGTTGGCTGATCGGCTGGGCTAACGACGAGGGCGGCACCTTCAGCAATTTCAACCTCTACGAGGAGTACGAAGGCAAGACCCTTGAAAAGACTTTGAAGAACATCAAGAAAAAGCTGTTGTGATTCCACAAACGAATAGTACCTTCCGTTTTTTCATACACTAAAACCGATGAAATGAAAAAGCGGAAGGTGTTTTTTTATGAAGAAATCCTTAGCAGTCTGGCAATGGCTGGGCTTTTTGTTCGTCTCCGTGGCAGGGACGGCGTTGCATTACGTGTACGAATGGACGGGAGAAAGCGTGTTTGCCGCACCTTTTTCCGGGGTAAACGAATCCACCTGGGAGCACATGAAGCTGTTGTTCTTCCCCATGCTGGTATTTGCGTTGATCCAGGGGTATTACCTGCGGGAGTGCAAGACCTTCTGGTGCGTGAAGGCCATAGGCGCTGTTGTCGGGATTCTCTCCATCCCCTTTTTGTTCTACACGGTGAACGGCGCTTTTGGGAGGACTCCCGACTGGGTAAACATTTCCCTGTTCTTCGTGTCCGCCGGGTTGGCGTTCCTTTTGGAATACTGGCTGTTCATGAAAGAATTGCCCAAGTGTAAGCACCAAGGCTGGGGCATTCTCGTCCTTGGCGTGCTGGCCTTGGCCTTTGCCATCTTTACCTTCGCCACCCCGGAGATCCCCTTGTTCCGTGACCCCGTGACGGGCACCTACGGCGTGGGGTGAAAAAGAATACAACCGACGGTAGAAAAAAATCCTACAAGTTGTATATGGACTTTCCCCCGTTCCTCTGTTATGATGTATGCAGAACCGGTTCCAATACAAACCAAACAGAGGTAACACATGAGTCATTTATTTTCCGAAACTTTCAAGACACTACGCAAGAGGCTGAATCTTACCCAAGAACAGGTTGCCGAAGTTCTGGGCGTTTCCTGCCAAGCGGTGAGCAAATGGGAAACAGGGTTCTCCTGCCCCGATATTTCCCTGTTGCCGGGAATTGCGGATCTTTTCGGGGTGTCCGTGGATCATCTGCTGGGACACGACACCTGTAAGCTGAAAGAGGAGATCCAAGCTGTGTGCCAAGAAGCAACGGCGCTGTTTGACAAGGACTGCCACAGCGAGGCGATTCCCCTTCTGCGGGAAGCATTGATCCGCCATCCCGGGAACGAAGAGCTGATGTATGCCTTGGCGTGGGCTTTATCCGGCACCCTCAGGGAATCTCCCGAAAACTACGAGGAAGCCATTTTGCTTTATCACAAGATCTTGGAGATCAGCACGGACACCGCCATGCGCACCAAGGTGACCCGGGATCTAATGTACCGCTACGTCACCAAGGAGGACTACCCCAAGGCATGGGAGCTGGGAGAAGCTCTGCCTCCCTTCGACTGCTGTCAAGAATACAACACCGTGCGGGGAAATCTCTACGCAGGGGAAGCTATGGCGGTGCGTCTGCGGGCAAACATCCGTCTTTTCGGCGAAGCCATGGCGGAATGTCTGGAATATTTCGTGGGAGAACGCATCCTGACCCAAGAAGAAAAAGCACCCTACACTGCGGAGATCGCAAAGAAAGACCTGGCCCTTGTGCGGAAGCTGATCAAGCATACGGAATCGAAGTAAAGAACCATACCAAAGGTCGTACCGTAACGGTGCGGCCTTTTTTTCGGGAGGCTCTTGAAAAATAGAGTGCGGGGGTATATAATGGGCTTATGAAACGAAGCGGGAGGCGATTGTATGCACGTCGCAGAGCTTGCAAAAGAGCAGGAAGGGTATATCGTTGGGTTACGGCGGTATTTCCACACCCACCCCGAGCTGACGGGGAAAGAATTTCAAACCCTTTCAAAAATCAAGGAAGAACTGGAAGCCATGGGCATCCCCTACGTGGAGGTTCCCGAGGGCGGGATCCTCGCCACCTTGGAAGGGAAAGCGAAGGGCAAAGCCGTTTTGCTTCGCGCCGACGTGGACGCCCTTGCCATTCGGGAAGCGGAGGAGAATCTGTGCCGTAAACGGATCTGTATCAGTGGGAACCCGGGGGTGATGCACGCCTGCGGACACGACGGACATATCGCCATGCTGTTGGGCGCGGCGAAGATTCTCATAGAAAAGAAAGACGAGCTTGATGGCAGGATCTACCTCTGCTTTGAACGCGGGGAGGAAGGGGGCGGAAACATCCGCTACCTTCTGGAATATCTGGAAAAAGAGCAGGTTCACATCGACTCCGTCTACGCCGCCCATCTCTACGCAGGGGCGGAAAGCGGGAAGATCGCCGTGAATGACGGTGCCATGATGGCAAGCAATCTCCCCTTCCACGTGACCATCCGCGGGAAGGGCGGTCACGGAAGCCGTCCCGATCGGGCATGCAATCCCATCGACGCCTTCGTGGAGATCTACGGCCGTGTGGGGAATTTGCGGATGACCAAGATCGATCCCTTTACCCCGCTGACCATCTCTATCGGGGAGGTCACCGCAGGGAACTGCCAGAACGTGATCCCGGAGAAATTGACCTTCAAGGGCACTATGCGTACCTTTGACCGCGAGGGTGCGGGGATGACCTTCTATCACGAATTCAAAAAGCTCATCGACAGCGTTTGTGCGCTCCACGGCTGTGAGGCGGTGTATACCCGCTACAACCCGCCGGGGTTCCCCGTCATCAACCACAAAGCCTGTGCCGTTTTGGCACGACAGGCCATCGGAGAGACCTTGGGGATAGACTGTCTCACCGAGGCGGAGCCTTGGATGGCTTCGGAATCCTTTGCCAAGTTCCTCCACAGATGGCCGGGGGTGTTCGCCTTCATCGGGATCCGAAACGAGGAAAAAGGTGTGGGTGCAGAGCATCACAGTCCTGCATTTGACATTGACGAGGACGTTTTGTGGCAGGGGTCTGCCGCGGCGGCAAGCTACGCGTTGGCATTTTTGAAGGGAGAATAATATGTATCAAGAAAAAGTATTCCAGGGCCTGCAGACGGTGGTCTCTTACCCCGAAGGCTTTGAGGAGACTAAAAAATACCCCCTTGTGGTGTTCCTCCACGGGGCGGGTACGCGGTGTAATGATCTTGAGGTTTTGAAGCGGAACGCCTGCTTCACCAACCTGCGGCTGCATCAGGACAGGGGCTACCTTTTGGCGGCACCCCTTTGCCAGGTACACGATTGGAACGAGGTGATGGAAACTGTCATCGCTTGGATCGATAGCTTGCGGGAGCTTCCCTACGTGGACGTGGAGCGGGTGTACCTCACAGGGAACAGCATGGGCGGCTACGGCACCTGGGAGCTGGCCTGCATTCACCCGGAGTGGTTTGCCGCCATTATGCCGGTGTGCGGCGGCGGGATCTGCTGGTTTACCTCCCGTCTGACGGAGATTCCCATACGTACCTTTCACGGGCTTTGCGACACGGTGGTGGATCCCATCGACAGCCTGCAGATGGCAAAGGCCGTCAATATGCGGGGCGGTCATTGCGAGCTGATCCTCTACCCCCACTTGGATCACAACTGCTGGGACACGGTGTATACCACCGAGGAAAACTACGGTTGGCTTCTCAGCCATACCCGCCGCGCCGAAAAAACGGAAGAAGAACTGCTTTCCGGGGAGATATATGGGTGAAGGGCTCGTTTATAAAAAGGCATATGACAAAAAGCAAACCACCGAGGCAACTCGGTGGTTTTGTGTGTTATGGAATTAACTGTTTTTGATAAAGCCAAGCAAAGATGATTACGACACGTCTAACGATTCATCTCCCGAAGCGTTGGTATCCAACAAAACGACTGTAAGCTCGACGCCCTTTTTCTCGGCGCCGTTCACCAACGCATATCGGTTACGAAGCACCCACTCCCCTTCCGGAGTAAGCAGAAGATCTCTCTCGATAAATTCATACTGCCCGTCAAGCTCTTTCCCGTAATACAAGGGATAGAGTTTTTCCAAATAATACAGCATGGTCTTTTCCAGCTTTTCCTCGTCAATGAGGTCATCGGGAACATTGCTGTAGACATCGATTGGACCGATATACACTTGCGATACATCGCCTTTAGCGGTAATATGAATAGAAACTCGATCTTTTCCACGCGTTAGATCATCTGTTGAGTCAAAAGCAAAACGATATAATTCATATGGTTCGCCTTCCCTTGGTGCGTATTCACCAATAGACGTAGTATACTCATATTTCTGCACATCGATCACCTGTGAGGCGTATTCCAAAGCAAGCTTTTCCGCCTGCTCAAAAGTCATCACATCCGGCAAATTCCCTCGCAAGAATTGATCAGACCGATACCAATGCACAATACTCATATCATCTCGCACCGTGACATCAACCCTAAGTCCGGCACAATCAATACGATACCGATGCGTCCTATACGGAGAACGAAAATCACGCATATAACGTGAATCCTTGTACTCACAAGGATAGGTAACACCGTTTATGGTCAGTTCTGTAATCTTGGCATATTCCTCGATCCGTGAAGCTTCGGGATAAAGGCGCTTGGTAGCCAAGGGAAGATTCTCGTTAGAAGCTAATCCCAAGGTTTCGTCTGTCAGGTAACATTCATACAGCCCGGGGATCACGGGGTAGGAGACTTCTTCGTTGGGCGCATCGCTATTGCCCGCTTCCTCTACTTGACAACCGGCAAGCAAAATAGCCAAAAGAACAACGAAAAGGCACAGTAAATATTTTCTCATAATCTCAATCCTCCCAGTAGTAATCGTACAAGTTCAAATTTCCGTTTCCGCCAACCTCACAAACTGCAAGCAGATCTGCCAAAGCAGTAAAGTCATCGCTTTCCCCAATTCTGCGAATGGCATCCTGCACCGTCATTTCTTCTTCCAGCATACACCTAAATAGTTCGACGACAAAGGGGTTGGAGTCCCAGACATAAATCGGGTCATTAAAAGCAATAACTGTTTCGGCCCCGCAACACAACATTTGCTCCATGAAATTTTGCGGATCATTGTTTGTAACATTTGCGGCATTAAAATCCTGTCCATTGTAACAAGTCAGCAGTACTGCCAACTTCATCTCACTTAAATCAAGCTGAGCAATATCCTCCATGAGCAAAAAACTCTGTATAGTATCAAGCTGTATTCCATCTTTTTGCCCATGGGTCTGCAAAACAAAGACGTCACTATTGTACATATAGTTCTTCATTTGCGTTTTGGAAAAGCTCGATTGATAATCGTCATCTACGGCGACATCTCCGTATGTGGAAATGTACTGCCCAACCGCTTCAAAAAAATCTTTGTTTGTATATTCTTCGCCGTCGGCATATTCACTTCCTTCATCCAGCGCTATCAATCGAGATTCTACCATTCTCGTGGGAAGAACAACATACCATTCATCTCGGTAACTATTGTTGTTTCCGACATAGTAGCCATAAGCTAATCTATGCCCGTTTTCGGCATCTGACGTTGTGGCTACCAATGCTCTCTCTCCCGTCTGAGCTTCCGCCAGCTTCGGCACAACTCTATATGCACCGTTTGTGGGTATAAACCGCCAAAGAGCACCGTCGTCAACCGGACCAGTTCGCAATACAATGGTAGTATCCGTATTCTGGGAATTGTTTGCAACGCCCCAATAATACACAGTAGAACCGACCGTTTTGGAAATCGTATGGTATCCTGCTCCATGGTAGGAGACAAACCACTCCTGCATTGAGCCGGCATTTCGTTCCCATTGGCATACAACGCTGCCAGAGGTAATGCTCTCATTAGAAGCCAGCTCCACATCCGCATACATGCTGTTCTGGCGGTTTTTTATAAGGTAAGTTCCATCCGCAAACGGAAGTATGTAGACAGTATGCTCGGCCTCGTACGGATCTCCAACGCCTCGGTCGTAAGTCGCTTTTACGGTTACAGTTCCGGCAGAGGTGGCGGTTAATGTTCCTGTGGAAGAAAGAGAGGCATATTGCGTTCCGCTTTTCAAAGACCATGTAATGGGGTTACCGCCGTGCTCGTGGAAATTCGTGCTATACACGGCAGCTTCAAACGTATAGGATCTGCCTACCAAAAGCTCGTCGACTTTTTCCCAAATTGTCACGCCTTCGCAATCTGCGGCAACAGGGGTGATTGCCCAATATTGCAGAACCTCTCCCGCACAATAGTTCTCTAACCACAAATCGCTACTCATAGCTTCGACAGGAGCACAAATCAACGTATATTGCGGAGCGTCGGTATGACTGCCGTTATAACTGTAAATATAAGTCCCGCCGGAATCGGTTCCGAAAGCCCATTTGGCTTCAGCCGGAACGGTGTTGTTGCTTGTTCCGATAGAGCCGCACACAACACTGTTTCCGCTTCGTTTCAATCCCATGGAATTGTCCAGCATAGAGCGAATGCTGTATACACCGTTGCCCAAATGATTGATCTTAAAATAAGTCCACCTATTTTGTTCGCTATAAACGCCGTTTGTGCCATATACGGCAGAACCCTCCGTATAGGCGTTAACGGGCAATTGAAGAAGCTTGCTTTGGGAACCGTTGTTGATCGTATAAGTGTCACTCGGTAGCCATACCAAAACCACACATTCCGCGGTATGGGGTTGCCCGTTGCCATCCACGTATGTTGCGGTGATCGTGGTAAATCCGGGGGCGTTGGCGGTTACCACACCGGCAGTTACGGTAGCCACAGCCTCATTGCTGGAAGTCCATGTCACCGTTCCACCGGCAGGGTCCGTGGTAGCGATGAGAGTTCTTGTATTCCCTTGGGCTATAGATATTTCAGACTCATCAAGCCAAATCGTTCCGGAATAATTCAATACAACGTACGGTCGCTTCTCGGTGACGCTATATTCGGATGCATAGATACCAAACTTCTTATTAACGTTCGTTTCGTTTTGGTTGATCAGCATGAAACCCGCCGAAGGAGCCAAGTAATAATTTCTCCATGCTTTCGCTAACGAAGTAATGTTGAATGCGACAACGGAGGAAGATGCGGAAGACGTTCCCAAATTTCCATCTGTCGCATACAGGTTCGCGGCATTATTCCAGGTTGCAGTGGTTTCTCCCCATGTATAATCGGTACAACGATACAGATTTACGTAATCCGGTGTCTTGGAGGAGGATTTGGTGGTATAAAAGGTTGCAGACAGGATACGGTCTGCGGTTAAACCTTGATAGGCTTCATCGTTATACAGCCCCGGCAGGCGCACAAGGATACGTCCTGCGCCGTAGGTTTCGTCCACGTAGCCGGCAGTATTATACACCCAGTTCCCGGTGTTCAGGTTTGGGGTGCCGCTAAACAAGGTCGTATCTTCGATGGCACCGGAGCCGTTGTTGGCATCGGAGATGGTGATATCCGGGTCGATGGTAACGGGGTATACCGTAGCGGGATCGGATAAGAAAGCTTCGTCTGCCGAAACGGTCAGGGCGTAGATGTTTCCGTCCTTTACCGTTTCCACGGTCAGGTTGCCAAGGCTGGGTCTGCCGACAGCGTCGTATACCACGATATTGCCTAAGTACAGCACCGCTTCCGCAGAAGCTTTGCTCTCGGTAAGGATATAGCTTCCGTCGGTGTTGTTCAAGAACAGACCGTCGGTATACAGCAGGAAGGAAAAGGATTTGTTCGGGAGGTATTCTTCCAGAATGATCTCTTCCTTCACACCGGAAAGTATTGGCGTATACACCAAGGAGGTTCCTGCACCGAAGAAGCTTTCATACACCACGGAGTTATCCCGCAGTGCACCGAGTGCTGTTGCAGTGAGCTTTCCTTCCGTAGCGGGGATCAGCTTCACGTCGTAGCCTTGGTAGGTCAGCTCCACCCCGTCGGTGATAGCATGGGGAAGCAACAGGTCAAACTCGTTTTCCGTGATCCGGAAGCCCTTGGTCTCCCGTTGCAGGGTGTTATCCTTTTCCCGGATATTGCCCTGTTCGTCGATATATTTTACGTTTTCGTACAGGTAGTAGATACTGCGTGTTCCGTCCGTATTCTGGAATACATAAGTGTCCAATTCTTCCAGATACGGTAGACGGAAAGCGTGGTCAGCTGCCGCGAAGGCTTCTTCGTCCACGTACTGCAGGATCTTGCAATCTTCCGTCAATGTTTCAAGGGTAATGGGCTCTTCCTCTACGGGAAGGGTGATTGCTTCTTCAATTTGAGCGGAAGCAAGAGGTTCCGTGCTTTGCGCCACGGCGGGCGCGGGAGGGATGCACAGTGCCGCCAGCACCGTGCAAACGGCAAGTAAAACGGATAAGATCCTTTTCATGGGGTTCTCCTTTCGGGTGGGATGAAATTTACATTCCATCCGTGCGGAAGCAGAACGGGGCCTGCTTTACTGATCCGTTGTATGAGCCATTGGACTCCCCTCCTTACGGTTTTGGGCATTTTTACAGTTTTAATATAGCAAATACCGTTTTTCGTGTCAATACTTCACAAGAAAATTTTACCATTCGTTCAAAAAATCGCCTTGTTCGTACCCCTTCACTTATATTATGTCGGAAAAGCGGTTTTCGTTTAGATATTTTCGCAAAAAATCCTTGCCCGTAATGAGCAAGGATTTTTTCGTTTCAACGTTTTACTTCGTTTTGATCCAGAGTGCCTGGTAGGGTCGGAGCCATTCTTTTTCGTTGTCGTAGTTGTTCAGCAAAATGGCGCCGCCGCGGGGGAAGCAATCGGGCAGATCCTTCTTTTCGGCGCTGAAGTTGCATACCACGTACACGGTAATACCCTCTGCGGTGCGGGTATAGACGGAGACGTCGTCCTCATTCCAAAGGAGCTTGAATTCCCCGTCGGCAAGGGCGGGGATGTTTTTCCGCAGTTCAAACAGCTTGCGGTAGAAGTTCAAAACGGACTTGGGATCATTTTCCTGCTCCGCCACGGTATAGCCCGGGTCCGCCTGGGTCTTGATCCAGGGGGTTCCGGTGGTGAAGCCGCCCTCTTTTTCGTTGTTCCAGGGCATGGGAACACGCCCGCAGTCACGGCTGCCGTACTGCATTTTGGCAAGCAGCTCCTCGTCGGTCCATTTGCCCGTGGACTTCAACTCGGCGTAGGCGTTCAGGGTCTCGATGTCCCGATACTCCTCCAGCGTGTTAAAGGTGGGGTCGTGGAGACCAAGCTCCTGCCCCTGGTAGATAAAGGGCACGCCCCGCATACCGTACAGCAGAGCTGCCAGCATGGTAGCGCTTTCGTAGGGGTAGTTCTCCCTGTCCCCAAAGCGGGAAAGAGCACGGGGCTGGTCGTGGTTTTCCATCACCAGCACGGGATAGCTGTCTTCCTTCAGGCCTTCCTCCCATTTGGCGAGGATGTCCACGAAGGCTTTTTTATCCAAGGGCTCGGGGTCGAACTTATCACCGCCCACACGGCCCAACAGCAGATGCTCGAACTGGAAGGTCATGGTCAATTCCCCGCGGGCTTCTCCCGTGAGTTCGAGAGCCTGTTTGGGAGAGAGTCCCCATGTCTCACCCACGGTAAGGGCTTTGTGGGGCTCCAACGCCTTCACGTGGAGCTCGTGCAAAAACTCGTGGAGGCGAGGCCCGTTTCCTCCCGCATAGGGGCGGGTAAAATCCTTGGAGATGTTGTTGATCACATCGCAACGGAAGCCGTCCACACCCATGTCCAGCCAATAGTTGATCATGTCCGCGATCTCTTGACGCACCTTGGGGTTTTCCCAGTTCAGGTCGGGCTGTTTCTTGGAGAACAGGTGGAGGTAATACTGCCCGGTGGTCTCGTCGTATTCCCAGGCAGATCCGCCGAAGGCCGCCGTCCAGCCGTTGGGCTCCTTGCCGTCAACGGGATCCCGCCAGATGTAATAGTCACGGTAGGGGTTGTCACGGCTCTTACGGCTCTCTACAAACCACTCATGCTCGTCGGAGGTGTGGTTCACCACCAGGTCCATCAGCAGACGGATCCCGCGGGAGTGCATCCCCTCCAGCAGCTCCTTGAATTCATCCAGGGTGCCGTATTCCGCCGCGATGCCCCGATAATCGGAGATGTCGTAGCCGTTATCGTCCCCCGGGGAGGGGTAACAGGGGGAAAGCCAGACGGTATTCACCCCAAGAGATTTGATATAATCCAGTTTATCAATGATGCCCCGCAGATCCCCGATGCCGTCCCCGTTGGTATCCAGGTAGCTTTTGGGGTAGATCTGGTAGACCACCGCTTCTTTATGCCATTGTTCCATAGGAAGCTCCTCTCTTTACTTTTTGAATTGCTTTGCCAAGCCACCCTCGGAGGTCTCGCGGTAAATGACCTTCAGATCCTTGCCCGTTTCGTACATGGTCTTCACGATCATGTCGAAGCTGATCATACGGGAATCCGCTAAGAAATCCGCCAGATTCACCGCGTTCAAGGCACGCATAGCGGCGATGGCGTTCCGCTCGATGCAGGGGATCTGCACCAGACCCAGAATGGGGTCACAGGTAAGCCCCAAGTGATGCTCGATGGACATTTCCGCGGCGTATTCGATCTGGTCAAGATCCAGCTCGTAAAGCTCTGCCGCCGCGGCCGCGGCCATGGAGCAGGCCGTGCCGATCTCCGCCTGACAGCCGCATTCCGCACCGCTGATGGAGGCGTTGGTCTTGATCAGATTGCCCACCACCCCTGCCGTGGCAAGGGCGTGCAAAATTTGCTCTCCGGTGAAATTCCGCTTGGGCTGGAGAAATTTCAACACCGCAGGGACGACGCCGCAGGCACCGCAGGTGGGAGCCGTGACGATCTGTCCGCCGGAGGCGTTCTGCTCACTCACCGCGTAGGCGTAGGCGCAGATAAGGCGGTTGGTCTTGGTCTCCTCGCTTTCGTCGATGTGCTTCTGGCGGTAGAGGTACCGTGCCTTCCGCTGGATGCCGATGCCGCCATGAAGGATGCCCTGGGCTTCCAGGCCTTCCTTGATGGCGTTTTGCATCACGTCCCACACTTGGGAAAGGTACTCCCAGATCTCCTTGCCCTCACACTCCTCCACGTACTGCCAGATGCGGATATCCTTCTCGCGGCAATAGCGGGAGATCTCGGAAAAGGAGTTCAATTGATACACCTCGTCGTGCTCCGCAAACTGCTCCCCTTCCGCAAGGATCTCGCCGCCGCCAACGCTGTAATAGCGGACACGGGCGGTCTCCTCACCGCGGCTGTATGCGATGATATCCATGGTGTTGGGGTGGAAGTCCGTGGGGGTATCGCAATCCAGGACGATGTCCAACTCACGCTCCCCGAAGGTCTCCTTCAGGATGAAGTCCGTCATATGGCCTCTTCCCGTTTTGGCAAGGGAGCCGTAGAGGATCACGCGGTAGGCGTCTGCGGAGGGGTGTTCCTTCAAAAACCGTTCTGCCGCCGCCAAGGGGCCCATGGTGTGGGAGGAGGAGGGGCCTCTTCCGATACGATATAAATAGCGCAAAGACTGCATAAAAGCACCTCTTGTTTCGTTCTGAAGGTAGTATACCCCATTCCGGGAAGGAAGTCAAGAGAGAAAAACTTAAGAACCCTTCTTTTCAGAAGAAAGGTTCTTAAGAATCTCCGGGGAAAATCCATTGCCGGAAACTGTCGTTTCCGGGGAGGTTATATGGATTTCTCGTAAAAGCACCGATCCGTGTCGGGAGACAAAGTCTCGGTATAGCCCAGCTTGCGGTACAGATTACGGGCGGGGTAGTTGTCCTTTGCGGTTTGGATGCCTGCCTTGGTGAAGCCCTTTTCCCGCAGGATGGCTTCCGCCCGGGTGACGGCGTAGCTTCCCACCCCCGTACGGTGATGCGCCCGTGCCACGCAAAGCATACTGATCCAAGCCTTTTCCCGCCCTTGCAAGCCGTTCAGCTTCAGATACCCCACGGGGAGGGCACCCTTACAGATCAAAAAGTGGGCTTCGTCGGGGTCGTTTGCCGACAAAAGCTCTCTCCACCCGGGGAGCGAAAGCTTCTCGCCGTGCAAGGCTTCCCGATTTTGGGCGTACAGAATGCAGACGAAGTAGGCTTCCGCAACCGTAGCAGGCAATAGATTAAAGGGAGAAGAGATGGGGCATTCAAACAGGATCTGTCCGTCGTTGATCAAAGAATTGAAGGGTTCAAAAGTGCGTTCCGTAAAGCCCAAGGAACGTTGCAAAGCGATGCTGGCGGTATTTTCCGGCTCCACATAGCACCAAAGGCGGGTGGCGCCCAATTCCCCAAGGCGGGTCTTGGCGGCGTTTACCAGCCCCGTAGCGATCCCCATACGGCGGTAAGCGGGGACGACGAACAGGTCGCCGTAATACCAAAGGGTAGGGTCTGTTTGGTTACGGATGCAATGCAATCGCCCCGCCACTTCCCCGTTTTGGTGGGTTGCCACCACGTCAAAGCAGGCGGCAGGGTCTTCTTCGTCGAATAATGATTGGCGGACGCTGTTGACCCAAGCGGGGTCGGTGGTATGCCACTGCGCCCATGCGATCTTTTCTGCAAGGGCGTGGGACAGATACGAGCTGATTTGAAGGGTGATGGTCTTCGTCATAGGTCTCCTGAAAATAACTTTGTGTACCCTCAGTATAACGGCAAAAAGAAGAATTGCAATGAGAATCAACCAACGGTATATAAAAACGTAAGAACCCTTCTTTTTAGAAGAAAGGTTCTTTCACAAAAAACTATTAAGGTTTTTGAAGATTCCAAAGAAGCTTTTTTCCCTAAAAAGTTTCTTTGGCGGGTGTTTTAGAGGGCAACGCCCTCTAAGTCACTTCATCATACCGTAGCCGCCGGCGTACTTGCTGACCTCGGAGGCAACCACGAAGACCTTGTTGTCGCATACCTTGCGGATGGCCTTCAGCGTCTTGGGCGTCTCCTTGCGGGGCAGGACGATGAAGATCATATTCATTTTTTCCGCAGAGCCGTGGCCTGCAAAAACGGTGTATCCCATCCCGCGGGATTCCAGGTAGGCGGTGATCTTCTCGGTGCTGTCGTCGCTTGCGATCAGCTCTAAGTTGGAGGTGCCCAGGGCGATCTTGTTTTCCAAGGTAGAACCCAGGAACAAGCCCGTGGCGTAGCCCACGCAATAGAAGGCCAACAGGAACAGGTTATCTCCCAACGTGCCGATGATGGTGGAGATCACCAAGCCCCAAATGGTACATTCCACAAAGCCCAGCCCTGCGGCCTTCAAGCGCTGTCCCTTTACCATCATACAGGTCTTCAGGGATTGGATGGTGATCTCGACGATCTTGGCACAACAAACGATCAAGCACACCGCAACCGGGTGCAAAGAATCCAAAAATTCAGACATACTGAAAGCCTCTCTTTCAAAGTTGTTCCAAAAGACACCGACAGCCTTCTTCAATATCCCGATAGGCGATATCAAAGCGGTCGGTATACCAGGGATCTGCCACATCCCCGCCGCGGGGCGTGTAGTCCATAAGCTTACGCACCTTCTGCTGAGGGTCTCCCCCAAGCATACGGTGGATATTGCGGAGGTTGTTGCTATCCATGGCGATCAGCAGATCGTAGTTTACATAATCTGTTTTTCTCAATTGCACGGCCCGTTTTCCCTCGCAGGAGATGCCGTGCTTTGCCAGCTCTGCCTTGGCAGGCGGGTACACGAGGTTGCCGATACCGTTCCAAATCTCCTCCGTGGAGGTGGCACAGGAGGCAACGAAAAACTCTTTTGCTCTCCCCTGCTTTTCCACCATATCCTTGAAGATAAACTCCGCCATGGGGGAACGGCAGATGTTCCCGTGGCAGACAAATAAGATTCGTGTCATAAGGTCTCCAAAAAGCGCCCCGCTTCCTCCCTGCTATGGAAGATCACCACCCGTTTGCCGCGGGTGTTTTTCAGGCATTCGTAGATGTAGGGAAGATTATCTTTTCCGAAATTGATGATCCAGTCTCTGAATTCCGGGTCGAATTCTTCTTCCACCCAGGGCATATCTTCCCGCTTTTTACCGATGCGGGATTCCACCCCGGCAAGGCACACCTCCGGGGGGAGATCCAGTAAAAACACCGTGTCGCAGGCGGCAAGGCGGGTCTCCAGGGTGCGGTTGTAATTCCCGTCGATGAGGAAACGGGGCTCTTTCAGAATGGCCTCCAGGCGGGTGTCGAACTCCTCGCGGGTGACGGTGGTTCTGTCCGCCTTGTGCCAGATCATATCCAGGCAGTACAAGGGAAGCCCCGTTTTGTCCCGCAGGGCTCTGGCGAAGGTGGATTTTCCGCCCCCGGGGCAACCGATGACCAGCACCTTTTCCATACCGAGAAGGTCGTACGCCAAGCGGGGATCCCCGTTTGCCAGGTAAATCGTCCCTCTGTGGGAAAACCCCTCCTTGGCAAGGGCGTTCTGCATGGGCAGGTTGTCCTTGTGAGTATCGATGCGGAGATGAGAAAACCGCTCTTTTGCAAAGGTTACGGCGGTATGTAAAAAGCCCTTGCGGGTGCCGTCGGAGGCGATCCTGTGGATCACGCCGTAGGGTGCCTCGGAACGCCACCCTTCCCCGTCGATACGGCTATAAGTGGGGTCGGGCCCTTCCGACAGGAAAAACACACCGAAGGGAACGCCCTTTTCCTCTCCCACGTATAGCTTTTCGGCGGCGATATCAGCCTCCAAGACCTCTTGAGCAGGATATCCGTCCTTCCATTGGTCAGGATTGCCGTTTGCCTGCATAAAACTGCGGGCAGTAGCGTAAATCTCCAGAATACGGGGAAGATCCCCCTCTCTTGCAAGGCGGATCATAGGTCAAGCTCCAGCCCTGCAGGGCAATGGTCGCTTCCCACAACATCGTTCAATAAGTAGCTGTCCTTTACCTTGGGCATCAGACGGCTTGACACCACGAAATAGTCGATCCGCCAGCCCACGTTCTTCTCCCTGGCGTGGTACATATAGCTCCACCAGGAATACTGCACCTTATCGGGGTACAGGGTGCGGAAGGTGTCCGCAAAGCCGCTGTTTAACAGCCGGGTAAATTTCTCCCGCTCCTCGTCGGAAAAGCCTGCGCTGAAGTGGTTGGTCTTGGGGTTCTTCAGGTCGATCTCCATGTGAGCCACGTTCAGATCGCCGCAATAGATCACGGGCTTCTTTGCATCCAGGGCGCAGAGGTATTCCCGTAGGGCGTCCTCCCAGGCCATACGGTAGTCCAGCCTTGCCAGCTCCCGCTGGGCGTTGGGGGTGTAGACGCACACCAGGTAAAAATCCTCGTATTCCAAGGTGATGGTCCGTCCCTCGGTATCATGCTCGGGAATTCCCAAGCCGTAGGACACGGAAAGGGGCTCCCGTTTGGCAAAGACAGCCGTACCGGAATAGCCCTTCTTTTCGGCGCTGTACCAATACTGAAAATAGCCCTCCGGGGTAAATTCCGCCTGCCCCGGCTGCATTTTGGTCTCCTGCAGGCAGAAGAAGTCTGCATCCGCTTGGGCAAAGAAATCGGCAAAGCCCTTCCCCAGGCAGGAGCGGAAGCCGTTGACGTTCCAAGAAATAAATTTCATAAAAACCTCGTTCAGATCAAAGATTCCAAAAGGGTGACGGTGTCGGCAAACCGCCCGTCGGCGGTCTGACAGCCGAACACGCCGGTGACGATCAAACGGTCGCCCCGCATCTCGGCGGCAAGGAGGCAATACCCCGATTGGGAGGTGTGCCCCGTTTTCAGCCCGATGACGCCTTCACGGTAATACCTAGAGGCGGGATCCAGCAGACGGTTGGTGTTGGTCCAGTTGTTGGTTTCGCCGCTGTGGTAGGTCACCCGCGCGGACAGCATTCCCGTATAGCGGGTGATGGTCTCGTTTTCCGACACCAGCAAAGCGATCTTCAAAAGATCCGCCATGGTGGTGTAGTGGTCGTCCCTGTGGTAGCCGTCGGGGACGGAAAAGTGGGTTCCCGCCAGCCCGTCCGCCCGGGCGTGGTGATTCACCGCGGACATAAAGGCGGCAACCGCATCGGTGGCGGAGGCGTTCTCGTCCTCCAGGATCACCCGTCCTGCACCTGCGGCCAGGACGTAGGCGGCATCGTTTCCGCTGGGGAGCAGCATCCCCTGCACCAGCATTTCCGCAGTAAGGCGGTGGCCTCTTGCGATATACGCGATGGTGGAGCCTTTCCCTACGAAGGAAAGCTCCTCCCCTGCGGTGATCACGTCGGAGGGCTCCAGATACTGCAAGGCCACGTAGGCGGTATACAATTTGGTGATGGATGCGGGGTAGATCTTCTCGTTCAAGTCCCCTTTGGCGAAAACAACGTTCAGAGAAGAATCGTACAAGAAGGCGCTTTTTGCCCCCACGGCAGATTGGAGTTTGTGGACGGGTAGGGCGCTTTCTTCCTCGGAGGATTCCTCATCAGATTCCTCGGGAAAGTTTTCTAAGGAGATATCGGCAGGGAGGGAGATCTCCGTTTCCGGTACGGAGGAAGCTTCAAGGGAGCTTTCTTCATAAGAGGTCTGGGGCAGACTTTCCGCCACGGAAACCGCAGGTAGGGCGCTTTCCTCCAAGGGAGGAAGGGTACAGGAGGCCAGCAGTAAGCAGGCAAGGAGGCAAAGCAACTTTCTCATAAGATCTGCTCCATACCGATCTTCTGGGGAACCAGCCCCATGTTTTGGTAGAACTTCATAGCGCTATCGTTACAGGCCCAGACGTTCAGGGTAACGTTGTAACATCCGCTATCCTTTGCGTACGCCAACACGTGGCGGTAGAGGGCGCTTCCCACGTGCATCCCCCGTTTTGTCTCGTCCACGCAGAGGTCGTCGATATACAAGGTCTTCACGTCGGTGAGGATGTTGTTATCCAAATATTGCTGAAAGATGCAGAAGGCGTAGCCCAGCACCTCGCCGTTCTCCTCCGCCACGAAGATGGGGCGGGTGTCGTCGGAGATGATGGCAAGAAGCTCCGGATCCGTATATTTCTTGGTGCCCGCCTTGAACAGGTCGGGGCGGCTTTCGTGGTGCACCGTCAGCACCTGCAACAGCAAACGATTGATCGCGCCCAGGTCGGCGGGGGCGGCTCTGCGGATGGTCATGGGGGATTCACTCCAAAAAACGTTTTTCTTATTATACCACTTTTTTCCATGGCTATCAATAGGATTTTTTGAATTTTTACCGAGAGAACGGAAGAACCTTTCTTTTCGAAAAAAGAAAGGTTCTTAAACTCCAAAGAAAACCTACCTGCCGAAAACTTGCGTTTTCGGGAGAAAAAAAGGACTGTTCGCTATGAACAATCCTTTATCTTTTTTTCGCAAGCAACAGCTTGCGGCATGAAAAGTTTTTGGGGATTCTTAAGGGGCTTTTTTCAAAAAGCCCCTTAAGTGCGCCCCCTTAGATCAAGCTCTTATACAGCTGGGTGATCTCCTCCACGGAGGTGTCTCTGGGGTTGCCGGGACGGCAGGCGTCGTCGTAAGCGGACTGTGCCAGGAAGGGGATGTCCTCAGCTTTGACGATCTCCTTCAGGTCAGCGGGGATGCCAACGTCCAGGGAAAGCTGCTTCACCGCATCGATGGCCGCCTTGCGGTATTCCTCTACGGTCATGCTCTCGGTGCCTTCCACGCCCATGGCGGCGGCGATATACTTATACTTGTCACCGGTGGCGGGAGCGTTATATTCCATAACGGTGGGCAGGATGATGGCGTTTGCCACGCCGTGGGGAGTGTCGTACAGAGCGCCCAAGGGGTGTGCCATGGAGTGCACGATGCCAAGACCTACGTTGGAGAAGCCCATGCCTGCCACGTACTGACCCAAAGCCATGCCCTCTCTGCCCTCGTCGGTGCCTGCCACGGCGCCGCGGAGAGAAGCAGCGATGATGCGGATGGCCTCGATGTGGAACATATCGGAGAGGGTCCAGGCGCCCTTGGTGATATAGCCCTCGATGGCGTGGGTGAGAGCGTCCATACCGGTAGCGGCGGTGAGGCCCTTGGGCATGGTGGCCATCATGTCGGGATCGACTACGGCTACCACAGGGATATCGTGTACGTCTACGCAAACCATCTTGCGGTTCTTTTCCACGTCGGTGATCACGTAGTTGATGGTCACCTCTGCGGCGGTACCGGCGGTGGTGGGAACGGCGATGATGGGAACGCACTTATTCTTGGTGGGAGCAACGCCCTCAAGAGAACGGACGTCTGCAAACTCGGGGTTGTTGATGATGATGCCCACAGCCTTTGCGGTATCCATAGAGGAGCCGCCGCCGATGGCAACGATGCAGTCTGCGCCGCAAGCCTTATAGGCTTCCACGCCTGCCTGTACGTTTTCGATGGTGGGGTTGGGCTTGATCTCGGAGAACAGGGTGTAGGGGATCTGATCGGCATCCAGCACGGCCAGCACCTTGCCGGTCACGCCGAACTTCACCAGATCGGGGTCGGATGCCACGAAGGCTTTTGCAAAGCCGCGGGCTTTGATCTCGTCGGCAACGGCGGAGATGGCGCCCTTGCCATGGTAAGAGGTCTCGTTGAGTACGAATCTGTTCATAATGGGTGTCCTTTCTCTATTTTTGTTTTTGTTTGGTAACGATGGTTTCGGCACATTTGATGCCGTCGATGGCGGCGGAGATGATGCCGCCTGCATAGCCTGCACCCTCTCCGATGGGGTAAAGCCCGGGGAGAGATTCCATGCCTTCATCCCGCAGGATACGCACGGGGCAGGTACTGCGGCTTTCCACCGCCGTCAGCACCCCGTCGGGGGTGTCGAAGCCCTTGATCTTTCTCCCGAAATAGGGCAAAGCCTCCGCTAAAGCATCGCAAACGTAATCCGGCAGAACGGTGCGTAGGTCGGAGGGAGTCACCCCGCGGGAATAGGTGGGCTCGATACTGCCAAAGGCGGTGGTGGGTCTGTTTTCCAGAAAGTCGCCAACCCGCTGGGCAGGGGCCTTGTGGTTCCCCCCTCCCGCACGGTAAGCGGCTTTCTCCAGCTCTTTCTGGAAGGCCATGCCCGCAAACAGATCCTCTCCCACGTCATGGGGAAAGATCTCGCAAAGCAGGGCGCTGTTGGCGTTTTTGCCGTCGCGGGCGTGGTAGCTCATCCCGTTGGTCACCACGCCGTCCTCGTCGGAGGCGGCGGCAACCACTTCCCCGCCGGGGCACATACAGAAGCTGTATACCGTGCGGCCGTTTTCGGTATGGCAAACCAATTTATAGTCCGCAGGAGGGAAGTTGCCCCGCTCTCTGCCGTATTGGGCTTGGTCGATAAGGGTCTGGGGATGCTCGATCCGCACCCCCACGGAAAAGGGCTTTTTCTCCATGGGAACGCCGAGATCGCGAAGCATACGGAAGGTGTCCCTGGCGGAATGCCCAATGGCAAGGATTACGGTATCGCTTTCCAAAACGGTACCGTCAGCCAAGCGTACCCCCGTGACGTGACCGCCTTCGGAAAGCACCTGCGCCACACGGCAACAAAAGCGTACCTCCCCGCCTAGAGAATGGATCTCCTCCCGCAGGTTCACGATCACCTGCCGCAGAAGATCCGTGCCCACGTGGGGCTTGTTCAGCCACAAAAGCTCCTCGGGAGCCCCTGCCTTCACCAATTGCTCTAAGGCGAAGTAGCCGCGGAAGGACTTGTCCTTTACCAGTGTGTTCAGTTTTCCGTCGGAAAATGCACCTGCGCCCCCTTCACCGAACTGAAGGTTGCTCTCCGGTTGCAGTTTGCCTTCCCGAAAGAAGGTGTCCACCGCCTCCACCCGGGATTCCATAGAGTCTCCCCGCTCCAAAACCATGGGGCGGAAGCCACTTCTTGCCAGCAACAGGGCGCAGAAGATCCCCGCAGGGCCAAAGCCCACCACGATGGGGCGCTTGGCGGGCAGGGAACGTGCAGCGGGAAAGACGTAGGGCGTCTCCTCCGGGGCCACGGACAGCAGCTTGCCATGCTTTTTCAGAAGTTGCTTTTCCTTTTTTGGGTCGCGAAAGGCCAGATCCGCCGTCCAGACGAAGACGGGGGTCTCACGGGCGTCCACGGAACGCTTGCGGGGGATCAGGGTGAAGTCCTCCTCCCCCATCCCCAAAAGGGAGGCGACCTTTTGAAAAAGCTCCCCGGTTGTACCCACGGGGAGCTTGAGATTGATGCGAAGCATGGGTTACGCTTTGTATTTTGCGTTATGCTCTGCCAGCTCGTTGTAATAACGGACGGAATCGGGATGGCCGCAGTAAGCGATGGTGCCGGGCTTGTTGAACATACCCTGGTACTGATAGATCAGGATCTCGTCAACGTAGGGGGCGATGGACTCGATCTGACGCTCCAGACGCTCAATGGTAGCGGGGATCAGAGCGGAGCTGTAAACCTTGCCCTCGAACTCAAAGGCTTCCATATCTGCCCAGAGCGCGGCTCTGCCTGCGGCGTCGTGTGCCTTGCGAAGATTCTTATAGTATTCTGCGGTATCCTCGGGCTTGGACTTCTGCACGCCGATCTCATCCTGGTAAGCGATGATATCCACGTCCAGAGCCTTCAGCTGCTCAACGTACTCGTCGTCGGCGACCAGGATGTTGGTACCGTAGGGGGCGATCAAGGTCTTGGTGCCGGGAGCGATCTTATGCGCGTGAGCGGAGTAACGGTTGACGTATTCGATGAATGCGGGATGGAAGTGACCCTCGATGCAGGTCTCGTCCGGGAAGTACCAGCCGTAGAAGGACTCGTGGTGGCCGTATTTCTCCCAAAGCTGTTCCATAGCCTTGAAGGCACGCTCGGTGATCACGGGGGAGGTCATGTTCTCCATGGTGTGGGTCCAGACACCGTAGAAGCCGCAGGAGACGAACACCTTCATGCCGTTTCTGTCGGCGGCGTTCAAAAGTGCGCTCATGGGATCCTTGCAATCCATTTCCGCAAAGGAGAAGATATCGGTGTCAAAATAGCTTTCCGCATATTCCTCATAGCCCAGAGCGGTTGCCATAAGCACGATGTACTTCATGCCAACGGAAGCAAGCTCGTCTACCTTTGCCTCCCACTGCTCTGCAGAGAAGTGACGGCAGATGGGGTTCCAATACTTACCCTCGGGGATGTTATGATGCCAAAATTCAAACCAGGTTCCGGTGATGGGTTTCTGCATAATTGATCTCCTTTGTTTTCAAGTCTTTCGTATAGGTATATGATACCTTATTCCCCGTGAAAATGCAAGAGTTTTTTTCATTTTGCCTTGAAAAAAGATGGAATTTATGGTAGACTACCCAAAGGAAACGGGAAAGGACGGTGTCGTATGGAACGGTTGGATAAGCTCATTGCCTCCCAGGGGAAGTATTCCCGCAAGGAGGTCAAGCAGCTGGTGGCCCGCCGCAGGGTCACGGTGGACGGGGTCTCTGTGAAAAGCGCGGACGTAAAGATCGACGAAACGGCGGCCGTCATTGCCATCGACGGGGTTCCTCTGACCATCAAAAAGCACCTTTATCTTATGCTGAATAAGCCAAAATGCTACGTCTCCTCCACGGAGGGACACGACGGCGCTTACGTGCTGGAGCTGGTGCCCGAGGAGCTTTACCGAGACGGGCTGTTCCCTGCGGGGCGGCTGGACAAGGATACCACGGGGATGATGATCCTCACCGACGACGGACAGATGGCACACCGCATCCTCGCCCCCAAAAAGCACGTGAAGAAGAAGTATTTAGTCACCTTGGATATCCCTCCCACGGAGGAGATGGTTTCCCGCTTCCGGGAAGGGATCTCCCTTTCCGAGGGGCTCACCAAGCCTGCGGAGATGGAAATTCTGGAGGGCAATACCGCTTACGTCACCTTGGTGGAGGGGCGGTATCACCAGATCAAGCGGATGTTTGCCTCCTGCGGCGCTACCGTGGTGGGGCTCCACCGTGTCTCCATGGGGAACCTGACCCTGCCTTCCGACCTGCCCGTGGGCAAGCTGCGGGAGCTGACGGCAGAAGAACTGCAGCTTTTGGAAGAATTGGTATAAGAAAAACGCGTGCTTCTCCATGAAACACGCGTCTTGTTTATTTACGTTTGGGGATGAGCAGATACCCCAGGCTGACCACTGCCAGCAGGATGGCCACGGTCAAAACTGCTTTGCGGGGGAAGGACATTCCCTCTTCCTCGGCAGGTGCGGGAGGCTGTGAGGAGCTTTCTTCTTTGGAAGATTCCTCGGGGATGCTCTCCTCTTTGGAGGATTCCGCGGGGAAGCTGATCTCGGGCAGTTCTTCCGAAGGGGTATCTAACAAATACAGACTTCCCTTCCCTGCGTCAAAGCGGGAAAGGGCCGCCAAAGCCAACAGCACTTGGGTGCAGGCGTTTTCGTTCCGTTTGCCCCCTGCAATATGGGAATAGCTTCCGTCCTCCAGGCGGAACTGCTTCCACGCTTCGGTCATGTCTCCCGAGAACCGCGGATCGGTGCGGGGGTCGACGCCGAGAGCCGTCAGGGCGATCACCACTTGCGCCACGCTTTCCGGGTTGGAAACGCCGTAGCTTTTGAACCCGCCGTCCGGCTGTTGCTTGGAGGCGAGGCAAGCGATGCCTTTTTCGATGGTATCGGCGTAATCTTCCTTGACGGGTGCCAGGGCTTGCAGTACCATGGCGGCGACGTCCACGTCAGCGTACTGTCCGCTGAGGGCAAACCCGCCGTCGGCAAGCTGAAGGGACACCAGGGTCTCCGCCACGGAAGCGGTGGTATATCCTTCCATCTCCACTCCGTTGTGCAACAGGTGCAGACCGAAGATCCAGCTCATGATCCCCTGGGAGCCTATGGAATCCTTTGCCATTTCTGCGGCGATCTCCCGACTTCCCCCCGCCGCCAGCCACGCCAGGGCGCACCGCTGACGTTCCACTGGGTTCAGCCTAGGCTCCGAGGAAAAATACGCCGCCAAAGCGGCAGCGTATTCCGAAAGATCGTATGCTTCCTCCTGCAGTGCAAGATAGAGGGCAAGCCATTCGCCCCCTTCCCCTGCCAAGGAAGGCAAGGTCTGTCGAGCGTAGGCGTTAAGATCCTCTCCCATCAGCAGGGTGGAAAGGTTTTCCTCCTCCGATGCGGAAACGGGCAGAAGGGTAAGCGCCGTCAAGACGATCGCAAGCAGAAGGGCGCAGAGCGGCTTACAGCGTTTCATGCTTAAACCGCTTCCCTAAGGGAAGGATCGCCACCAAGGCGGCAAAGCCCAGCCCGATCCAGGGAAGCAACCCGCCGCGGTCTCCTGCATCCGCACTGCCGCTGCTCACAGCCACGGCACACACGGGAGGCACCAGGTTGACCCCCTCCTTCACCGCGCTGACCACGCAATAGCCTGCGCCGTCAAAGGTGAGGGTGACCTTCCCCTCCTCGTCGGTGACGTAAGGGGTGGCTTTTCCGTCGATGGTAATGGATGCCCCGGCCACGGGAAGGGAAACAGGGTTCCAATCGGCATCGTAGCCCATAGCGTACAGGGTGAGGGTCAAGGCCCCGTCCCCGGACACGGCTACGTGCTCTTTATCAAAATAACAATAGGTGTCCGACCAGGCGGTGAGATCGGTGTACACGAAGGCGTGGACGGAATCTCCCTTTTCGATGGGGTCGGCAAGGCTCTGGGGGGATTGGTTGTTCAGGTAGTAGCCGTAGCTGCCGCCGTTTTCACAGCCCCAAAGCTTGGTCATGGAAAGGCCGTATTCCGTACGCTCCGCACGGTAGCCCTCCCCTTCCCCGGTATACTTCTGTGCATGAGCACAGGTCAAGGCATCGTGGATGGTGAGGACGCCGTCACCGTCGGTATCCTCCACGGTGATCTCCTCATGGGCCAGAACCGTCTTTCCCTCGCCGTCTGCAAGGGTGACGAACACGTATACGGATTCTTGTTCACTCTCCTCCTCTGCCAGCGCGGAAATGGAAACACACCCTACCGCTACACACAAAAAAAGAAGGCAAATCAAAAAACGTTTGCTCATACTTCTAAAACTCCAAAAGATTCTCTTGTTTTTCCGTGTAGCAGTATAGCATTTTCCCCTCCCTTTGTCAACGGCGTTTCGGCAAAAATCTGCAACAATTATTCCATTATTTTTGAAAAAAATTGTAGATATAAGGGAAAGGTGATGAATAAAAAACCTTTTCGTCATGGCAGTGCCGCAAAGTGTCCGCTTCGGTCTCTTTTCTTTTTTTGCGGTCTTTCGACAAAATTCGACAAATTGTCATTTTTTGCCGTCGAAATTGGGAATTTATACAGGAAGAACCGCCGTTTTCGACCGGGAGTGTCGATTATTAGGATACGAAAGTTGCCCTTTTGCGGGGATTTTTTGCGGTCAAAATATTGAATTTCTGCTTGGAAAATGGTAGAATATACCCATCAACAAATCTTATCTTGAAGGAGAAACATACAGGTCATGGAAAAAGTCAGAGTACTTATCGCAGAAGGCAACGACGAGTTGCGAACCCAATGCACACAGATCCTCCGCCGCCAGGGGATCAACGTCATCGGCGAGGCCGCCGACGGGCAGGACGCCCTTGTGAAGATCACCCGCTTGAAGCCCGGGGTGGTGATCTCGGATATGCACTTGGGGAAGATCGACGGTGTGGGGTTGATCCGTGAGTCCAAAAAGCAGTTGGGAGATGGGTACCCCGCCTTCATCATGATCTCCTCCTTCCACAACCCGGGAGTGTTCGAAGAATGTGTGGAGGCAGGGGCGGCCTACTGTATGCTGGTGCCCTTGGATTACAACACCTTAGGCGACCGCATCCGCCGCATCGGAGAAAAGGGTAAGCCTCGGGTTGGCGGTCACCTCCCTTCCCGTGAGGACAGCGATCTGGAGGCACAGGTCACCAAGATCATCCATCAGATCGGCGTGCCTGCCCACATCAAGGGATATCAATATCTCCGCACCGCCATCATCATGGTGGTGGAGAACACCGACGTGATCAATTCCGTCACCAAGATCCTCTATCCCTCCGTGGCCAAGTCTTACGGCACCACCTCCTCCCGTGTGGAGCGTGCCATTCGCCATGCCATTGAGGTGGCTTGGGATCGGGGCGATCTGGACGTGCTCAACAGCTTCTTCGGTTACACGGTACAGAACTCCCGCGGGAAGCCCACCAACTCCGAGTTCATCGCCATGATCGCGGACAATCTGCGGCTGAAAAACAAGACCGTCGCCGCTGTGTAACGGGGGGACGTTGGGGGAACGTTGGGGCGTTGCCCCAAACCCCATTCAAGAAACTTTTTGGAAAAAGTTTCTTGAAAATTTTCAAAAACTTTTCCTGTGAAGGAAGAAACCGGAGGATTAGCCGCTCACTTGCGGCTTTTCTCTTGTCTTTTATATCCCATATCGGGATATATTTATCATACCATATTGTTATACTATTGTCAAAAGGTATGCTAAAAAAGCAGGAGGAGCTTGTATGCGGTTGAAGCAATTACGCAAAGAGCGGGGGATCTCCCAGGTGCGGCTGGCCATGGAGCTTTCTGTTTCCCAGCACACCATCAGCCGTTACGAAACGGGAGAACGTGAGGCGGATTACGCCATGCTCATCAGGCTTGCAGACTTTTTTGACGTCTCCGTGGATTATCTTCTGGAGCGAACGGACGACCCCAAGATCAACAGATAGAAAAACGGACTTTTGCGTGTTGTGCAAAAGTCCGTTGTTTGTTTTAATAGAGAGAGAAGGCTCCCAGCACGTGGCCCTTGATCCGCATATAGCACAGGCTGGACACCTTGTCACCCTGCACCAGTGCGGCGTAATAGGCCTCGGGGGTAAGGCGATACCGTCCCAGCACGTACATCTTCGTCAGCATGTAGTCCATGGCCGTGACCTTACCGTCCCCGTCCAGGTCCCCCTTCACCGCAAGGGTATAGGCGTTCTCACCGCAATAGACGGTATATCCCGTGCAGACCAAGTCGGTGTCGGCAAGCAGATTGCCCATGCCGTCGTCGAAGGTCACTTCCCCATCGAACAACAGCTTCCATTCCCCCACGGTCATGCCCGCCTTACCGCCTGCAAGAACCTCCTCATGGATGGTCAACCCTGAATCCGGCAAGGGAGAAACGTTGTTTTTCACGAATTCATAGTACTCAGCCACGATGGCGGGAAGATCCACGTAGCAAACGTTCAGATCCACCGTGGTGGAGATCCCCGGCACCCTTCCCGTCTCGGAATACTGATACACGCCGCAATCTCCGCTGAGGTTCTGGGACAGAGTTCCGCTGGGGGCCCATTTTGCTATCCAAAGGGCATCCTTGCCGCCCAGGGCTTCCTTATCCAGATACCAATCGAACCAGTTATAGCTGGCGTAAACACCGCAATAATAGCCCGCCTCCAGGATGTAAGAGCGGAACAGCGCCGTCAGACGGGTCAGCTCTCCCGCGGGAAGCTTGCTTTGCTCCTCCGTCTCCACGTCCACGTAAACGGGAAGTTCAAACTCCTTGCCTGCAAGCCATTCCTCGAACAGCTTGGCATCCGCAAGCATTTCCTCCTCCGTTGCGGCGTAGGTAAAGAAATAACTGCCCACCAAAAGCCCTGCGGCCTTTGCCCCCAGGTAATTTTCTTCAAATGCGGTGTCCTTTCCGTTGGAGGTACCCGCCCGCAGGATCACGAAACGGATACCGCTTTCGGCCACCGCCTGCCAGTCCACCGTTTTCTGGTGAGAAGACACGTCGATGCCGTAGGCAAAGATCTCCTTTTCCGCCATCCACACGGCGTACAGAGTCAAGGGCTCGTCCACCCCGTACACGGCACCGGGTGCATAGGTAGCGGAAGTGGCAGAGGGGTCCGTGGACCAGCCTAAAAACAGGTGTCCTTCCTTTTCGGGGACGGCGTCGGAGAGCTTCAGGGGTTCCCCTGCAACCTTCTCCTGGGAATTGGGCCCGCCGATACCCCCTTCCAAGTGGTAGGAAACGGGATATTTGATTACCGTGAGGCATTTACAAAATTCATCGGAGCCATCCAAGGCGCGGAGGGCGCACCAGCCTTTTTCCGTCTTACCCCAAAGATAGCCGTCCGCTTCCAGCGTTTCGGTCACCTCGATCTCGGTATTCACCTTGTAGGCACCTACCCGTTCAAAATCCAGCCCGGGGCCGGAACGGATCTTGATGCCGGAGGACTCCGTCACCAGCCAGATCGGTGCGCCGGAGGGCTGAACGGGCGCCTGCACGTAGGCCTCGTCCACGGTATACACCAACAGACAGAGGACGGTATATTCCGAAAGACGGGTCTTGGGGTAGCCCGTATCGCAGATGGCCACGTCGTTATCCACCACGCAATCCACCGCCACGTAATGCCCGCCGTTCTTCACCGCGGCAATGATGATATACTCCTTTTCCGGATCGGAAAGAAGGGTACGGATGGTGGAGACCGGGTTGGAGGGGAACATATTCTTGTAGAACTTCACCCCGGGGATCAGGGCATCGAAGGCCGTCTCGTACTTGGTGGCACCCTTATAGTTCAGATATTTACAGCTGCCGTCGTCGTACATTGCCTTTCCCAGCGAGCCGGGGTCAATGGCGGTGCCGTCTGCCAGAGTCAGGCCGTAAGCACGGGCAAGAATGGCCATGGAGCTGATGAGACAGCCTGCGTGACCGATGGTCTCGTTCTCGTGGCGCTTTCCCTGGGAATCCGTCCAGGGATCCACACCGATCTTCACGTCTTTCCAGCGGGGATCCTCCTGGGACCAGGACTTATAGGCCCCGTCGGGCAAGGGTGTGGTATCGCTGTGACCGTAGGCAAAAGCCGTCAAGGGCAATGCCGCAAGAACCAACACCACCGATAAAAAACACGCAACAATCCTCTTTTTCATCTACTTTCGCCTCCAGTCAAGATCAATTCAGTATACCACAGTCCTATGCATTATGTCAACTCGGCATTGTATACAAATCAGCGCTGATTTTTTTAGGAAAAAGTACAAAATCCTATTGACAAATAAAAAGAAGTGTGGTATCATATCCATTGCCGCATATATGGGGCTTTTCAAATCGTGCTTTTTGGCGGTAACGCCCGGGCACGTGCCTCTCAGGTAGCGAGACTTACGGAAAGTGAGGTTATATTGGAATGTACGCAGTAATTCAGACCGGCGGTAAGCAGTACAAGGTCTCCGAAGGTGATATCATCTTCGTTGAAAAGCTGGGCGTTGAGGAAGGCACCACCTACACCTTCGACCAGGTCCTGGCTGTTTCCGGCGCAGACGGCTTTAAGGTTGGCGCTCCCGTTGTGGAAGGCGCAACCGTTACCGCAACCGTGGTGAAGAACGGCAAGGGCAAGAAGATCCATGTGATGACTTACAAGTCCAAGAAGAACGAGAAGAGACATCTCGGTCACAGACAGCCCTACACCAAGTTGCAGATCGTTGCTATCAACGGTTAAGATCTATGATCCGAGCCACCTTTGATCGCGATTTTTCCGGCTTTACCCTTTCGGGGCACGCAGGCTATGCCGAGGCAGGCGAGGACATCGTATGTGCCGCGGTGAGTGCCATGACCAACTTTGCGGTCAACGGTGCAGAGGCCTTCGGCGCAGAGGCAGAGGTTTCTGCCGAGGGTGAGGAGGCACAGGTCTCCTACCGATTGTGCAAGCCTTGTGAGGAAGCCAGCAAGCTGATCTCCGTGTTCTACGAGGAGCTGAGACAGCTACAAAAACAGTACCCGGCATACGTACGGGTGCAAAAAAATTCAAAGTAAGGAGTACGTAATCATGCTTAGATTGTCTTTGCAGTTCTTTGCTCATAAAAAAGGCGTTGGTTCTACCAAGAACGGCCGTGACAGCGAATCCAAGAGACTTGGCGTGAAGAAGCAGGACGGCCAGTCCGTTATCGCCGGCAACATCATCGTTCGTCAGCGTGGCACCTCCATCCATCCGGGTGAAGGCGTTGGTCGTGGTTCTGATGACACCCTGTTTGCTCTGGTTGACGGCGTTGTCAAATTCAAGCCCATCGCAGGCGGAAGAAAGAGCGTTTCCGTTCTCTCTGCCGACGCACAGTAATTCCAAAAACGGTTTTACGAAAAAAGAACGAAGAACAGCCCTTTCAATCGCAGCAGACTGAAAGGGCTTTTTTCATCACGATATGCCCCGAACGGCATGAATCGAGGAATCGATATGTTTATTGATAAGGTAAATATTTTCGTCAAGGCGGGCAAGGGCGGCAACGGTGCCGTTTCCTTCCGCCGTGAAAAATACGTCTCCCACGGCGGGCCCGACGGCGGAGACGGTGGCAAGGGCGGCAGCATCGTCTTTGTTACCGACGAGGGAAAGAACACCCTTTTGGACTTTAAGTACCGCCGCAAGTTCGTGGCAGAAAACGGTGCCGACGGTGCCGCAAAGAAGTTCATGGGGAAATACGGCAAAGATCTGGAGATCCCCGTGCCTCCCGGAACGGTGATCCGCGATGCGGAGACCGGTCTTGTGATCAAGGACATGGGGGATTGCGACCGCTTCGTGGTTGCAAAGGGCGGCAGAGGCGGTTGGGGCAACACCCATTTCGCCACGGCTACCCGCCAGGTGCCCCGTTTTGCCAAGGAGGGCACTCCCGGTGAAGAAAAGAACCTGACGCTGGAGCTGAAAATGCTGGCAGACGTAGGGTTTGCAGGATTCCCCAACGTGGGCAAGTCCACCCTGCTTTCCGTCATCAGCTCTGCCCGACCCAAGGTGGCCAACTACCATTTCACCACCCTCTCCCCCAACCTGGGAGTGATCTCCGTGTACGACAAGACCTTCGTGGCCGCGGATATTCCCGGGCTTATCGAGGGTGCTTCCGAGGGTGCGGGGCTGGGTCACGATTTTCTGCGGCATATCGACCGCTGCAGGCTGATCCTGCACATCTTTGACATCTCCGGTTCGGAGCGTCCCGATCCTTTGGAGGACATCAAGAAGATCAACGCGGAACTGGAAAAATACAGCCCCGAGCTGGCAAGCCGTCCTCAGATCCTGGTGGGCAACAAGATCGACCTGGGTTACGACGAGGAGAAGTACGAGGAGATCAAAGCCTTTGCGGAAGAAAAGGGCTGGCAGTTATTCCTCATCGCCGGTGAGATCGACGAGGGTGTTTCCGAGCTGATGAAGGCCACCGCCGCTCTGCTGGACAAGCTCCCCCCCATCCGCATTTACGAGCCGGAGTATATCGCTCCCGAGCCCGAGAAGGAAGACTACTCCGTGGACGTGACCAGAAACGGCAATACCTTCTTCGTGAAGGGCGAATGGCTGTTGAAGCTCATCGGGCGCACGGATTTCGACAGCTACGAATCCCTGCAGTATTTCCAGAAGTTCTTGCGGGAAAAGGGCGTCATTCAGGCCCTGGAGGATGCAGGCATCGACGAGGGGGACACCGTCAATATTTACGACGTAGAATTTGATTTCCTATTTTAAACACATAAGAGGCGCCGCCTCTTATGAATCTCCGCTAAAGGGACTCGTCCCTTTAGAATCCCGTATTCAGTATGTGTTTCTCCAAAAACGACAGTTTTTGGCATTCAAGTTTCTTTGGAGTTTCATAAGAACCTTTCTTTTCAAAGAAAGGTTCTTATGCGTAAATCCTCATCAAAACACCGTTTCGATCAGCTTATCGCATTCCGGGGGTGAATACTGCCAGCCGTCCAGGTGGTCGATATCCGGGTAACGGTAATCGTTCATCAGCCCGTCGCCCTCGCACACGTCGATGATGGCAAGCTTGATTTTCATCTTCCCCGGGAGGATGCTCTTGATATACACCGCGGCGTTCTGCCCGGGATGCACGTCGGGTTTGCACTCCGCAAGTCCTGCCAGATTGGGGGCAAGCTCCACGAAGATGCCGTAGCTTTCCACACTGCGGACGATGCCTGCGGCGGTCTGCCCGGGAGAAAAGCGGCTTGCATTCTCCTCCCAGGTACCCAGAAGCTCCCGATGGGAAAGGGTGATCCGCCCAAACTCATCTGCGGAATGCTTGATCACCGCGCGAATCCTCTGCCCCACCACGAACCGTTCTCTGGGATGGCCTATGCGGGAGACGGACATACAGTCGATGGGCATGAGGGAGACCAGCCCGCACCCGATGTCACAGAAGGCGCCGAAGGGGTCCAGATGGGTGACCTTTGCGTCCACCACGTCTCCGGGGCAAAGCTTTTCGATCATGTTGTGCATACACTCCCGCTGAGCCTCCTTGCGGGAAAGGATGGGGTACGGCTTGCCGTTTTCGTCGGTCTTCAGATCGATGATTTTACAGCAGATAGGCTTCCCCACCCGGGAGATGATGGCGATATCCTTGATCTCTCCCCCGCCCGTATACAGGCATTCCTCCTTGGGCATGATCCCGCGGAACTGCCCCAGGGTGACGTGGAGATCCCGCTCCTCGTCACAGAGGTAGCTTCGTCCCTCCAGGATGATTCCTTCCTCCATGGCGCATCGCAACCCCTCTGCCGATGCGGTATAGGCGCGGTTGCTCTCGGTACGCAACAGGCCGCCTTCGGGAAAATATGTATTTCGTTTCATTTTCAACAACGTTCCTTTGCAGTTTTTTCTTGTTTCATTGTATGAACGAAGGAGTTTCACTATGACAGATAAACTCACCCAAATCGAAAAAAGATATCAAGAGGTGGAAGCAGGCCTTTCCGATGCCAACGTGGTCTCCGATATGGAGCGCTACAAGGCACTGATGAAGGAATACAAAGAGCTGACACCCATCATGGAGGCCTTTGGTGCCTATAAAAAAGCCAACGCCGACCTTGAGGAAGCACAGCTTCTGTTGGGGGAAAACGATCCCGAGCTGAAGGAGCTGGCGGAGCTGCAGGCGGCGGAAGCCACGGATGCCATGGAAAAATTGGAGGAGGAGCTGAAGCTGCTCTTGTTGCCCAAGGATCCCGACGACGACAAAAACGTGGTGGTGGAGATCCGCGCAGGGGCAGGGGGCGAGGAAGCCTGCCTGTTCGCCTACGTGCTTTACCGTATGTACCATATGTATGCCGACGCCAACCGCTTTGCCTTCGAGCTTGCCTACTGCAACGAGACGGAGCTGGGGGGCATGAAGGAAGTCTCCTTCCTCATCAAGGGCACCGGGGCTTACGCCAAGCTGAAATACGAAAGCGGCGTTCACCGTGTGCAGAGAGTTCCCGAAACGGAGTCCCAGGGCAGGATCCAGACCTCTACCGCCACCGTGGCCGTGCTTCCCGAGGCGGAGGAGGTGGACTACCAGCTGAACATGGAGGATCTGGAGATCACCACCCACAAAAGCTCCGGCGCAGGCGGTCAGCACGTGAACAAGACGGAGTCCGCCATCCGCATCATCCACAAGCCCACGGGGTTGGTGGTGGACTGCCAGGATCAGCGCAGTCAGCTCCAGAACAAGGCCAAGGCCATTGAGATCATGAAATCCCGCCTTGCCGCCATGGAGAAGCAGAAGGCGGAGGAGGCGCAATCCTCCAAGCGCCGCAGTCAGATCGGCACCGGGGATCGTTCCGAGCGGATCCGCACCTACAACTACCCCCAGGGCAGAGTCACCGATCACCGTATCGGACTTTCCCTGTACGACCTGAACGGCTTCTTGAACGGCAACTTAGAGGAGATGATCCAGGCTCTCTCCATGGCAGACCGCACGGCACAGCTTTCCGGCAACGAGGAGGCATAACCCATGAGCTTCAAAAACAAGCTTGCCCAAAGGCGGGAATGGAAAAAGGGCGTAAAGCACTGCACCTTTGACCCCATGGGGCCGGGAGTGGTGCGGATCCATCTGATCCCGCCCAAGTTCTCCCTGTTCGGCAACCCAAGCCATATCGTGATCTTGAACGGGTATTACCTGTTGCCCTTAGGCTATTCCTGGGCGGTGATGCTTTCCCATTTCATGGACGAGGTCAACGCCTTTGACGGCAAAGAGATCGCCCCCGCAGACGAAGAGCAAATCTTCATCCAAACCATTGCCAAAACGAAGAAAGTCTACCCTTCGGCAGACAAGGCGGTTTTGGAGGATGACCTGCAGGAAATGCTGAACGTGTTGTTCGCCGTGGCGCGGGGAGAGAAAACGGAAGCGATGATCGAAACCCTTTCCCTGCAGGCATACGCCAAGCATATGTCCGCACCCCACAGAATGGATCTGATGATCTCCGCCATGGCCGACGACAAGGGAAACCGACGTTGCAACCAAAACTGTCTGTTCTGCTATGCGGAAAAAGAGCCCATGGGGGCAAGACCTGAGCTTTCCACCCAAGAATGGAAGCGCATTCTGGACATTCTGCGGGAATCCCATGTGCCCATGGTCACCTTCACCGGCGGGGAGCCAACCCTGCGGGAGGATCTGCCGAAGCTGGTGGAATACGCCAAGTGGTTCGTCACCCGCGTGAACACCAACGGCGTTCTGCTTTCCGGGTCCCTTTGTGAAAAACTGAAGGAGGCAAGTCTGGACAGCCTGCAGATCACCCTGTATTCTCATGACGAAGACATCCACAACCGTCTGGTGGGCAGTACCCATTTTGCAGACACCGTACAGGGCATCCGCAACGCCCTGGCGGCGGGGTTGGACGTCAGTGTGAACACGCCCCTTTGCCACGCCAACCAAGACTACGAAAACACCCTTTCCTTCTTAAAGGAATTGGGGGTGCGGTTTGTGACCCTCAGCGGGCTGATCCTTACGGGGAGCGCTGTGGAAACCAGGGAAAGACAGCTCACCGAGGAAGATCTTTTTGCCATTGTGGAAAAGGCAAAAGCCTTCTGCGACGCCCACGGCATGGAGATGGACTTCACCTCCCCCGGGCTGATTGAGAGAGAAAAGCTGGAGGCCTTGGGGCTTCACGTTCCCATCTGCGGGGCTTGCCTTTCCAACATGGCAATAGCTCCCGACGGCACGGTGATCCCCTGCCAAAGCTGGCTAAAGGCGGACAGCGGTCTGGGCAACCTGCTTACCGAGGATTGGAAAACCGTCTGGAACCGCCCTGTGTGCAAAAAGCTCCGCGGGATGACGGAAAAAGAGGCAGAAGTCTGCCCCTTCCGAAAGGAGGCACGCCATGGCTAAGAAAAAGACGGCGGAGGACAAGTTCTCCCCGGAATATATCCGCAAGCACCGCACCTTCCCCGCTTTGAAGACCTTTCTTTTGGTGCTTTGCATTGCGGCGCAGATCGTTCTGATCTGCCTTGCCATCTTTGCAAAAGCCCCCGCGCCTCAGGATGAGATCGATTCCTACACCGTGACTGTGGAGCCCTTGGAAAACGGCTCTTTGGATATTACCTACGAGTTCGTATGGACGGCGCTGGATGAGGAAGAACCTCTCACCTGGGTGGAGATCGGTATCGCCAACAGCAATTTCTCCCTGTACGCCAATTCCGCAAGAGGCGGCACCGCCACCCGTGACGTTTACGACGGCTACTGCTACGTCCGTATGGACTTTCCCCGGGCTTATACCAGCGGGGACAAGGTGCAGTTCTCCTTTAAGATCAATCAGCGGGATCTGTTGCACGGCGAGGGCAAGGAACGATATTTCTACTTTGTTCCCGGCTGGTTTAACGCCACCCCCGTGGAGCAGTACACTTTCCGTTGGAAGGTCTCACCGGACATCACCGCCTCCAACGCCCAGAACAACGACACCCGCTGGCATACCTGGCAGGGCTCTTTGGACTGCGGCGAGTACGTTCCCATAGAGGTTCACTATCGGGAAGGGTCCTTCCCCACCGCCGAAACGGTGGAATTCTACCCCTTTGACGACGATGATGCCTATAACGAGTTGCAGAATACCCTGTGGGGGACACGGATCATGGCGATCCTCTTTGCCGCTTTGCTGATCATTGCGGAGGTCTACATTGTGGATAGCTACGTTTCCTATCACCGAGGGCGGGGCTTTATCCGAAGCGGAGGCTATCACGTACATCATTACGGGCGGGTAAATCCCCGTTACCGCGCTTACCGCGATGCCCAAAACAGCCGCGGAGGCGGCGGCAGAGGGTGTGCCTGCGCCTGTGCTTGCGCCTGTGCCGGCGGCGGCAGAGCGGGTTGTTCCCGTAAAGAACCGAACAAGCAATAAAAAAGATCCGAGTCTTTCGAAGCTCGGATCTTTTGCTTTTACAGTTTGAATTTGCCAAGCACGTAACGCTTCAGCATGATGTAGTCCACGGCGGTGGGCTCGTCCTTCTCGGTGAGCATAGCGGCGTAAACGCCGTTTTCATCCAGGTCGTAGGTATGCATGGCGTAACGCTTCAGCATCATATAGTCCACGGAGTTGACTCTGCCGTCGGCATTCAAGTCGCCTCGCACGATCACCGTCAAGCTGCGAATCACGGTGGTACCGATGACGTAGCGGGCCACGCAACCGGTGGCAACCTCTGCATCGTCCGCCATCAGATTACCCTCACAATCGTACACGTCCACCAGAGGGCCTGCCTTCTCCTTCAACTGAGCCACGGTGGTTTCGGGGCTGATGCCGCGGATCACCGTATCGGTAAGGATGTAATCCTCGGGAATATAGCCGGGGATCTCGTTGGGATTGGGCAGATCGATGGGAGGAATGGGAGTGAAGCCGGGGTTATTATTGCCGGGATCTTCCCAGGGATCCTCCGGTTCCTCGGGATCCTCGGGCTCCTCTACGGGAGGCCTGTCCTCGGTGATCTTAATAAAGTCTGCGGCAACGTAGCCGTCGTAGAAGGCGCCGTCCAGATACAGATGGACGTAATACCAGGTCTTGTAGGTACTTTCGTTGCTGAGGATGATATCTTCCCCGATGATCAGCACCGTGGTACCGTTGTCCACGGAGATCAGCTTCTTTCCGCCCGTGCCTGCGGTCGCCCGCAGGTTCAGGGATGAGCCGGAATTCACGGCGATGTAGCCCTCGCGCTCACGCTGGGAGGGGCCTATCTCGGGGTTTCTGTTGGAATCCAATTCGATATAGGTTTCGTAGCAATAGCCTTCCGCCACGGTACCGTTGATCAGCTTCGCTTCCACGTGATACCAGCCGTTCACAGGCTCGCCGATCAGGGTGATCTCGGTACCCTCGGCAACCAAACCCAGGGTAGCCGCACCGGAATCGGGACTGGAGCGGACGTACAGGTTTGCGGTGGTGATACCCTTATAGTTCACCGTGCCGCCCACGTGTACCACAACGTCCAGATAAATGCCGTTGACGGCGGTGATGCGGATGGTAGCCGTACCGGGCTGGTGGGTGGTGATCCATCCCTCCTGGTCTACGCTGACGATGGATTCGTCGGAGGAGCTCCATTCCAGGGTCTTATCAATGGCGTCCGCAGGGGCGATCTCCACGTTGATCTCGTACTCCACGTTCACGTTCAGGTTCAATTCCTGCTTCGTGGAAAGCACGGATACCTCGCGGGTGTTCAGGTAGACGCATTCCGCCACGGCGTAGCCCTCAACGATCTTGCCGTTGGTACAGTTGGCGCGAACGCGGTAATACTTGGTGCCGTCAGAGGATTTGTACAGCTTGCCGTCCACCACGGCGATGGGCATACCGCGGTATACCTTGCCCAGGGAGTTGGAATCCCTGTCGGGGGCGGAACGGATGGCCACGTCGTCGTCAAAGACGAAGCCGTTGGTGCCCACGCAAACCGCACAGGCGGCTTCCTTACCGTTATAAGTAGCGGTGATCAACGCCACGCCCTGCTTCAGCGCGGTAACGTTGCCCTGATCGTCCACCTTGGCCACCTTGGGGTTGCTGGACTTCCATTCCACGTCCACGTTCACCACCTCGGGATAGGTGGTGGCGGTGAGGCCGAGAGTTCCGTTTACCGGAATGGCAACCTTGGACTGGTTCATGATCAAGCCGAAAACCCCGTTTTCGTCGATCTCCACGTCGTCCAGAGCGTCCAATCCGTAGGTCTTGATGATATCTACCAGCTTATCCACGTAATCTTCGTTGGAGGAATACCCCGCGTCGATCATGGCCTGGATGGCTTTTTTGTAGTTTCTTGCCTTACGAACGCCCTCGTAGCGTTCCGTGGAAAGCAGTGCGGAATGGTCCGCGATGCTCTCGTCCCAGCTGTCGTAGGCGCGCCAGATACTGCCGTGACGGGCGTAAGAGGCGCCCTTGATCCGCACCAGATCCTCGTAGCTGTCGTAGATCACGTATTGCTTATAGTCGATGACCTTACCGTCCCAGCTGGAATAGGCCTTGATACCGTACTGGTTATGGGCCACCACGGAAAGACCGTAACGGGCCCAGCCGCTTTCGTAAATGGCCTGCCCTGCCGTCAGGGAGGGGAAGATCCCGGATTCGTAGGAATCCTTCAATGCCAGGCAGCTGATGACCCGCATATAGATCTGCTGCCACTCGTTCAGCTTGGCGATATTTTCCTTTACCCCCGCGGAAACGGTGGTAGAGGGGATCACCGGCACGGTGGACAAAACAAGCAGAGCAAGCATCAACGACAGACACCGCTTGAGCAAGTGCTTTCCGTGCTTTTTGTTCGGATTCATGAGCCAACCTCCATCGTAGTAAAAAGAAGCAAAACTGTCTCACCCCGGAGACATACGCAGGTATTATAACATAAAAATAGGATTTTGTCAACTACCGTATCTTGTGGAGTTTGTTTGGCGAAACCACTACCTTTTACGTTTTTTCTGCCTCACCCATCCCTCCCCGGGTGCAAGGACGGGAAAATTCCCCATTTGTTCACAAAACTTTCTATCCATTCTCCTTGACAGAGGCGGGAAAATAGGTATAATAAAATACGGAAGAAAAAATCACCTTACTTAAAATATGGAAAGGATGGACGCAAACATGACAGAAACGGAACGCATTGCAAAACTTACGGCGGATGCCAAGAAGGGCGATTCTGCCGCGTTCGGTTCTCTTTACACCGCTTACGGTAAGCGGATCTATTATTTCTGCCTGGCCTTGGTAGGCGACAGCGACGTCGCTTTGGACGTAACGGAGGACACCTTCGTATACGCAAGACGGAACATCCGCCAGCTTCCCGCAGAGCAGACCTTCTACCATTGGATCTGCGGCAACGCCTTCTATTTTGCCAAAATCGCTCTGGCAAGCCTGCGGGGCGGCTCTGCCAACATTGAGCCCGTGGAAGACCCCGACACCTCTGCCTTTGAGCAGATGCTGGCCGATAACAAGCTTCCCACCCCCGAGCCCACCATCCGCCGTGCGGATCTGGAGGCTGTGACCAAGCTGGTGGGCAAGCTTCCCGACAGTGACAGACTTTGCGTGATGCTCTACGATTACGCCTCCTTCTCTCCGGAGGAGGTGGCTTCCGTGGCAGGCTGCTCCGTTGCCACCGCAAAATGCCGTATCTATTACGCCAACGAGGCGTTGATCGCCGGTATGGAGGAGACTGCTCCCGGCTTCGGTGAGTTGTTGCGTCCTCACCTGGGCAGACTGTTACGTACCTGCGGCAGAAACTGTAATCCGCCTGCCGAGCTGGATCAGCGGGTAACAGCCGCTTTGCAGGCTGTGGAAGAAGAGCTTCCCGCCGCCTACGAGTCCGCACCCGAGGAAAAGCCTGTGACCATCTCCAAAAAGGTTACTTCCCTGCTGTATATCCTGCTGGCGTTGATGCTGGTGTGCGGCCTGGTCTACGTGATCTATTGGTTCTCCACCTCCCCCGGTGAGGAAAGCTCCGACCCCGCATCCCAGACGGAAAGCACCCTTTCCCTCCCCGGTGAAAGCTCCGAGGAAGGATCCGTGACGGAGGAATCCTCCGAAGTTGAGGCATCCTCCGAACCGGAAGAATCCTCCCAGGATGAGGAGCCCTCCGAGCCTGAGGAATCCTCCCAGCCGGAAGAATCCTCCGAGAGCGAGGAATCCGTGGACGACACCCCTGCAGAGCTCCCCCGCACCACCACCCGTCTCCGTATGCGTAAATCCCCCGATACCACCGACAATTCCAACATCATCGCCACCATTCCCGAGAACACCCACGTGGAGATTTTGGATTCTGCCACCGATGAAAACGGTGATCTCTGGTACTTCGTCCGTTACGACGTTGCCTCCGGGATGTGGCACGAAGGCTATTGCTTCGCGGAATATATTGAAACGGAATCCGAAGAATAATTTGTCAAAAACTATTGACATTTCACGCGTTTTGGAGTAAACTCTTATACGGATTAAAAAGCGATTTTATTAAAGGAGATTCAAACATTATGGCACTTGTCAATTCTACCGAGATGTTTAAGAAGGCATACGCCGGCGGTTACGCTATCGGTGCTTTCAACGTAAACAACATGGAGATCGTTCAGGCGATCACCGAGGCTTGCAAGGAAGAGATGGCTCCCGTCATCCTCCAGGTTTCCAAGGGCGCACGCGCTTACGCTAACCACACCTATCTGGTTAAGCTGGTTGAGGCTGCAGTTCTGGAATGCCCCGAGATCCCCGTTGTTCTTCACCTGGATCACGGTCCCGACTTCGAGACCTGTAAGGCTTGCATCGACGGCGGCTTCACCTCCGTTATGATCGACGCTTCCTCCAAGCCCTTTGAAGAGAACATCGAGATCACCAAGAAGGTAGTTGAATACGCTCACGCTCACGGCGTTGTGGTTGAGGCTGAGCTGGGTACCCTGGCAGGTATCGAGGACGAAGTTAAGGTTGACGCAGGCGCGGCTTCCTACACCAGACCCGAAGAGGTTGAGGAATTCGTTTCCAGAACCGGATGCGACTCTCTGGCAATCGCTATCGGTACTTCTCACGGCGCTTACAAGTTCAAGCCCGGTACCAAGCCCCAGCTGAGATTCGACGTACTCCACGAGTGCGAGAAGAAGCTCCCCGGCTTCCCCATCGTTCTCCACGGTTCTTCCTCCGTTCCCCAGAACTACGTGCAGATGATCAACGAGAACGGCGGCGCAATGCCCGGCGCTATCGGCGTTCCCGAAGAGCAGCTCCGCGAGGCTTCCAGATCCGCTGTTTGTAAGATCAACATCGACTCTGACCTCCGTCTGGCTATGACCGGTACCATCCGTAAGTTCTTCAACGAGCATCCCGACAAGTTCGACCCCAGAGAATATCTGAAGCCCGCTCGCGCTAACATCAAAGAGCTGGTTCGTCACAAGCTGGTCAACGTGCTCGGCTGCAACGGCAAGGCATAAGTATCGCTTCGCTCTCACCCCGAAACCTCGGTTTCGGGGTGTCTTTTTCCACACCGCTTCCGCGCGGTGTGAGCCCCTACGGGGTTCGCGCAAAAAGAATGCGCGGATTTTTCTCGCTGATCCCTTGCGGGGCGAGAAAAACCTTGATCGGTGTCTTTTGCCCGAAATGAATTCGGGCAGCGAGCATTTTTAATTATATGGTGGGGAGGGCTTCGCTCTCACCCCAAAACCTCGGTTTCGGGGTGTTTTTTTCTGAAAAAATATTGCAATTTGTAGGAAAATGCGGTATACTGTAGCAAAAGATGCCCGAAAGGAAGGTCGTTTCTATGAACAAGAAGCTTTCAATGGATCTCAGCGCCGTTTTTACCTTTTTATTCCCCGTGATCTATATCGTTCTCGGTCTGTTGCTTTTGGTGGTGGACGAGATCAATACCAAGGTATTTGCCTACCTGCTGGGCATGGCCGCCATGGTCTTGGGAGCGGCCTTGATCATCCAGTATTTCCTGCGCCGTCAGTATCTTGACGTCCACGCCTACGGATTCGCCCTGGGTGCCTTTGCGGCGGTGATCGGTTTTTGCATCATGCTGGAATCCGACGCCATTGCCGACAGTCTCACCATCGTGCTGAACCTGTGCATCATGCTCACCTCCCTCATCAAGGTGCAAAACGCCATTCAGCTGCGATGCATCAAGAGCGTGATGTGGATCCCCGTATTGGTGGTGTCCTGTATCTTCCTGCTTTGCTCCGTGCTCATTGCCACCGTTTTTGAGGACGAGGCACGGGATATCTTTACTTACGTAGTGCTGATCTGCGACGGCTTGGCAAGCTTTGCCAACGCCATCATGCTGCGGATCATCTTCCGCCTGAAGGCCACCGAGGACGTCAGCAACGCCATGGAGCCCGTCTAAGCATGAGCACTGCCGAGGAATTACAAAAGAAACGGCGCTTCGCGGAGTTGGCAGAACGTGCTTACACCACGGGGCGCTGTCTTTATACCCCCTTCCTGTCCATGGACGAGGTGGACCTTCTTTTGCAATGCAAAAGCGAGGTGGAATACGCAGGGTTGACCCTGTTCGGGGGCACGGAGGGCTGTGAGCGGGTGATGGCCCGCTTCGGGGAGCGGGAAGACCCCTTCCCCATCCTTTGCATCAAGGTAGAGCCTGCCCAGCAGAAGTTTGCAGATGCTCTCACCCACCGAGATCTGCTGGGGGCCATGATGAACCTGGACATCGCCAGGGACACCCTTGGAGATATCTACCTGCGGGACAACGTGGGGTATATCTTCTGCAAGGAAAGCGTCGCACCCATCCTGTTGGAGGAGCTGGTGAAGGCGAAGCACACCTCTCTGCGGTGTGAGCTCTGCGGAGAAATTCCCGCTTCCCTCTGTACCCGCACGGAGGAAAAGCTTTTGCAGGTGGCATCCCTGCGGGCGGACGTGCTGGTGGCGGGGATGTTCAAGCTTTCCAGAGAGGAAAGTCTGGAGCTATTCCGCAAAAGATTGGTGTTTATTGACGGGCGCTGTACCGAAAACAACAGCGGCACGGTAAACGAAAACAGCGTGGTCTCCGTGCGCCACCACGGAAAATTCCGCTTTGTGGGCGTGGTATCCACCAGCCGTAAGGGGAAGCTTAACGTTAAGGCGGAATTGTATATCTGACACGCACTTGCGTTTTGCAAAAAAACCGTGGTATACTGTTTTTGGAGAACACGAAAGGAGCAAGGTATGCACGTACTGTCCCAATGGGCAAACAGGATCCTCAACCTCTGCGAGCAAAGCACGCTCATCGTCTCCCCCACGGGAAGTCTGTTGACCATGGCTTTGGTCTTTTTCGCCGTAGCCACCCTGCTCTTTGTGTTCGTCTTCACCCCTTGGGTGATCGTCGCCCTGCCCATCCTTGCCTTTGAAGGGTATTTTTACTACTTCTTCTGCAAGGTCTGGCGATCCTACCGTTTTTCGGGGCTCTACTTAGGGGCGTTTCCCCTGCTGGCGTTGCTGGCGGCAATGGGGATCCATCAATGGCTTTTATAAAGGAGGCACCAACCTATGACCGCAAGCATGATCTGGCATGAGCAGGATTCCCGCACCTCTTTTCGGCAGTTCTCCTTCGTGGAAGCCTTGGATCTGAACGCCTTGATTCCCATTGGCAAGGGAAGAAAGATCGGGGAAAAGGAACGGGAGATCCGCGGGTATTTCTCGGTATGCAAGGAAACTCTGCAGTTGCGGGAAGCACTTTTCGAAGAGCTTTTGGAGCATCCCGCGCTGTTTGAAGGCTTGGAGCAGGGCTTTGCGAAGCTTTCCGATCTTTACGATCTGCAAAAAGAAAAGGACTCCGCCACCTCCAACGAGCGCTTGCTTTACAGCGTGAAGGAGATGGAATCCTACGTGGAATTTTTATCCGAAATGAAGGCGCTGTTCGGCCGCTTCCGACCCCAAAGCAAGGCTTTGCAAACTCTGCGGGAGTTGCTTGCCCCTCTGTGTGACGGGGAAGGCTTTGAACAGCTTTGCCGCGCCGTGGAGGAGCAGGTGCATTTGGTGCGGGATGTCAAGAGCATTTCCGTGGGGATCAACCTGAACGGTCAGCTACATCCCACGGAGGCGGGGCTGATCGAGGTGCATACGGAGCCCTTTGTGTCCGGAAATTATCTGGACAGGCTGTTGCGGCTGGATCCCGGAAGCAAGGAGTTCACCTGCTCCGCGCCTCTGCTGCCCTTACAGCACAGGCTGACGGCGGAGGAATTGGGCTCTTTGCGTGCCTCCGTCAACAGCGCTTTGGGGAAGGTGTTCTCCTCCGCTTTGCGCTCCTGGTCGGGCGTGATCAAGAAATATATGCTGGGCAACCTGCAAAGCCTGCTTTCCGTCTTTGAGGAATGGAAATTTGTCTCCGCCGCCATGGTTCCCCTGCGGGATCTGAAGGAAGGCGGCTATCCTCTGTGCAAGCCTGTTTTCGAAAGCGAAGACAAGGTAGCGGGGCTTTACCATCCCATTCTCGCCCTTGCTACGGAAAAGCAACGCGGCGTGGTGCAAAACGATCTGGATTTTTCCGCTACCCGCAGACAGTATATTCTCACAGGACCCAACCAAGGCGGCAAGTCCATCTACACCCAATCGGTGGGGCTCCTGTACGCCATGCTCCATTTGGGGTTGCTTCTCCCCGCAAACACCGCGGCCGTTACCCCGGTGGATGCCATTCTGGTGCATTTCATTGATATGCGGGGGAAATCCTACGTCCACGGCAGGCTTTCCGACGAGTGCTTGCAGATCAGCGAGCTGAACCGAGTCATTACCAAGGACAGCCTGTTCCTGTTCGACGAAGCCCTCTCCAGCACCGACGCCACGGAAGCCACCGCCATTGCGGGTGAGATCCTGGCGGCCTACGGGGAGATCGGGGCTAAGGGGATCTTCACCACCCATTTCCACGACCTTTGCCGTCTGGAAGGGGAGATCCCCACCCTGCACAACCTCACCGCACAGTTGGAGGAGACCTCCCACAGGCGGGTGTTCCGCATTCTGCCCGGCAGTAGCGGACAAAGCTACGCCAAGGACATCGCCAGGGCCTACGGCTTGACGAAAGAGGAGATATTGCAGAACAGCAAGAAATAAGTCAAGGGGTGCCGCAAAAGCACCCCTTATTTTTATATCACCACGGTAAGCTCAAAGTCCTGCTCCACGATCTCCACCATGGAAATGCCGCGATACCGCTGCAAGATTTCATAAAATGCCGATTCCTCTGCGGCCATGCAGTCTATGGTAATATTCACGCCCTCAGGGGTGACCCGCCGGATCTTCCCGCAGGGAAACACCTTCTCGAAGCCCGTCATGATCTCAATGTTATTACTGCCGTCCTCCGCTTTGTTATACACGCCCACGAAAACGGTCTCCTCCGGCAAAGGAATCACTTCCCTGCCTGCGGTGGTCTGCAAATATACCGTCATACCTCCACCACCTCGATCTTCACCACGGTTTCCTCCGCTTCCACGTCCACAAGGGAGCCAACGGTGCCTTGGCGGATCATTTCGATCGCCTGCTCCACAAAGGGAGCTCCGTCCCCCACCAGAGACTCCAGACAGCCCATCTCGTACGCCCTCAAGATCAATTCCACGGGAAAGCGCACGATGACGTTGGTCGGCACGGAACCCTTGGCCTGCACGCGGATGCAAAGCACCCGTTTCCCCACCCGGGGTGTCTCCACCACTTGAACGGCAGGGACGGCGGCATCGCCGTGGATCAACTGCTCCACGGTTACCCCCAGAAAGCCTGCCAGCCTGGCAACGGAATCCAGATCGGGACAGGTCAACCCGTTCTCCCACTTGGAGACCGCCTGGGCGGTGACGTTCATTTTCTCCGCCAATTGCTCCTGGGTCAGCCCCGCCTTCTTGCGGTAAACGGCAATGTGTTCGCCAATGTGTTCTTTCATAAATCACGTTCCTCCGATGTTTTTTTCGGAATGCACTCTCGATGATCCTATCTTACCACACTTTTTTAGAAAAGAACAGGGATAATCGGTTGTTTTTTTGCTTGATAGGTGATTTTTTCGGTTGAAAGCAGTTCAAAAAAGCCCTCCCGCCGAAAGTTTTCCGGCAGGAGGGTTCCTTGACAAACTATTAAGCTTTATAGGTGGCGAGGCTTATCTCCCCGCATCCTTGATGAAGGTCAAGGCTTCCGACTCAACCCCAAGGGAGTCCATATACGCGATGAGCTCGTCAAAAACGCCGTTTTCTCTCAGCTCGATCACCAAGTCCTTGTCAAGCTCTGCCAATTCATAAACGTTGTAGAGCCTGCCGTCGTAGTACACCGCCCACTCTGCTTTCAAGTTTTCCATGATCGCATTTTCGTCGGCACCCGAAAACAACCAATCGATCTGTTCTTTGCTCAACTGGTCTGCCACGCTTAAAAATGCTTCCTTGCTGATATCGAAATGGCGGATCATGAGATACAAAGGAGGAAGCTGTTCGTTGTAGAAGCTCTCGTTTTCCTTTTGCTCGACCTCGCCTGCCAGGATATCCTCCCAGCTCACCAGATGGGACAGAACGTAGATATCATACAGCTCGTCGGGATAATACCGTTCAAACTCCTCTGCGTGTACGTCCGTGGGTGCCTGTGCCTCGGCCTCCAGGAAGCAAATGCCGTCGTCAAACACCGTCAGATAATACTCCATTCCATCTCCGAATCTATATCCGGGAGCAGGGGAAGACAGATCATTGGAGTAGGTATATACGACACCTCCCCGGTATTGGAAGCAATACGTGTATACACCTTCCGCAGTTCTGAACATAAATACCAGCTTGTCGTCTTCTTTTGCATAACTGCCTTCGAGGACGCAGTTCCCATCGGGAGACATCAAGGTGCAATAGTTGTCGTTGGAGTCATATTTCAGATATGCCCATCGCTCATCGTCTTCATCCGGATCCTTTTCGTTATTCACAGGGGGCCGGGAATCGGGGTCGGGCTCGAAGCTTTCTATCTTAAAATTGGGATCAAACGGGATTCCTGTCGGCAGATCATAGGGATAATTCACTTCTGCATCCCAAGAGACAGAGATCTTGAAGCCATCATAGGTCAAAACGCCTGTACGAGTGAATTCGATAGACATATATTTTCTTTCCAATACGCAAAGAAGCCCATCTCTAAAGAACAGCTTGTAATCATGCTCGCATCTATCGGATAATGAGAAGATGCATTCCTTCGTCAAGGGATCCATAATCACGATATTATAATCTACCATTCCGCTTCCCGTTGCCATCACGAAGCAGAGTTCCGGCACACCGTCACCGGTTATATCATAGAGGCAAAGATTTGCAAAGGCCTCAGCCATTCCGCCGACAAGCAGTTCGCCGTCAAGGTATAGCTTATAATCCTGTTTCTGTTCAAGAACGGCGTTATTGAGTTCGGGTAGTTTGATTGAAAAATACGGCTTCGTTTTATTATCAAGTTCTACGGTAGGATAGATTTTGGTGGATTGTGCGTTGGTTTTGGATTCGAAATTAATATATGCGCCATTTTTATTGCAAAAACTAAACAGATCAGAAATCACATCTACGTGATAATCAATATTAGGTATTACTGCATAACCAATTGCTTTTAGAATAGTGCTTCTGTCCGTACTTTCAGAATAATCGGGAATATAGAACGTAGTCCATGTAAGCATAGTGCTGTTGGGCTCCGGTTCTTCACCGACAGAGAGTATTGCTTCTTCACCCGTAAAGAATGCTTGGGGAGAGGACAAGGCTTTCAAACGGTACAGAATAATCTCGTAAATCGCTTCCGTATCATCCCAATCATAATACGGAGTTACATCCGGCTGCGTTTTGATAGTCTTGTCCTTTACAAACGGGAAACGCTCAGCCACTTGCATCATAGACGAAACAGATGCAAAACCGATAAGCACCACCTCGTCATACTCTTCATAGATCCGAATGGAATCCTGAATGATGAAGTATACCTCTTCCGTTGTGAGAGAATGGATTACTTCTTTTTCATAGTTGCTCTGCCAATACTTGTTGAGGTAGTCTTTGGAGATGACAGCGATAGACTTTCCATCCTCGCTGATCTCGTACATGGATTCAAACTTTGCTTGCAAAGAGCCTTGAGTAATCGGCGCATCCTCTACAATGGAATTTCCCGGATTCTTTTCGCCGGGTTGGGTTACACCGCCGTCGGAGGTTTCCTGTCGTTGTTCGGGATCGTAAGGCTTCGTTGCGCCGTTGTCTGCGGCGATGGCGTACATGCATCCCGTCAGGATCACGGCGGACAACAGAAGCAACGCGGTTACGGTCATAAAAAATTTCACGTTTCTTTTCATGGTATCAACCACCCTTTCGTCGTATTTTGCAGAGGGGATCCCTTACTCTGCGCTATGAGTGTACCATAGGAATGTCTCCAACTTGTCACCGAGTTTTCACCGTTTCCGAGAAATTCACAAAAATCTTCGTGCCCACGCCCATTTCGGATGCAAACTTCATTTCTGCGCCGTGGGTACGGATGATCTGCTTGCAAAGGGCCAGCCCCAATCCTGCGCCCCCTTCCGCACGGGAGCGGGATCTGTCGGTGCGGTAGAAGGGCTCCGTGATATGCAAAAGCTGTTCCGCCGTCATCCCCTTGCCGTTGTCTTCCACGGTGGCTTGGGTGCCTTCGCAGGAAAGCTTCACCTTGCCGCCCGGAGGACACGCCTTGATGGCATTTTCCGTCAGGTTGTAGAACAGCATGGAAAGCAAGGTCTCGTTGCCCCAAACGGTGGCGGGCGAGGTATTACAGAGGATCTCCACCTCCCCATGCTCCGCCTTCGGCTGTAGCTTTTCCGCCACGTCGGCAAGAAGGGCGGGAAGCTCCACCCAAGTCATTTCGATGGCGTTTTCCCGAATGAAAGCGCCGTCCAACAGGAGCTCGGAGATCTTCCCGAGGCGCTCGGACTCGGACATGATATACTTCGCCGCGATCAGCCTCCGTTCCTCGGTGGTGTTGGCCTTTTCGATGTATTCCGCGTAGCCGTGAATGCTGGTGAGCGGGGTGCGAAGCTCGTGAGCCATATTGTCCACCAGCATCTGCTTTCGGTCGGCTTCCAGCATTTTTGCCTCCGCCTCCTGCTCCAAAGCCGCCATTTGCTGATTGATCTTCCCCAGCATGGCGTTGAAGCTCTCTGCCAGAAGGGTAAATTCATCACTCCCCTTTTCCTCGGCGGTGACGGAAAAATCCCCCGCGCGGATGGCCTCGGTGGTCTTACGCAGCTTTTCCAGAGGGCCGGAAAGCTTTTTCAAAATAAAATACAGGCAGATCGCAAGAAGCAGGGATACCCCCACCGCGGTGAGAACGTAGGTCACCATCAGCGATTGAAACTCGGTGTCCAGGGATTCCACGTTTTTTGCAAAGATCATTTCGTATTTCCCGTCGCAGAGATCGGAAGAAATCAGAATATGGCGTTTTCCGTCAATGCGGGTGTGAAGCAATTCGTTTTCCCCGATGACGTAATCGCTTGGGAATCCGGTATAGATCACTTCACCCTGTTCTTCGAAGGCGAGGTACAGCCCTTTCTTCCTGTAATACACCCCGAAGGATTGCATCAACAGGGAGGGGTTGCTGTAAGCGTTGGATTCCGTCATATCCCGATAATCCCGCTCGAAGCACATTGCCACGTAGTACTGCTCTGCCGCGGTAGCGGTCTCTGCCGCCTCCACGTTCTTTCGGTAGGTATACACCGTGAGGGAAAGAACCCCCACGTTCAGGCAGACGAGAAACAGCACCAGGGTGAAGATGTAGGTCTTTTGCCAAAATCTCATTTTCATATTTATGACAAGTCCTTTCGCAGCCCGCGTCTCGCGGGCGATCTTAAAAGATTTTGTGAGCGGAGCCACAAAATCACGTTTGAAAAAGGATCCCTTTTTCAAACTTCAAATCTATACCCCGTTTTGTAGACCGTTTGGATGCGGTCCGAGATGCCCAGCTTTTGGCGCAGTCGTTGGATATGGGCGTCCACGGTACGGATATCTCCCTCGTAGTCGTATTCCCAAACCAGGTTCAACAGCTTTTCTCTGGAAAGGGCAAGGTTGCGATTGTTCACCAAAACCTCCAGAAGATCGAATTCACGGGGCTTGAGGGACACCTTTTCCCCGCCTTTGTACACCCTGCGGGTATGAAACTCAATGCGGATATCGTCGAATTCGAAGACTTCCCCGTCGCTTTTCGTTCTCCGCAAAACTGCCTTGACGCGCTCCACCAGCTCAATGATGTTGAAGGGCTTGGTGATATAGTCATCGGCGCCCAGACGGAGGCCTTTGATCCGATCCTGGGCTCCCGTTTTCGCGGTGACGAAGATGGTAGGAGTGCCCTCGATACATTCCATGATCTCAAAGCCGGAAAGCTTCGGGAGCATCACGTCCAGAATGATCAGATCGTATTTAACGCGCATGGCTTCCTCCAGCCCTTCCCCGCCGTCAAACGTCTGGACGCATTCGTGGCCTACCAGCTCCAGGTTGAACCTCACAAGGTCGTTGATGGCTTTTTCGTCCTCGACGATGAGTATTTTTGCCATAATATGCCCTCCTTTTCCTACTGCAGATCTCCTGCTGTTCCTATCATACCACCGAGATGTTGCCGATTTTCGACCGAGCGACATCTTTTTGCATTTTTCGTACAGAAAAGAGACCCCGTATGGAAAAAACGAGGTCTCTTTCGATCAAAGCTCGATCACTCTGTGCTCTTCGGCAGACTTGTAGATAGCCAGGATGAGATCCACGGGACGTCTGCCCTCGTGAATATCGATGAGGGGCTTGGTGCCGGTACGCAGGGCGCGGATCACGTCTTTGAACTGCTTGGTGTGGTTATCCACGGCGATGGCTGTGGGGGTGGCGGCAGAGGAATACATGGTGGGCTGGAGGACGATGTCCTGCTTGCCCGGGTTTTCCAGATCCCAACGAACCACGTTGCCCTCCTCCAAGACGATGGAGCCCTTGTCCCCGTTCAGCTCCAGGCGGCGGGGATAGCCGGGGTAGACGGAGGTGGTGGCCTGGATCACACCCGTAGCGCCGGACTTGAACTCCAGCACGGCGGACAGGGTGTCCTCAACCTCGATCTGTCTTGCCAAAGTCTTGGAAACGGCGTATACACTCTTCACGTCCCCTGCCAGGTACAACAGCAGATCCACGCCGTGGATGCCCTGGTTCATCAAGGCGCCGCCGCCGTCCATGGCTTTCGTGCCCCGCCAGCCGCCGCTGTTGTAATATTCCTGGGTGCGGTTGAATTTCATATAAACGTCGGCACACACCAGCTTGCCCAAAAGGCCGTCTGCAATCGCCTGCTTGGTCATGCTCACGCCCTTGGTGAAGCGGCTCTGGGCGATGGAGGAAAGAAGCACCCCGTTACGGGCGCAGGCTTCTTCCATGGCATCCAACTGCTCCTTGGTGATGGCCATGGGTTTTTCCACGATGATATGCTTCCCTGCGTTGGCGGCCTTGACGGCAATGTCCGCATGGAAGCCGCTGGGGACGCAGATAGTCACCACGTCGATCTCGGGGCAGGCCAGCATTTCCTCCACGGAAGCAAAGGCGCGCACCTGCTTTGCCAGGGCAAACCGCTGTGCGGATTCCGGCCGTGCATCGGCCACGCCCACCAAAACGGCCTCCTCGGGGATCTCAAATAAGGCGTTGGCATGGAAATCCGCGATAACACCGCAACCGATGATTCCGAAACCGATCTTTCGCTTCATAAAAAACTCCTTTGTACAGAAAGGAAAAAAATCCCGTATTTTATATCGAATATTCTATCAAAAAAAGTGCCGTTTGTCAACAGAAACCTTCCGTTCCCTCTTGACATCCTACGGAAAAAGAGTATAATATAAAGAAAAGCTTATCAAAGTATCACTTTTTAGTTTTCGAGAAAGAGGGATTTCTTCCATGAACCGTATTTTTAACTTCTCCGCAGGGCCTTCCATGCTGCCCGTTCCCGTGTTGGAGCGTGCGGCTTCCGAGATGCTGAATTACAATGGCAGTGGGATGTCCGTGATGGAGATGAGCCATAGATCTGCGGTGTATCAGCAGATCATCGATCAGACCGAGGCGGATCTCCGCAAGTTGATGAATATTCCCGACAATTACAAGGTATTGTTCCTCCAGGGCGGTGCTTCCACCCAGTTCTCCGCGGTGCCCTTGAACCTGATGACCAAGAACGGCAAGGCGGATTACATTGTCAGCGGTCAGTTCTCCGGCAAGGCGGCCAAGGAAGCGGAGCGCTACGGCGAAGTACGCATTCTTGCCTCCTCCAAGGACAAGAACTTCACCTACGTTCCCTACGTTACGGAGTTCAACAAGGATTCCGACTACGTACACATTTGCTACAACAACACTATTTTCGGCACGGTGTATCCTTACGTTCCTCAGACGGGTGACATCCCCCTGGTTGCGGATATGTCCTCCGGTATTCTTTCCAAGCCTGTGAACGTGGCAGACTACGGTCTGATCTATGCAGGGGCACAGAAGAACATGGCCCCCGCAGGCATGACCTTGGTGATCGTCCGTGAGGATCTCATCGGCGACGCCATGGATTGCTGTCCCGTGATGCTGCAATACAAGATCCAGGCGGAAAACGGCTCTATGTACAACACCCCGCCCTGCTACTCCATTTACGTGGCAGGCTTGGTGTACAAGTGGCTGTTGGAGCTTGGCGGCTTGGAGGAGATGCAGAAGATCAACGAGGCCAAGGCGGGTATGCTGTACGACTTCCTGGACAACAGCAAGCTGTTCAAGGCCACCGCAGAAAAGGAATGCCGCTCCCTGATGAACGTTTGCTTTGTCACCGGAGATGCCGATCTGGACAAGAAGTTCTGCGCCGAGGCAACTGCGGCGGGGCTTTCCAACCTGAAGGGACACCGCTCCGTGGGCGGTATGCGCGCTTCCATTTACAACGCTATGCCCGTGGCAGGCGTCGAAGCGCTGATCGCCTTTATGGAGAAGTTCGAGAAAGAGAACGGTTGAGGGGGGACGAGGGCTTAAGAGGCTCTGCCTCTTAAGAATCTCCGCTTAGGGGGATTA
>JAFXBC010000006.1 GCA_017516825.1 Clostridia bacterium | reverse complement strand
CTACGGCTATCGTAATTTTACCCGATTCCGCAACAGAATCTTGCACATCTTCGCCCATAAAGCACAAGCAGCCACCTTGTAGGCAGCTGCTTGAAAATCTTTTTCATTTTAACTCTACCCCAACTATTGACATAGAGCCGTATTTTTCTGCCATGAAGCCTTTTCCTGATGTTTTTTGAGCGAGCGGTCTGCTTCCAAAGTAAACGGCCTGTTATTTTTATACAGCCTGCGGAGATTGAGGTTCGAAAGTTTATCAAATTACCGCATCGAAAAAAATGTCTGCATCGCTCCCCAGTCAAAAACATAGTCGTCTCGGGCGCTCGCGTGGCTCGCTTCCGATACTCCTTGTTTTTTCGGGCTTTGCCCTGCCCCCCTGCCGGTTCCCGGCGCTCGAGTTCAAATCTTTTCCTATACTTCGATGCTAACACAAAAAGGACATCTGACGATGTCCTTTTTGTGTTGGCGCGGAAGGAGAGATTTGAACTCTCGCGCCGGTTACCCGACCTACACCCTTAGCAGGGGCGCCTCTTCACCACTTGAGTACTTCCGCATTGGTGACGATAAAATCAATGATTCTCTTTTACGAGATGGCGGAGGGAAAGGGATTCGAACCCTTGTGGGATTGCTCCCTAACGGTTTTCAAGACCGCCTCGTTATGACCGCTTCGATATCCCTCCGTATGGCGCGAAGCGACGCGACGCCCGTAGTGCCGACAGGGGCTTTCCCCGCAGTCAGCACTACAAAGCATACCACACTCGTGAAGATTTGTCAAGAGGTTTTGGGATTTTTTATGGATTTGTTTCCCCGCCCTCCGGGAGTAGCCGCAGGGTATAGTTGTCCGTTTGGTAGTTTACCACCGTCAGGTTCCAACGCTTCATATTATTAATGCGGTTTTGGAAAAAGGGAATGGGCTCTTCAAACCCATCCGTGCCCTCCTTCATCACCCGAAGCAGACAGGCGGTGTCCTCCACCTCCCGCACCCCTTCCGGGTTGGGGGCGTAGCGGTAGCGATTGGTTGCCGTGTCCACTGTGAGATGGCCGATGAGGGTGTCCCGGTAGAAAACCTGGTATTGCTCCATAAAAAGATCCCCCTGCGCGTTAGCGCATACAATCAATTTGCGTCGCTCATGCGGATTCATTCCGCATGAAAAGACACCGATAACAGTTTTTCTCGTCGTGGCTAACGAGCGAGAAAAATTCGTGGCTTTGCCGCGAACCCCGTAAGGGGCTCACGTCCCGCGGAAGGGACGTGGAAACCACCCGAAAACTTGTTTTCGGGTGAGAGCGAAGCGACCCTCAGTCTTTCGCCGCAGGATACTCGTGGCAAAGCAAATACAGCGGGGGCTCGTCCTCCTCAATGGTGGGGAATCTGCCCTGGGGCTCGTAGAAGCGGTTGTCGTTGGTGTCGTCGTTCACCATGGAGACCTCGCCGATCAAGCAGGGGCCGTAGCCCTTCTCCGCCCAGAACTCGTGGTACTGGTAGGGGGGCAGGGTGATGGATTCACCGGGCAGGAGACGGAGAACGGTGCCTGCGGGAACGGTCTTCACACAGCCGTCCAGATTCACGGTAACGGGGGTATCTGCCAGCTCCTCGTTTTCGCCGCAGTTGTAGACCTTCACCATCAGATGTCCGCCTGCACGGTTGATGATGTCCTCCATTTTGTTCCAATGGAAGTGCATGGGGCTGTCCTGATCCTCCTTGGAGATGAGGTACTTCTCCGCGTAGGGCTTCTTGCAGTTGGGATCCTTCAGATTGCCGTTACGGATGGTGAACAGGAACAGACCGATGCGGTCGAAATCCCCGTGGCCGTAGTCGGTGATGTCCCAACCCAGCATATTGTTGCGGATCTCGTCGTATTCGTGACCCTTTTCCGCCCATTCCTCGGGGGTGAAGTAAGCGAAGGGAGGCAGGGCGTAGTTCTGCTCCTTCAGGAAGGCAATGGTCTCCCGCAGGATCTTGTTGATCTCGGAACGTTTCATGGTTGAACTCCTTTATGATAAATGTATCTTTTCAAACAATTTGCCCACCGGGTGGGGAAGGGTAACGGCACCCCGCATCTCGTTGGCGGCAGGGTCGATACAGATCAGGTTCTCCCCGCCGAAATAGCGGATCAGCCCCGCGGCAGGGTATACCCGCAGGGAGGTACCCGCGATGATCATGGTGTCCGCCGAGGCGATGGCGTTTACCGCACCCGTTACGGTCTCGTCGTCCAGGGCTTCCTCGTACAGCACCACCTCCGGCTTGATGATCCCGCCGCAGGTGCAATGGGGAACGCCCTTGCAGTCCGCCACGGCGTGAACGTCATAGCGCTTCCCACACTTCATACAGCGGTTGCGGTGGACGGAGCCGTGAAGCTCGTACACCACGTTGCTTCCCGCCATCTGATGCAGGCCGTCGATGTTCTGGGTGACGACGGAGACAGGCTTGCCCGCCCGTTCCCATTCCGCAAGCCGCATATGGGCGGGGTTGGGCTTTGCCCACAGGGCGATCATCTTCTCTCTGTAAAACTCGTAGAAATCCGCGGTGTGGCTCTCAAAAAAGCTGTGGCTCAACACCGTTTCCGGGGGATACTTCCATTTCGTATTGTAAAGCCCGTCCACGGAGCGGAAGTCCGGGATCCCGCTTTCCACGGACACCCCTGCGCCCCCGAAGAACAGGATATGGCGGGAGGATTTCAGGATCTGCTCCAAAAGACCTGCACTTTCTTCCAACGTGATCTGCATAACCTGCCTCCTACTGCGTTCTTTTTCTCATTTTAGCATATCAAACGGGAAATTGCAATAAGAATAAAGAGAAAGGAAGGGTGTTTTTTTGTGAAACGTTTTTGGATCATACTGTGTTTGTTTGCTGTTTTATTGACGGGATGCGCCGGGGGTGAGGAGACCTCCCGCTCGGAGGAGCTTTCCCCGGGGCTGGAGCATCTGCGGGAGGAGGCCATTCTCTACCGCCACACCGCAAGCCATAAGGATCTTTCCTTCTCCGCAGAGGAGTTCCGCAGTCTGACGGGGGAGGGCACCTCCTACATCGTGGTGTCCGCTCTGCCGGAAAACGGCGTCCTCATGCTGGGCGGGGTAGCGGTGCTGGCGGGGCAGACGGTGCCTGTTTCCTCCCTGGATCTGCTGAAATACGTTCCCGCAGGGAAAACGGGGGAGGAGTCCTTCACCTTTACTGCCAAGGCTCCCGGTTGGGAGGAGCGGGAGCTTTCCTGCGTGATCACCGTGTCCGAGGGGGAGAACTACCCGCCGGTGGCGGCAGATGCGGCAGGGGAGACCTTTGAGGGCGTTTCCTGCTTCTTGCCCCTGCGTGCCACCGATCCCAACGGGGACGAGGTGCTGTACCGCATTGCCAAATATCCCCAAAACGGTACCGTGGAGATCCTGGAGGGGCAAGCGGTGTACCTTCCCGCGGAGGGCTTCACGGGGGAGGATTCCTTCACCTACGTGGCCTCCGACCGCTACGGCAATGCCGCTCCCGCCGTCACCGTGACCTTCACCGTCTCGGAAAACGATACGGGGCTGTATTTTGAGGATCTGAAGGGCTCTCCCGTCCACAACGCTGCCATCCGCCTTTGTGCCGAGGAGGTAATGACCTACCGTCTGGAGAAGGGGAAATACTACTTCGACCCCGAGGAGACCGTTTCCAAGATCGACTGCCTGGTGATGATGATGTGTCTCATGGGGCAGGACGAGAACGTCACCGCCGCGGCGGATACCGAGGCTCTGGACGACAAGACGCTTTCCTCCGGGAAGAAGGGCTTTCTGCGGAACGCCATCTCCACGGGCTGGGTCTACCTGGAGCAGGGCAGATTTTCTCCCGACGCTCCCGTCACCGTGGCGGACGCGGTGTACATGGCCATGGGGATGCTGGGTGCTCCCGCCCTTTCTCCCAAGCAGGAATTCACCGATCTGAACGCCACCCCCGCCTGGGCCTGCACGGCGCTGGTCTCTGCGGATTCCACCGGGATCTGGGAGGCCACCGACGGACTTCTGGACGCCTCCAGGGTGCTGACCAGGGAGGAGCTGGTGAAGCTCTTCCAAAATATGCGTTCTTACGGAAAAGGTTGAGAAAAAACATTGCATTTTTCCCCCTTGTGTGTTATACTGCAAGGGTGAAGAACGACAAAAAGGATGATCAGCTATGGCAATCAACGAAAGAATGGTGAAGCTGGGCAGAGTGCGCAGCATTATCCGTGAGACCTTTGAATACGGCAACAAGAGAGCGGCGGAGATCGGACGGGAGAACGTGTTCGATTTCAGCCTGGGCAATCCCAGCGTTCCCGCCCCCAAGGACGTGGAGCAGGGACTTGTGCATCTGCTGACGGAAACGGACCCCGTCGCCCTCCACGGCTATACCTCCGCCCAGGGCGCCCCCGACGTGCGGGCCGCCATCGCATCGGATCTGAACGAACGCTTTGACGCAGGCATCCGCCCCGGGGATCTGTATATGACCTGCGGCGCGGCGGCTTCCCTCACCGTGTCCCTGAACGCTCTTTGCAACCCCGGGGACGAGGTGGTGGTGATCGCCCCCTTCTTCCCGGAATATCGGGTGTTTGCGGAGCAAGCCGGGGCCGTTCTGCGGGTGGTTCCCGCGGATCTCCGTGGCTTCCAGATCGATTTCTCCGCCTTGGAGGAGATCTTAAACCCCAAGACCAAGGCTATCATCGTCAATTCTCCCAACAACCCCACCGGCGCGTTGCTTTCCGCGGAGACGCTGAAAAAGCTTTGCGAACTGCTGAAATCCCGCAGTGAAGCCTACGGAAGCCCCATTTTCCTGCTTTCCGACGAGCCTTACAGAGAATTGGTGTACGATGCGACCGCAGAGGTGCCTTACCTCACCAATCTGTACGACCATACCCTGGTGTGCTACTCCTTCAGTAAATCCCTGTCTCTGCCCGGCGAGCGTATCGGCTACATCGCCGTCTGCAACCGTATGGCGGAATTCGGGGAGGTCTACGCCGCCGTTTGCGGTGCGGGGAGAGCCCTGGGCTTCGTCTGCGCTCCCAGCATGATGCAGAAGCTGTTGCCCTCCGTGCTGGGCAAGACCGCAGACGTGGAGGTGTACCGCACCAACCGTGATCTGCTGTACGGCGCGCTTTCCGCATACGGCTTCTCCTGCGTGTACCCCGACGGCGCTTTCTATCTGTTCGTGAAATCTCCCGTGGCGGACGCCTCTGCTTTTTGCGAGAAAGCAAAGGAGTTCGAGCTGCTTCTGGTGCCCTCCGACAGCTTCGGCTGTCCCGGCTACGTGCGGATCTCCTACTGCGTGTCCACGGAGCAGATCAAGCGCTCCCTCCCCGCCTTTGAAAAGCTTGCCAAGGCTTACGGCCTTTGCTGAGGACATATGAGGACATATATAGAAAGGAAGATAACATATGATCCGTTACGCTCTTGCACCGGAGACCTTCAAGCTGGTCTACGGCTCCTATCAGCAGTTCCATCCCACTCAGATCGACGAGATGCCCGGGACCATCTCCCTTTCCACCGCGAGAGGGATGAACGCCTCCTTCCAGCTTTTGGTTTGCAAGGATACCCCCTGGGCCTTGAACGTGGGGAAAACGCCCCATCTGTCCCAGAAGGGAGCCATTCCCACCCTGCGCGTGGCAGCTCCCGAGGGGGTTTCTCTCCATATTGAAGATATGCACGTTTGCGACGACGGATACTTCCGCGCGGACGCACTTCTGGACGACGAGGTCACCGAGCAGGCCGCCGATTACACTCGTGCGGTGTATTGCGAGGTGGAGATCCCCGCCGACGCGCCCGCGGGGAAGAAGACCGTCACCCTGGCTTTGTTTGAAAGCACCATGTTCGAGGACGAAAAGAAGGTGGGCGAGGTAACGGCGGAGATCGAGGTCTTCCCCGTGACCATGCACAAGCCCTCCGAGAACAAGTTCTACCTGGATCTGTGGCAGCACCTTTCCAACATCGCCCGCAAGCACGAGGTGCGGCTGTGGAGCGACGAGCATTTTGCGGCGTTGGAGCCCTACGTGAAGTCCCTGGCAGACCTGGGCCAGAAGGCTGTGACCCTGGTGGTCACCGAGGCCCCCTGGGGCGGGCAGTCCTGCTTCCGCGAATACCGCATGGAGGCCAATCTGTTTGAGTATTCCATCGTCCCTTTGACCAAGACCGCGGAAGGGGAGTTGGTGGCAGACTTCACTCATCTCCAGAGATACGTGGATCTCTGTGCCAAATACGGCATAGAGGACGAGCTTTCCCTTTACGGTCTTTCCAACGTGTGGTGTATGGAGGAGGCGGGCTTTGGCAGACTTGCTCCCGACGATCCCGACGCCTTGCGGGTGCGTTATCTGGACGAAGCCGACGGCACCTATAAATTCCTGCGTACCGAGGAGGAGCTGGAGACCTACATCCGCCTCCTGGCAGACTATTTCAAGAAGACGGGGCAGATGGAAAAGGTGCGTATTGCGGCGGACGAGCCTGCAGATCTGGAAAAATACCGCAGATCCCTGGAGCGCCTGATGCGTATAGAGCCGGAGTTCCGCTTCAAGGCGGCTCTGAACCACTCCGAGTTTATCGAGGAGTTCGGGAAGGAGATCTACGACTTCGTGCCCTATTCCGGCCATCTGTTCACCCATCTGGAGCTGTTGCGGAAGTACCGCGACACCATGCCCGGCAAACGCTTCCTGTGGTACGTGTGCTGCGTGCCCCATTGGCCCAACACCTTCCTGCGCAGTGACTTGTGCGAGAGCCTGTTCATCGGTGCCTTCACCTCCTGGAGCCGTATGCAGGGCTTCCTGCGTTGGAACTATACCGTGTGGAACGACGATCCCCGTAAGGATATCCGCTACGGAGACTTTTTGGCGGGGGATACCAATTTCGTCTATCCTTCTCCCTCCGGCAAGCCCCTTTTGACCTTGCGCTACAAGGCGTTGCGGAAGGGGATCTGGCTGTACGAGCTTCTGGAAATGCTCCGGGATGTCAAGGGGGACGAGCTGACGGATACCCTCATCGGCAGAGTCGTGAAGAACACCGAGACGGACAAGTATTACACCGACGGACATTGGCTGGAAAACGTGGTCAGCCTGCATTGGGAGGACTACGAAGGGCTGATTCGGGAGATTTTACATATTTTGGCTGAAAAAGATTGAAAATTTTCCGAAAAACCTATTTACAAACCGCAAAAAGTATGATATCATTAAGAAGCTGAATAATTTTCTTCTCAGAAAGGAAAAGTGAAATATGAAAAAGACACTTGTAACCCTTCTGATTCTGGCTTTGGTTGCTTCCGTTTGCGGCGCGATGTTCGCATCCGCTGCCGATCCCGTTGAGGAACTGAAGGCTGAACTGGAGGCACTGGTTGGCCCCGATGCGGCTGACGCAGAGTTTGATTGGGTATTTGACGTGGAGACCGACAAGGCAGGCCTTGTGACCGTGACCTTGACCGTTGATAACGTGAACGATAAGAACGTTACCTTCGTAAGCGGCTTCTTCTACTATAACGTGAACGAGCTGACTCTTCTGAACGACGTTGATGAAGACAGCGGTCTGATCGATTGCATCACCTCTATGCCCGCTGATTTCGAGAACCTGAGCGTTACTTACGTAAACAGAGAGACTGCTAAGCCCGTTCCCGGCGTTCTCGTTATGAACGTGGCTAACGTCGGTGACAGCGTTCTCTCCGCAGACGAGCCTTTGGAGATCACCTTGAAGTTCCAGATGGCAGACGGCGTTAACCTGGCAGGTATGTATATCCCCACCGATTCCGTTGAAGGCGCTTCTTCCTACGACCCCATCCTCGGCAACGGTGCTTACGGCATCGCTATCCGTGAGGTAGACGAGCCCACTACTTCCGACCCTGTTTCTCCCGACGACTCTTCTGAAGACACTTCCTCTGAAGACACTTCTTCCGAAGACACTTCTTCTGAAGACACTTCTTCCGAAGACACTTCCTCCGAAGACACTTCTTCCGAAGACACTTCCTCCGAAGACACTTCTTCTGAAGACACTTCCTCCGAAGACACTTCCTCCGAAGACACTTCTTCTGAGGACACTTCCTCCGAAGACACTTCTTCTGAAGACACTTCCTCTGAAGACACTTCTTCTGAAGACACTTCCTCTGAGGACACTTCCTCCGAGGTTCCCGTTACCTCCTCCGAGGATACTTCCTCCGAGCCTCCCAAGCCCGGCGATGCAGGCGTTACCCTGTTCGTGATCCTGGGCGTTCTGGCTCTGGCCGGCGCGGCAGTTGCCATCAAGGTCAGAAACTGATCTGATTGAGCAATAGCAACAAAAAATGAATTCAGCTCCCCGTAAGAGGGGAGCTGTTTTTTGTCCAAAACCACTAAAAACGAAAAAAACGTTAAAAAGGCTTTACAAAACCGCAAAAAAGGTGTAGAATACACGTACAAAAATATTCACAAAGGAGAAAAATACATGAAAAAGACTCTTGCGACCCTTCTTGTTGTTGCACTGGTTGCTTCCGTATGCGGCGTTATGTTCGTATCCGCTGAATCTGTCAACCTGGCCGCAGGCAAAGAAGTTGCTAACGCAGAAAACGTTGCTGCAGACGTTACTACTCTCTGGATCGACACCGATTTGACTGACGGCAAAGTTGAAACCGGTTGGGAAATTCTCTGGACTGCCGGCCAGTGGTTCGGCTACTGGTGGAACCCCGATTCCGCCAGCGCAGCTGAATGGACCAACGCTCCCGAAGGCGTTGCTACCCCCACCATCGACCTGGGCGCAGTTTGCTCCGTTGACAAGGTTCGCGTAAATATGTTCCTTGGCAGCGACATGGGTATCATCCCCGCACAGTCCGTTACCGTTAAGGTTTCCACCGACGGTGAGAACTACACCGAAGTTGCTACCACCACCCTCGAAGCTCCCGCAGCAGGCGACACCACCGTTGGTTGGGTCGAGTTTGCTCTGGAAGCTCCCGTAGACGCACAGTACGTTTGCGTAGAGATGGTTCTGGGCGCAGTTTGGCTGTTCGTTGACGAGATCGAGATCTACGGTACCGCTCCCGCAGGCTCTGACGAGCCCGTTGAGCCCGATGCTCCCGCAACCGGCAAGACCTGGGAAAACACCATGGTTGAAGGCGAAAACGGCAACTACTCTTGCGAAGTTCCCTACGGCTACACCTGGAACGTTAACTACGTTGACGGCACCATCGCAGGCGAAGACGTTACCGTTTGCACCACCCAGGCTGCTTACGACGTATGTAACCCCAACTGGGCTATCACCGTATACCTGGAAAAGCAGGCTGACGGCACTTACGTAGCTCTGCAGGATGCTATCGTTACCCCCGGCACCGCTGCAGCCGCAGGCATCACCATCGGCGAGAACCAGATCGCTCTGGTTGCTCACTCCGCATACTCCAACCCCAACGGTTCCAACTGGCAGGGTAAGGTGGTTGCTATGTCCGTTAAGGCCGGCGACGTGTTCACCGTAAGCGACGACTTTTCCACCGTAGTTGCAGTTGATCCCAACGCCGCTCCCGAGACTCCCGATACCCCCATCACCGGCGATGCAGGCATCCTGGTATTCGCAGTTCTGGCAGTGGTTGCAATCGCAGGCTGTGCAGTTGCTTCCAAGATCAAGTCCTCTGCTCTTTAATTCTTAATTGAATCGAAGGATCCTCCCCACCCCGGGGAGGATTTTTTTCGTCAATTTGCCAAAAAACAAAAAAACGCATCATTTTACATGAAAAATTGTTCAAAAGCTCTTTACAAATCGAAAAAAAAGGTGTAATATATACGTACAAAAAACTATAAAGGAGAAAAAAACACATGAAAAAGACTCTTGCACTGCTTCTGAGCTTGGTTCTGGTTGCTACCGCATGCGGCGCTATGTTCGTATCTGCTGAAGCTGCCAATCTCGCTTTGGGCAAAGAAGTTCTCAACGCAGAGGTTAACGTCGCAAACGGTAACTACTGCGCGAACATGACTGACGGCGTGATCGCCGATGCCATCTCTACCGAGAACGGCGTTTGGTTCGGTTATTTGTACAATGCGGATAAACCCGAGAATGCCAATACTGCCGCAGACGGCGTTGCTATTCCCACCATCGATCTGGGCGAGGTTACCGAGCTGAGCTCTGTTCGCATCCACATCGTTGACCAGGCTGACTGGGGCATCGCTGCTCCCCATTCCATCGTAGCTCAGGTTTCCAACGACGGTGAGAACTTCACCGACGTTACCACCGTTACCGAGTTCCAGTCCGGTGTTGCTTGGGTAGAATTCGATCTTTCCGGCCAGTCCGCACAGTATGTTCGTCTGGCTATCGATCTTGCCACCACTTGGTTCTTCCTTGACGAGATCGAGATTTACGGCGCTTCCGCAGGCTCTGACGAGCCCGTTGAGCCCGATGCTCCCGTAGCCGGCAAGAACTGGGAAAACACCATGGTTGAAGGCGAAGACGGCAACTATTCTTGCGAAGTTCCCTACGGCTACACCTGGAACGTTAACTACGTTGACGGCACCATCGCAGGCGAAGACGTTACCGTTTGCACCACCCAGGCTGCTTACGACGTATGTAACCCCAACTGGGCT
>JAFXBC010000024.1 GCA_017516825.1 Clostridia bacterium | reverse complement strand
CGTATAAGAAGCTGAACGTCCACAGCCGAGAGGAGCTTGCCGAGCTGCTCGAAAGCATAGGTATTACCCCAAATATGAACTCATAAAAGCCAAACAGCTCGGAGATCGTTGTGACCTCGGAGCTGTTTTCATCTGTATATATGTCCCGTACCGGCTTTCACCCATTGGTCAATGTTTGTCCCTTTGAGCGAAAACCCTTATGTATCAAGGGCTTTCCCGCATCTTTTTGATTTGGTAAGAACGGTGAATGTATGCGGATGATCCGGGACGACTTGGACTACAAGAATTTCTACGCTTACAATCCCGGCTTTGATAAGAGGTAAAAAACAACCAAAAAAAGACCCGAGGGTCTTTTTTTGGTTTGGGGTTTTGGGGGGATTATCATCACGGAGAAAAAGGGGGAGAAATCTCCGCAATGTGCAATTGTTCTTAGGATGCAAAAGAGAAAACACGTAAACTTCCACACCCTCTGTCATTCAGTATACACACCAACCTTAAATGAACCTTAAAAATCAAAGGCAGGATTCGATAAGCGTCTTAGCCTTGGTGATGTCTGCGATCTGGCGGTCGCCGGAGATCTCACGCTCGATGACGTAAGCGCCCTGATAGTTCAGCTCCTTCAGCTTGGCGATGATGCCGGGCACGTTTGCCTTGCCGTCGCCCAGAGCCACCTCGTGGCCCAGCTCGTTGCCGCAGGTGGGGTACAGGCCGTCCTTGAAGTGGGTGTTACGAACGTACTTGCCGAACACCTCCAAAGCGTCCACGCTGTTTGCCTTGCCGTAGAGGATCAGGTTTGCGGTGTCGAAGTTGATGCCCAGGTTGCCGGTGCCCACGGTCTCAATGTAGCGGAGCATAGCAACGGGGGTCTCCTGGCCGGTCTCGAACAGGAACCACAGCCCTCTTGCCTTGTAGACCTCTGCGATCTCCTTGATGGCGTCTGCCACAGGCCCAAAGTTGGGATCGCAAGGAGATTCGGGGAGGAAGCCCGCGTGGGTGATGATATCGGTAACCCCCAGCCACTCTGCGAAATCAGCCGCCTTGATGAGCTGCTGAACACGCATTGCACGGTATTCTGCGGGAACGATGCCCAGGGTTGCGGGGCCTTCGGTGAAGTTCCATGCCGCAGGGCCGGTCCAGCCTGCCCAAAGGGCGGTGATCTCAATGCCGTACTTTGCGGAAGCGGCCTTGGCCTCCTCTGCCTTCTCGGGAGTGAACATATTCTCCACGTCCCAAACGGAAAGCTGACAGCAGTTCAAGCCCAATGCCTGAAATTTAGAAAATGCCGCGTCGATATCGGTCTGGGGTCCGTAACCCAGAAGTGCGCCGATCTTTGCCATAATAGTGTCTCCTTTATGTCTGTTTGTTTTTTAAGTGTAAAGAAATCTTGTAGCCAAGGATATCCATTCCGCCACGGGCAGGGGATTGCCGAAGGGCATGGCCTGGGTGACGTGGTCTCCCAAGCAAAGGCCGTGGTCTCCGTCCCGCCAGATATGCAGCTCGTAAGGAACCCCGTTCTTTGCCAAAGCGGAGGCGAAATCCAAGGAGCAGGTTGCGGGGACGGCACCGTCCGCCGCCGTGGCCCACAGAAAGGCAGGGGGCGTTTCCCCGTCCACCTTGGGAGGCAGGTCAAACTTTTCCAAAAAGTCCGGAGGAACCTCCGTGTTGCCGTAAAGATTCTGCAAACTGCCGTGGTTGCCATCCTTGCCTCCCCGCATCACCGGGTAGCACAGGATCAGCTTATCCGGGCGGTGGTAGGCGGGGTCTCCCTCAAAGAAGGCTTCCTCCTTGTTCCACAGCACCCCGGTGCAGGCGCACAGATGTCCTCCCGCAGAAAACCCGCAGGTGGCGATGTTGCGGGGGTCGATCCCCCATTCCTCTGCGTGGTCGCGGACGTAGGCGATGGAGGCGAAGGCCTGCTTCTGGGCGTGGGGATAGGCGGAATCCGCCGTGTCCGTGCAGGTATACTCCAGCACGAAGGCACAGATCCCCTGGGAAGCAAACCGCAAGGCGATGGGTTCCCCCTCTCCCTCGTAGGTGAAGTAGTACCCCCCGCCGGGGAAGATGATCACCGCAGGGCGTTTGCCTTTATAGTAGGCTCTCTCCGTCCCGTCGGGAATATACCCGCGGAAGGGTCTGCCCATGATCTCCGTGGTAATATAGTTCATAGCCCTTCTCCTATCATTCCGGGATCTGGGAGAACAGTCTGATCTGGGTCCTGGCGCGGATCAGATTGTGCCCGGGGAACAGAGTCTTGTAGTAGGTGTCCCCGTTGAGATAGTCCGTCAGGAAGCGCATGGCCTGTTCGTACACGATGACACGGGCGCCCAACATCAGGTTGTTCACCTCGGCGGGCACCAGGATCTCCCCGCAGGCTTCCAAGAAGCCTTCCTTGAAGGCCTTGCAGTTTTCGGAAACGAAATTCATTCTGTCCAGCTTGGGCTCATCCTCTGCCGCAGAAGCCGCGCCACTGCGGATGGCGTCGCCGAAGTCGTACAGCACCGTACCCGGCATCACGGTATCCAGGTCGATGACGCACACCGCCTCCCCCGTCACGTCGTCCAACAGCACGTTGGAAAGCTTGGTATCGTTGTGGGTGACACGCAAGGGCAGTTCTCCGGACTCCAGCATGGCTACGATGCTCCCTGCCAGCTCCTCCCGTTCCTTTAAGTAATGGATCTCTCTGTCCACCTCGCGGGCTCTGCCTGCGACGTCCTTCTCCACCGCCTCCAAAAAGGCCTGGAATCGCTTTTTGGTGTTGTGGAAGTCGGGCAGTACCTCGGTGAGGGTTCCGGCAGGGAACCCGTCGGTGAGACGGACGAACTCCCCGTAACCCTTCCCCGCGTTGTAAAGCAAGGCGGGATCCGTCACGTGGACGTGGGCGGTAGCTCCCTCGATGAGCCTACTGCAACGCCAGAAGCCTCCCTCGGGGGTACGGTAGAGATAATCTCCCTCCTCCGTCTGCAAAAAGAGGGGCACGCATCTGTCGAAGCATTTTCCTTCCTCTGCCAGGCGCTTCCGCATCCAATCGGTGACGTTTGCCGTGTTTTCCATCACGGAATAGGGATCGGGGAACACGTTGGTGTTCACCTTCTGGATCACGTAACGCTTGCCGTCGGCGTCGGATACGGAGAAGGTGGTGTTGATGATTCCTTCTCCCAGGGGGGCAAGGCTTGCCACGTCTGCCCCGGGCAGGAAGGCACGAATGATCTTTTCCATAAAAAGTCTCCTTTTTATTTCACAACAATGAGTCGATTGTAAGAATCAGATGTTTTGATCCAAATCCGTTTTTTCGGTGGCTTTGCCGACGAAAAAACACCGCTAAGACGAGCAAAGCGAATATCTTACAGCAATTCCCGCAGTCTTACCGCCGCGTCGTAAAGCTCTCTTTTGGGCAGAACCTTTTCCGATGCCAGCAAAGCCACGGCCTCCTTGGAGGAGATCCCCTCCTTCACCATGCGGTCCACCAAAAGAGCCTCCGGGGAAAGCTTTTCCTCCCCCGTCCCTTCCTCGGTCTTGCCCCGCTCGATGAGCAGGACGTATTCCCCCTTGGCGGCGTTGGGATTGCTTTTCAGTTGCTCCAGCACCTCCCCGGGGGTTCCCCGATAGATGCGTTCAAATTTCTTGGTCAAATCGTTGCAGACGCAAACTCTGCAACCGGGAAGAACCTCCTCCACCAGCGCCACCGTGTCGGTGATGCGGTTGGGAGACTCATAAAACACGGAAAGAGGGGAATATTCCTTCTCCACGCGGCGAAGCACCTTGCGGATCTCCCCTGCCGTGCGGGGCAAAAAGCCGTAAAAGGCAAAGGACAAGGCATTGAAGCCGGAAACCGCCACCGCCGTCACCGCCGCGCAGGGGCCGGGAACTGCCGTCACGGTGATCCCCGCCTTTACGGCGGCCTCCACCAGCAGATACCCCGGGTCGGAAACGCAGGGCATCCCCGCATCCGTCACCAGGGCGATATTCTTTCCCTGCAAAAGGTCATGAACGAAGCCGTAAGCGGCGTTTCCCTCGTTGAATTTATGGTTGGGCAACACCTTTGCCCCGGTAATGCCGTATTTTTCCAACAGCATGGCGGTGGTGCGGGTGTCCTCCGCCGCAATGAGATCCGCGTTTTTCAGCGTTTCAACGGCGCGGGGGCTCATGTCCCCCAGATTCCCGATGGGAGTTCCCACCAGGGACAGGGTTCCCTTTACTTCCGCCGATTCCATAAACCCAGAAATCCTTTCTTCTTAGGAGCTTCCTCCGCTTCCCCTTCTTCCTCGTCCTCCTCCGGCTCACGGAGATCCTGCATAGCCGCCAACGCGGACAGCAGATACCGCCAGGTGGAGGAAACGGATTCCACGGAAAGTCTTTCCGCGGGGGTGTGGATGTCTGCCATGTCGGGGCCGAAGGAAACTGCATCCAGCCCGGGGATGCCTCCCGCAAACAGGCCGCATTCCAGCCCTGCGTGGATGGCCTCCACCTTCATCTCCTTGCCGAAGGAATCCTCATACACCTTCACCATCAAGTCGCGGAGGGGAGACTTCTTGCGGTATTCCCAGGCGGGATATTCCCCTTCCGTCACCGCAGAGCCGCCGAATGCGGTTGCGATCTCAGCAACGAGAGCATTCAGCGCCGTCTTTTCCGCTTCCACGGAGCTTCTCACGGAATAGGTGGCAACGAAGGCATCTTCCTTGGTTTCCAGAATGCCGACGTTCAGAGAGGTCTGCACCAGACCTTCAATTTCCAGACTCATGGCCTGCACGCCGTAGGGAGCCTTTCGCAGGTAGCCGCCCAGATCGACAGAAACCGCTTCTCCCCCGTTTTCGTGGAGGGTCTCCACGGTGAGGGTGATGTTTTCTTCGGGATAGCGGGCGCGGAACTCCCCTTCGCAAGCCTTGGCGGCCTCCTCTGCGCCTTCTCCCAGAACCTCCAAGGTCAGGGAGGACATAATGGCGTTGTCGGCACTGCCGCCACGGGCGGAGATCAACTTGCCGCCCCATTTGCCCAAAAGCTCCCCTGCCAGCACGGCAGCGTTTGCGCGGCCCTTGTGGATCTCTGCGCCGGAGTGACCGCCTAAAAGACCGGAGAAGGTGATGCGGGACACCTTGCCCTGTTCAAAGGTACGGGTGAAGGGCAGGGTCACGGTGGTCATGGAGCCTCCCGCGCAGGAAACGGTCAGGATCCCTTCGCTTTCGGAATCCAGGTTCAACAAGAATTTACCCTTCAGCTTGCTCATATCCAGAGCCTTTGCCCCCAGAAGGCCGATTTCCTCGTCGGAGGTGAACACCACCTCCAGCGGGGGGTGGTCAAGATCGTCGGAGGCCAGAATGGCAAGGCCGTAAGCCACGGCGATGCCGTTGTCTCCGCCTAAGGTAGTGCCGTTTGCGGAGATCCAGCCGTCTTCCAAGCGCAGATCCAGCCCG
>JAFXBC010000005.1 GCA_017516825.1 Clostridia bacterium | reverse complement strand
CCTCGGGCTAACGCCACTCGTCAAGGTTCGACGCGGCAGGGGTCTTGCTGTGTGTTCCTTTAGAAAGTACTGTGCACCCTGCCTTGCTCAGGGTGACAAGTAGCCAAAGCGTTTCCAACGTCAGCGTGTCATCCTTGAGTTCAGGTTTGCAAGCAAACCGTCGAAGTTTTGCGTAGGTGAGCGTAGCGAACGGAGCAAAACCGAGACCTGCGATAGCAGGTTGAGGGATATGAGACGAGTCTGATGTTCCTTTTTGGGAGTAAAGAACTGTTTATTGTAACAAAGGGAACGAAACGGCTGTATCGAAAGAGATTCCCATACCCTCAAAAAATGCAGGCATTTTTTGCCTTCCGTTCGGGTTTACACCACTCACGGAAGTTCGACTCGTCGGGGGTCATTCTGCGGTGGCTTGTTCGTAGCATATTGCGCCCTCCTCGCTCAGGGTGACCAAGTCGGCGTCCAGCCTTCGGTTTATGCGTGGTATCGTTTCGCCGACATCAAAAACAGCAAGCTGTTTTTGGAACCTTGGGATCGAGGTAAGAGGCGGGGGCGTTTCCAACGACAAAGTGATGTATCCCCTATTTTCCATAGAGTTACAGCATAGATCTGAAAAAGACAAGGAGAAATTCCAATGGCTGAAAAAGAATACGATTACAGTGCCCACGAGGTACAGCATATCAAGGATATCCGCATTGAAGACGAGATCAAGAATGCGTATATCGACTATGCCATGTCGGTCATCGTTGCCCGTGCATTGCCGGACGTGCGTGACGGCTTCAAGCCGGTTCACCGCCGTGTTTTGTACGCCATGTACGAGGACCATCTGACCCACGACAAGCCTCACCGCAAGTCTGCCACCACGGTGGGCGACGTGCTGGGCCGTTACCATCCCCACGGCGACTCCGCCGTGTACGACACCATGGTGCGTATGGCGCAGGATTTCTCTTTGCGTTATCCTTTGGTGGACGGTCACGGTAACTTCGGTAACATCGACGGCGACCCCCCTGCGGCTTACCGTTATACCGAGGCGAGAATGGCAAAAATTGCCGACGAAATGCTGGCGGACATCGACAAGGACGTGGTGGATTTCGATCCCAACTTCGATAACACCCGCAAGGAGCCTTCCGTGCTTCCCGCCCGTTTCCCCAACCTGTTGGTAAACGGCTCCGTGGGTATTGCGGTGGGTATGGCCACCAACGTGCCGCCCCACAACCTGAGAGAGGTTTGCAACGCCTGCTCTTATCTCATGGACAACCCCGAATGCTCCATTCCCGAGCTGATGCAGTTCGTGAAGGGCCCCGACTTCCCCACCTACGGCACCATTTACGGCACCGCGGGGATCTACCAGGCTTACATGACCGGCAAGGGACATATCAAGGTCCGTGCCAAGGCCCATTTTGAGGAGAAAAAGGGCAGAACTGCCATCATCGTCACCGAGCTTCCCTACCAGGTAAACCGTTCTCTGCTTTTGGAGAACATGGTGAATCTGGTAAAGCTGAAGAAGATCGAGGGCATCTCCGACATCCGTAACGAATCCGGCAGAAAGGGTATGCGCATCGTTATCGAGCTGAAGAAGGATGCCAACCCCCAGATCGTTTTGAATCTCCTTTACAAGTACACCCAGATGGAGGACACCTGCGGTGTGAATATGCTGGCGCTGGTGAAGGGCGAGCCCAAGGTGCTGAACCTGAAGCAGATCCTTCAGCTCTACATCGAGCACAGAGAAGAGGTCATCGTCCGCAGGACTAAGTTCGAGCTGGCAAAGGCGGAGAAGGAAGCCCACATTTACGAGGGCTACATGATCGCCATCGACAACATCGACGAAGTGGTGCATATCATCCGCCACTCCTCCAGCATTCCCGACGCCAAGCAGAATTTGATGAACCGCTTCGGGCTTTCCGAGATCCAGGCACAGGCCATCGTGGAGATGACCCTGGGTAAGCTTACCGGCTTGGAAAGACAGAAGATCGAGGATCGCTTGAACGCGCTGTACGCCCTCATTGAGGACTTGAAGGACATCCTTGCCAACCCTGCAAGAGTGTTCGCCATCATCAAGGAGGACTTGGAGGACGTTTCCTCCCGCTTCGGCGATGACAGACGTACCGACATCGTGGAGGTGGAGAACGAGATCCTCATCGAGGACCTGATCGAGAAGCAGGATTGCGTGATCACCGTTACCAACGACGGCTACATCAAGCGCCTGCCCGCCGCTACCTATGCTGCACAGCGGAGAGGCGGCAAGGGTGTTACCGCCATGGGCACCAAGGAAGAGGACTTCGTGAAGAACGTGTTCGTGGCTTACTCCCACGATACCCTCTTGCTGTTCTCCAACAAGGGCAGAATGTATACCAAGCGGTGCTTTGAGATCCCCGAGGCCTCCCGTACCGCAAAGGGAACCAATTTGGTGAACGTTTTGAACCTTTCCGAAGGGGAAATGATCACCGCAGGGCTTTCCATTAAGGAATTCACCGAGGACGAGTACCTGGTATTCATCACCCGCAAGGGCGTGATGAAGCGGGTTCAGCTCATCGAATACAAATCCCGCAGGCAGAGCGGTCTGTTCGCCATCAATCTGGATGAGGACGATTTGCTGTTGGCCGTCCACAAGACCGGCGGGCGGGATCATATCCTCTGCGCCTCTCACAACGGCGCTACCATCCGTTTTGCGGAGACCGACGCCAGATGTATGGGCAGACAGGCTCGCGGCGTAGGCGCCATGGAACTTCGCGAGGGAGACTACCTGGTAGGGGCCTGCGTCATTCCCGAAGGGGCTGACAACGAAGAATTCAAGGTGATGACCCTCACCGAGGGCGGCTACGGCAAGCGCAGCGAGATCGCTTCCTTCCCCGTGCAGAAGCGTTACGGTATGGGCGTTCGCGGCCACGCCGTCAACGAAAAGACCGGCCTTCTCACCGGCATTGCCCTGGTGAAGGAGGAGGACGACCTGATGATGATCACCGACGGCGGTATGATCGTCCGCACCGCGGCCTCCGAGGTACCCGTTTACGGCAGACCCACCTCCGGCGTTATCGTCATGCGTTTGGCGGAGGATGCAAAGCTGGTGAGCTTTGACGTTGCCGCCAAGGCGGAGATTCCCGAAGAAGCGGCTTCCGAAGAAACCACAGAAAACATTGTTGAGGAGTAAGCGTTATGGCATCCGAAAGAGAAAAAGCAAAAGATCAATACCTGGTTCTCCGTGAGCAGGCGTTGAAGGTGGAAAAGAAGTACAATCTGGTGAAGATGCTGTCCGACATTTTGTATATGCTGTGCGGCGGCGTGATCATCGGGGCGTTCATCTATATGTTCTCCGTGTGGACCCAGATCGAGGGGGGCGACAGAGTGGTGAGAATTCTGTTGTTCGTGGTGGCGTTCTTCGCCTCCGTTGCCCTGGCGGCTGTGGTCTCCCGTGTGGCTTTGAAGAAAAAGAAGGAGCTTCACGATCTGCAGGTCAAATTGGAAGACCTGGAGAGTAAGTATCATCTGTAAGGGATGGAAAGGAAAAGACCGTTCGAAAGAGCGGTCTTTTTGGTTTGTAGTCAGGTCGGCGTTAAGAACCTTTCTTTCGGGAAGAAAGGTTCTTAACAATCTCCAAAGAACCCTAAGTGCCGAAAACTGTCGTTTTCGGGGGATGAGGGAGAAAATGGTTTGTAAATAAACAGGGCTTGGTTGGGTTTGTGGATTACCGTATCTCGCTAATTTGTGCACCGCAGTTCCAAAAACGATTTATCGTTTTTGACGTCGGCGAAACGATACCACGCATAAACCGAAGGCTGAACGCCGACTTGGTCACCAGTTGAGCATACCAACCCTGCGGGTTGGCCGCGCGGAATGGAACCAAATCTCAACAAAAACAGCTTGCTGTTTTTGACGTCGGCGGTATACGGCAATGTGCGGACGAAAGCCGTCCGCCGACTTGGTCACCTCTGAGCAACCCAGCCCGTCGGGCTGGCTCGCGCGGGTCGTAGCCGCTGTGTCCGTTTGTCACCCTGAGCAAGCGCGGAATAGAGCCGTTACGGCTGTGCAATACGGT
>JAFXBC010000023.1 GCA_017516825.1 Clostridia bacterium | reverse complement strand
TTTTTGTAGGGGCGATTCACGAATCGCCCGGATAGGGACGAGTTTTTCCTCTTTACTTTTTCTCCTTTTTGTGGTATGATCAAGAAAGCAACGGAAAGAGAGTACAGACCAATGACAGAGACGCCCATCATCAGAAAAATGGAGGAACAAGATCGGCAAAGCGTACTGGAGATGATGCGCGTGTTTTACGCCTCCCCTGCCGTTTCCACAAACGGCTCGGAGGAGATCTTCCAATCGGACATCGACTGCTGTGTGCAAGGCTCGCCTTATCTGGAAGGGTACGTGTTCCTGCAGGCGGGTGAGGTGGCAGGCTACGGGATGCTGGCAAAAAGCTTTTCCACCGAGTTCGGAAAGAGATGCATCTGGATCGAGGATCTGTACGTGAAGGAAGCCTTTCGGGGTCTGGGCTTGGGAAGTGCGTTTTTGCGGTTTGTAGAAACGGCTTACCCCGACGCTTTGTTGCGTTTGGAGGTAGAAGAAGACAACGAGAGGGCTTTGCACGTCTACAATAAGAGCGGTTTTACCCTTTTGCCCTACATGGAAATGAAGAAATAAGACTCCACCTGCGGTTGAGTTCTCCCCTATTCAACCGACGGTGTGTAGACTTTGGTGAAAAAGACGGGTATACTGCATAGCGAAAGGAGGCCGAACAATGGATCAATTGAAGATCGGCAAATTCATTGCAGAACAAAGAAAGAAAAACAACTTGACCCAGATGCAATTGGCGGAAAAGCTGAACATCACGGACAGAGCGGTTTCCAAATGGGAAAACGGGAAGGCGATGCCCGACGTTGCCACCATTCCCGCGCTGTGCGGCATTCTGGGCGTCACTATCAACGATTTATTTACAGGGGAGGTAGTATCTGTGGAGAACTACAACAAGAAAATGGAAAACAATTTAATGGAAATGGCACAGGAGCTGGAGCGGAAAAACAAAACGGTCTGGAGATCCATGTGGATCATTATGTGGCTCAGCATGGCGGCATTGCTGGCGGGCTGCCTAGCCGTGTGGTATTTTGTGCCCGAGGAAATCTGGCAGGTCGTGGCGGTTTTAGGGCTCTGCGTGGTATTCCTGATCCCTTGCTTCTACGCATTGAAGCTGGAGATCAGCGTGGGCGCTTACAAGTGCAAGAAATGCGGCCACGAGATCGTGCCTACCTATACCCAGGCGTTGAACGCCATGCATATGGGCACCACCCGTTACCTGAAGTGTCCCACCTGCGGCAAACGCAGATGGTGCAAAAAGGTTTTGAAAAAGAGCTGAAAAACGGCAAACGCAAAAGCGGGGAGCTCCCGCTTTTTTGCTTTTTTCAAAAACCTTGTCCGAAAATACCCTTTTGGATCGACTTATAGGTGAACCTTCGAAGGCCCACGAAAAAACGAAAGGAAACACACCTATGAAACTAAAAGCATTGACCGCGCTGTTCCTCTGCGGCGTATTGGCGTTGGCAGGCGGGTTGTTGGCCTTTGCGGGAGAGCAGGAATCCCCTGCGGGAGAACTGCCTGCGGTATCCGTCCCGGAAGTCCCTTCCCTGCCCGCAGAAGCACCGGAAGCAACGCCTGAAGAAGCGCCCGAAGAAGCACCCGTTTCGGAGGACGAGCCCCTGCCTCCCATCGAGGCGTACACCCCCGATCTGGTGCTTCTGTCCTCCACCGCCTGGGACGACGTTCTGGGAAAGTGCGTCACCGGGGAATTTACCTCCATCGGAGACGCTCTGCGGGCGTTGAACGCCCCCTATCCCTTGTACTACCCTGCCGCCGACGGCGGACATCTCCAAACCTACGGCGGAGGAGTTCTGATCCTTTTGAACAACCCCGTTATGGTCATGGATCCCGCCAAGGGGTGCAGTACCACCTATCAATCCATCCAGATGAACTACGCCACATCTTCCATCCAAAACGTAAAGATCACCCTGGGGTATGCCCCCGATCTTTCCGCGGAAGCCTACGATGAGGTCTACCTGTCTCACGGAAACACCTTCTACCTGCGGGGATGCACCAATTTGGTCAACGGCAATTCCTTCTGCACCCTCACGGGGGTGGTGGAGGGCTGTCTGTACTCCGTGGTGGCATACGACCCGGAGGCGGCAAAGCAAATGATCGATAGCTTGATCCAAGCGTAAAAAAGGAGGCCCTCCCCATGCTCCCGTCCGTTGCGGTGAATCTGCTGTGCGAAAAAGCAATAAAAGCCATCGCGGCGGGAAAGCCCGAGGAGATCGGTGTTCTTTACGACCACACCTATCGGCTGATCTACTCCGTGGCCTACGGCGTTCTCCGCAACCACGCGGATGCGGAGGATGCCGCCCAGGAGACTCTGTGCAAGATCCTGGAGTGCGCTTCCTCCTACCAAGGAGGGAGTGCCAAGGGGTGGATCCTTTCCATTGCCCGTCATACGGCGCTGGACATGGTGAAAAAGCAAAGCCGTATACACCTCACCGAGGAGGAGCTTCCCGCCGCAGATACGCCCAAGGGCATGGTGGAGGACGAAGTGATCTGCCTGGATGCGCTGAATTCTCTGGGAGAAACGGAGCGGGAGGTGGTGATCTTGCGGGTCTACTGCAAATGCCGCCACAAGGAGATCGCCTCCCTTTTGGGCATTACTGCGGCCGGCGCGGAAAAGCATTATCAAAGAGGGCTGGAAAAGCTTCGACGATACTACGGAGAAGGGAGATAAACTGAATGAAAAAGAAACTACGGGCTGCCTTCGACGCCATTCCCCACGTCGGCAGGGAGGAGACCCTCTCCCGCTTGGGGATCCAAACGGAAGGGCGAAAAGCAGGGATCCGTCCCGCACGGCTGGCGGTGGCGGCGGCTTGCCTGGTGCTGATGGGCACCCTGGGCACGGCCCTGGCGCTGGCGGCCTCCGACGGCGGGTTGCTTTCCTTCTTTCTTCCGGAAGCGGCCTCCTCACAGGCACCTTCCCTGCCTGAGGAATCCAAGGAGCCTCCCTACTTTGCAGGGCGGGTGATCCTCTCCTCCACAGGCTGGAAAGAGGAAGTCGGGAATCTTGTGACCGGGGAATTCCAAAGCCTTGCGGAAGCCTTTGTCGCCGTGGAAGAAGGCTTGCCCACGAAGCATCCCCTTTACTGCCCCACCTGGGACGGGGACGGCAAGGGCACCTACGGCACGGGGAGCTTGATCGTTTTACTGAACCATCGGATCGTCGTGGATCCCGCCACTTTGGAGGAACGGCATTACCCCTGCTTGCAGATCAACTACCAAACCGAGTCCGTGGTCTCCTTGCAGATCCACATCGGGCGGAAGATGGGAGTTCCCGAGGGGTATCTCCGATCCTACGAGACGGAGGCGGGGACATTTTACCTGAAGGAATGGACCCATCCCGTCACAGGAGAGGTGACGTTCTTCGCCACCGCGGATATCGCGGGGTGCGGCTACGAGATCCAGGCCCATTCCGAAGAGGCCGCCCTGCAGATGGCGGACAGCCTGGAAGCACCGCGGGAATAAGATTTCAAAAAAAGGCTGAGAAATCGGCCTTTTTTGTTTACAATTGGGATTCTTGACAGAATGGAAAATGCATGATATACTGAAAGGGAGAAAAAACCATGGGAGGAACGGCGTATGAGAAACAAATCGCCTTACGAGCTGTATAGGACGGGACAGTGGTCCTTATTGGGGGTATTGGCGGTAACGGCCATCAACATCGTGTTGGCCTCCTTTTCCGTGATGCTGTACTTCCCTTTTTCCGCATTTCTTCCCAGGGAGCTGATCCTGCGGGGTGCAAAGGCGGGAGGGAGCTGGGCGTATTTGACCATCGTCATGGCTGTCGTCATCTTCTTCTGCTTCCTTGCCTGTGAGATTTTGGTACTGCGCCAGGAAAAGCTGCCTGCTTTCCGTTTGGCCTTGGGGCTTTACGCCGCGGACAGCCTGGTGTATCTGGTGCTGGCGTTGCCGGAGATCACAGAGCACGGCTTTGGCATCATGTCCATCACCGAGGTGCTGTTGCGGTGGTTCATTCTCACCGCCCTTTACCGGGCGGACAAGGTTTGGTTTGATCCCCAACGGAAGAACCCCGCCTTCCGCACGGAGCCTCCCGCAAAAAAAGAAAAGCCTGCTCCCCGTCCCCAGGACGACGATGATGAGGATGAGGGCATTCAATGGTAAATTTAGTTATCAAAAATGAAAGGGATAAAACTATGAAACGCATTCTTCTTTTACTCCTTGCCACTGTTCTTTTGCTTGCTTCCTGCGGGGAAGCGGCACCTGCACCTGCTGAAAGCTCTGCGGAAAGCTCTTTGGAAAGCTCCCCGGCAGAATCCTCCACCGAGGAGAGCGCAGGCGGGGATACCATCCCTCCCGCTTTTGTGAACGCCAAGAACGGCAAGCTTCCTTCCGTCTCCCACGATGCGGGAAGTGCTGTGGATCTGCTGGAAGGCGTGGAGGCGATGGATAACGTCACCGCCACCGAGGACTTGCAGATCGCCATCACGAACGAGGGCGGGTATGATCCCGATATACCCGGCACTTATACCGTCACCGTTGCCGTCACCGACGAAGCGGGCAACAAGGCAGAGGCCACTGTTGAGGTCATCGTGCGCCCTGTATACGAAAAGATCACCCTCACCCTGGGCGGAGAGATCCCCTATCGTCTCAACGATACCTCCGCTTTGGTGTACACCTCCTCCGGCACCTCCTTCCGCACAGCGGACGTGATCCAGGTGATGGACAAGGACTTCTTCCTGGAAGAATACAACGCTCACAAAGCAGAGCATACCAACAACGGCACCGTTCCCTTCTTCCCCAACGGCGTCATCGTCATCACCGACGAAAACGGATTGATCGTACAGGTACGCATCGCCTGCGGTGAGACCATTCAAATCAATGCAGACAACTCCGTGAAGACCTCCGGTCTTTCCTGGACCAACTCCATCGACGCCACCTCCGGCGGCGGTATGTTCAAAGGGCTTGCAGCAGAGCTGGACAGCATCATCCCCAACGGCGGGCAGTTGGCCTTCGTGGGCAACCCCGGGGCAGTCCTCTGCCGCACCTTCCTGATCCAGTCCCTCTTCTCCTCCGACTACGTCAGCGGTGCGTTGGCTTTGAACCAACAAAACATTTACCCCATTGGCGGAACGCTGGTGCTGGAATAAAGGAGAGTCCTTATGAAAAAATGGTTTTTGTTTCTACTTTCGGCAGTTTTGCTGTTATCCGCCTGCGGGGAAGCGGCGCCTGCACCCGCAGAAAGCTCTGCGGACGTCTCCTCGGAAGCGCCCGTAAGCACCGAGCCGGATACCGAGCCTCCCGTGTTGCGGATCAACAAGAGCGTTCGCGAGGTGACTATCAAAAAGGGAGAGGAGTTTGATCTGATGAACGGCGTTACCGCAAAAGACGACGTGGACGGCAAGATCGTCGACCGTGTGGAGATCAACGACGGCGGGTTCGACCCCAACGTTCCCGGGGTATACACCATCGGCTATTTCGTCACCGACTCTGCGGGCAATGCGGCGGAGGCGGTATTCCGCACCATCACCGTGATGGAGACGGAGGCCATGGCCGCTCCTCCGCTTTGGGAGGGTGTGATCGAAGGAGAAAAGAAGAATCCCGCCAAGCCCGCTTTGTTCGGCGGTGCCTGGTATTACAAGGTGGTCTCCTCCAAGGACAAGTGGGTGGGCATTGAAGCCACCGTCACCCTGCCCGAGATCGATATCAACCGCTACAACGGCAGTTACGACGACAGCCTTGCCGCAGATCCGGGCGTGAAGAATCTGGACAACCCCTCCGTTTACCTTGGCGGTCACGCACAGACGGAATCCGACGTAGGGCTTTCCTTCTCCCGGGCGCTTACGGACGTGAAGTCCGGCACTCTCAGCACCGGGAACATCGCCTTCCGTCCCTTCTGGCGGTACATCACCGATGAGGATCAGGACGTGGGCGGTTACGATGCCCACGGCGGTGAATACGCCGTTTCCGCCAACGGAAACAACTGCATTGCCAATTATCACTGGAGGTACACCGAGTATTACTACCTCCCCGGGGATCAGTTGAGGATCATCGTGTTCTCACCCGAGCCCGGGAAGATGCAGCTGCAGATCGAGGTATTGGCGGTCTCTACCCTGCCTTCCTCCGTGGAGATCCGCGAGAAGTACGGCTGGAACGCCCCTGCGGATTTCTTGAGCCCCATCTTCACCTCTCCCGGACAGGGCACGGGGATGGATGCGGAGTTCAAGCGGGTATGTGCCATTGACCAATCCGGCAACGAGGGCGGGACGGCTATTGCCACCGAGACCTTGGTGAAGGGTGTGATCTGGCACGAGACTTATCTTTACCGCGAGATCGACGGCACCCTATACCGTGTCCCCATGAGCGAGGACAGACGGGCCGCCATCGGGGCGCCCTATGAGGATCGGTTCACCGTCACCCACGACGGGGTTGACTCCTCCAAGGGCGGCGAGGTGGTCACCATCCATCCGGGGTATCAGAATTAAAGGATATGGGGAGTTAAGAACCTTTCTTTGAAAAGAAAGGTTCTTAACAATCTCCAAAGAAACTTCATTGCCGAAAGCTGTCGCTTTCGGGGGAAAAATAAAAACGAGGCTGGGTCGAAAGACTCAGCCTCTTGCGTTCTTTTAATTGCTTGCGAATTTCTGCTTGGTTTGGTTGATCTTGGACTGCTCCACGTTCTGGGTGGGGTACCAGCCCTTTTCCTTCATTTTGTCGTAGATCTCCTTCTGCATCTGCAGGGTACGGGTGAGGGAAGAATCGAAAACGCCTCTCACCTTGGCGGTGGAGGATTCGATGGATCCGTGGAGGTAGAGGTCCCCTACCCCTTTGGTGGTGAGGAGAAGGCTCTCCATGAGGTTTTTGTCGTCCATGTGTGTTCCTTTCCGTTGAAATGTTACAGTACGTTGTAGAGGGTCTTAAACAGTTCCCCGTGGCCTGCGGCAAGGCCGCTGACGAAGTTTTTCAGACCGGGGTCGGTCAGCTTGGCGGCGCACTCGGTGCATTGGGCCATGAGAAATTGCTCGTGCCCCAGGGCGTCCTCCAGATACAGCAGTTCTTTTTCGCTCATGAAGTGTCCTCCTTTGAAAATTTTACAAAAAAGACTTTACATCCCCACTTCCTTTGTGGTAAACTAAGAAAGTAAGATGTTCTGCTTTTATCTTTGCCTTGTTTTCGGCATGATATACAGACACGGGAAAGGAAAAATCGGTTATGAGCGGATACGAGATCGGCAGAGTGACGGTGGGAATGCTTTCCACCAACTGCTACGTGGTGAAAAACAAAGAGACGGGGGACGCCTGCGTCATTGACCCGGGGGACAACCTGACGTTGATCCAGGATCTGCTTCACCGCATGGAGGCAAAATGCCGTCTGATCCTGCTGACCCACGGGCATTTCGATCACATTCTGGCTCTGGGGGATCTCCGCAGTGACCGCGCTCCCGTTTGCATCCACAAGGCAGACGCTCATCTGCTCACCCGGCGGGATATGTTCTCCCCCATGATCCCCTACGATCCCCGTCCCTTTGAGGAGGCGGACTACGTGTTCGACAGGGAATCCGGCTACACCGTGGGCGGGTTTTCCTTCTACGTGATCCCCACTCCCGGGCACACCAAGGGGAGCGTTTGCTATTTGTTTGAGGACAATCTGTTCACCGGGGATACCCTGTTCAAGGGGAGCATCGGCACTCTGAATTTCGGCGGAGACGCCACAGACATGGCAAATTCCCTGCGGATGCTTTGCAACCTCCCGGGAGATTACACCGTTTACCCCGGTCACGACGAGAAGACCACCCTCTCCGACGAGATCGCACACAATCCCTTTTTGCAGGAGTTTAAGAGAAAATGAAAAGAATCCTTTCTGCGGCGGCTATCGCCGTGATGGCCATCCTGCTGTTATGCGGCTGTGCCCCCGGCCCCATCAACCAAGGGGAGACCTATCTGGACGGCGCCTGGTATTTTTCCGACGAGACCATCGGGCTCAACGTGGGCTATAACTTCTTCCCCGACGGGGGCGGGTATCAGTTCATCGGCAGTACGGTGAATCCCATCCGCTACGGCGTTTTCGAGGGGAATATTTACATCGCCGTGGGAGACGGCGGGGCGGACGTGTTCTCCTTCGCAAGGAACGGGGAGCATATCCTCATCGGCGGGCTGGAATATCTCTACGCCCCGGAGGATGCGGGGGCCGCGGAATCCATTGAAGCCATACTTTCCAAAGAGGAAGAAAACGCCCCGTCCGGGGAGACGGGAGGCGTACTTTTCTACGTCACCGCCTTGTTGGCCTTCGGCGTAGTGATCTTCCTGGTGGTGTGGGTGGCCCGCACCTTCCGCAAGAAAGTGTGAAGTAGCCTTTTACGAAAGGAATGCTAAAAAAGATGAAAAAACTCCTTTGCTTGGGGATCTGCTGTCTTTTACTGTTGGCAGGCTGTGCCCCTCACGAGCATCAATATATTGACACCGTCATCCCTCCCACCTGCACGGAGATGGGCTACACCGTCCATACCTGTGCCTGCGGGGAGACCTATTACTCCGACTACCGCACCACCTCTACCCATTCCTTCGGGAGCTGGATCGTGGGGGTAGCCGCCACCCTCACCGAGGGAGGCGAGGAGTACCGTCTGTGCAAGTCCTGCGGGTATTTGCAGACCAGGGGAACGGGCAACACCTCCGCCCTGCCCAAGGTCTATCTTTCCTCCGGGGGGTCGGTATTTTATTCCCACGGAGAACTGCACTTCACCTGCGACAGCAACGCCCGCACGGAGGAGGGCAAGCCCGAGATCCAATTGCTGTTTACCAAAAACGGCAGCTTGTTCCCTGTGGATCTGGGCTGGGGAGAAAAAAGCGCTTACCGTCTGGATCCCTGTATTCCCGATCTGACCTACGCCCGTGCCGCGGCGGCACAGGTGCTTTGGGATGCCTGCGCCCAGCTTCGGATCAGTGCAGGCCAGGCACCGGAGTGGATCCCCTCCCTCATCGGCGGAGGATTCCCTGTGCAGGTATACCGAGACGACGTCTACCTGGGGCTGTACCGTCTGACCCCGCCCTTGGGGGATTGGGCCTACACCTTCCCTGGCTACCAGGGGAGTCCCACCGCGGTGTTCCGCAGCAGTCTTCACAGCCCGGAATGCCTGTTTACCACCAACCCCGTCTTTGACGAGGAAGGGTTCGTTTTGCAATACTGCTCCTCTGAAAGCCCGGAATGGGCCAAGAAGAGCTTTGAAAAATTCTCCCACTTCATCCGTACCGCCTCCGACGAGGACTTCAAGGAGGGGCTTTCCGACTACACCGATCTCACGGCGCTGATGGATCAGTTTTTGCTGACGGTGCTGTTCGGCTCCGGCGAGGGAGACACGGCGGGAGTGCTTTGGTCCACGGCGGACGGGAAGCATTGGGTGCCCTCCTTCTCGCCCCTTCACACCGCCTACGGCCTGCGGACGGACGGCAGACAGTCCGCCTCCACCCTGGGAGTCCCCCCGCCCGCGGAGGAGGGAGGAGTTGCTTACACCGGGGAAAACCTGCTGTGGCAACGGCTTTGCGCCCTGTTCGGTGAGGAATTGCAGACCCGCTACGCCCAGCTCCGCGCCACCGTTTTCCGCTCCCCCGCTTTGCTGTATAGGAGCTTTGCCGAGCAACAAAAGGAGATCGAAGCTGAGCTTCTGGAGCTGGAAAAGGAGCTTCTGCCCGCTTATTCCCAAAGCGCAGTGACAGGGGAAGCTATTGAGAACTATATCAAAAATCGTCTGTCTGCCATGGATCTGTGGATGGGCAGCGGTGAATAAGAAAAAAGTGATGGAAAAATCACAAAAAACTATTGACAAACAGAAAAAGCCGTGCTATAATCACCACAACATCATAAAAGCCGTGACGAGGACAAGGACGTTCACCTTCTTGGTTTTCAGAGACCTGCCGTTTGGTGCGAGGCAGGAGCCGACGTGATCGTTTATCACCTCCGAGCCGCAATGCCGAGCCTTGAACGCAGGGTCAGGTGTTGACGGAGTTTCCGCCGTATAAAGGGAAAAGCGTTGGTTGACGTGTCAAATGAGTGGTTGTAAAGTACCTTTGGTTTCAAAGACTTTATCAATTACAGTTTCTTCCAGTTTTCCAACGCCGATGTCGTACAGCGTGCCCGAAATAATACGCACCATATTGTAAAGAAAGCCGCTGCCGTTGATTTTTATGG